>NZ_CP045422.1:1632500-1932500 GCF_014926585.1 Devosia beringensis | reverse complement strand
TTTCACCCTCGGCATGGAGCCGGGCCAGCGCGAAGCCCTGGCCTGGGCCAATCTGGTGGCCTCGATCGTCCTGACCCTCTTGGTCTGGACCGTTTTTGTATGGGTGGGCTGAGATGAGCGATCGCATTCCTGACGCCGTGGTCGCCAATCCCAAGACCAAGTATGGCAATGCCAAAGCCTCGACGCGCCATTTCATCACCCAGCGGGTGACCGGCGCGATCAATATCCTGTTCATCGGCCTGCTGGCCTATATCGTGCTGCGTCTGGCCGGGCAGGACCGCACCGACATGGTAGCCACCATCGGCAACGCCTTTATCGGCCTGCCGCTCGCCGTGCTGCTGGTGATCGTCACCGTGCATATGCGCAACGGCATGCGCGACACGCTGGAAGACTATTTCCACGGCGCCGCCTTTGCCCGCTTCATGGCACTCAATACCGCCTTCTGCATCTTCATCGCGGTGGCCGGCCTGGCCGCCATTCTCAAGCTCGTCTTCTGGGGTTAATGGTCATGGCGCAATACGAACTCATCGACCACGAATTCGACGTGGTGGTGGTGGGCGCCGGCGGCGCGGGCCTCCGCGCCACGCTGGGCATGGCCGAACAGGGCCTCCGCACCGCCTGCATCACCAAGGTCTTCCCCACCCGCAGCCATACCGTGGCCGCGCAGGGCGGCATTGCCGCCTCGCTGCAGAACATGGGTCCCGACAGCTGGAAATGGCACATGTACGACACCGTCAAGGGGTCGGACTGGCTGGGCGACAATGACGCCATGGAATATCTGGCGCGCGAGGCCCCGGCCGCCATCTATGAGCTCGAGCATTACGGCGTGCCCTTCTCGCGCACCGAAGACGGCAAGATCTACCAGCGCCCCTTTGGCGGCCACATGACCGAATTCGGCGATGGCCCGCCGGTGCAGCGCACCTGCGCCGCCGCCGACCGTACCGGCCACGCGATTCTCCACACGCTCTATGGCCAGAGCCTGCGCCACAATGCCGAATTCTATATCGAATATTTCGCCCTCGACCTGATCATGGGCGAGAACGGCGCCTGCGAGGGCGTGATCGCCTGGAAGCTCGATGACGGCACGCTGCACCGCTTCCGCGCCAAGACCACGGTTCTGGCCACCGGCGGCTATGGCCGCTCCTATTTCTCGGCCACCTCGGCCCATACCTGCACCGGCGACGGCAATGGCATGGTCGCCCGCGCCGGCCTGCCGCTGCAGGACATGGAATTCGTGCAGTTCCATCCCACCGGCATCTATGGCGCCGGCGTGCTGATCACCGAGGGCGCCCGCGGCGAGGGCGGCTACCTCACCAATTCGGAAGGCGAGCGCTTCATGGAGCGCTATGCCCCCAATGCCAAGGACCTGGCATCGCGCGACGTCGTCAGCCGCTGCATGACCCTGGAAATCCGCGAAGGCCGCGGCGTCGGTCCCAAGAAGGACCACATCTACCTGCACCTCGATCATCTCGATCCCGCCGTGCTGGCCGTGCGCCTCCCCGGCATCACCGAGAGCGCCAAGATCTTTGCCGGCGTCGACCTGACGCGCGAGCCGATCCCGGTGATCCCCACGGTGCACTACAATATGGGCGGCATCCCCGCCAATTATCATGGCGAAGTGCTCAACCCGACGCCGGAAAACCCCGACGCCGTGGTGCCCGGCCTGATGGCCGTGGGCGAAGCCGCCTGCGCCTCGGTGCATGGCGCCAATCGCCTGGGCTCCAATTCGCTGACCGATCTGGTGGTGTTCGGCCGCGCCGCCGCCATCCGCGCCGGCAAGGTGATCGACCGTGCCAGCCCGATCCCTTCCATCAACAAGGCCCAGGACGACAAGATTCTGGCCCGCTTCGATCGCCTGCGCCACGCTGCCGGCACCAAGCCGACCGCCGCCATCCGCGACGCCATGCAGCACACCATGCAGGAAGACGCCGCCGTGTTCCGCACCGGCGAAACGCTGCAGTCCGGCGTCCGGCGCATGAGCGAAATCTATGGCCAGCTCAAGGACGTCGCGGTTAGTGACCGCTCGCTGATCTGGAATTCCGATCTGGTCGAGACGCTCGAGCTGGAGAACCTGATGGCCAATGCCATGGTTACCGTGGTCTCGGCCGAAGCGCGCGAGGAAAGCCGCGGCGCCCATGCCCGCGAGGATTTTGCCTCCCGCGACGACGTCAACTGGCGCAAGCACACTTTGGGCTGGATCGACACCGATACCGGCGCGGTCAAGCTGGGCTATCGCCCGGTTCATCTCGACCCGCTGACCCCCGAAAGCGAAGGCGGCATCGACCTCAAGAAGATCGCGCCCAAGGCACGGGTGTACTGATCATGCGCCTGGCGGCCCTCGCTGCAGTACCCTTCGCGCTGGGGACGTCGCTCCCGGCGCTGGCTGTGTCGGAGACCGCCGAAGGCTTTGCCGCGGCCATGCAGGGCTGCTGGACGCAGACTCAATGGGGCCCGGAAATCGAAAACTTGCGCACGGACCCCGACTTCACCATTGCTGCGGGGATGTGCCTTGAAGGTGGCATTACCGGTGAGCTGGACGCCTATTCCTGCGAGGGGCGCCCGCTGATCGATTGCTGGGACCAGCACGGCGGCTACGAATTCAAGGCGGAGAAGTTCTGGCGTTATTTTGCCGATGACACGCCGGATGGCCAGATGGTCAGTTGCGACGTGCGCCTGGTTCCCGGCAAGGCCCTGGAGCTGCACGGTTGCCTGGGTCATGCCGCAGACGGAGCAGTCGTGGGCTCTCTCGATGACGCTCGCTATCAGAGGCGGGTGGACTGATGCCGGATACTCAATATTCGGGCACGCCTTTGGCGCAAAAGCTCGGGCTCAAGGATGGGCAGCGGGCGCTGTTCATCGACCTGCCCTCGTCCCTGGCCGAGCTCGCCACGGCCCGCGCCTTTGCTGAATCCAGCCGGGTCACGCTCGACCAGCTCGGCGATGCGGCGCCCGGTTATGACGTCATCCATATCTTCACCAGTGCCCGCGCCGTGCTCGAGACGCTGGGCCAGCGCCTGCTCGACCTGATCGCCCGGGACGGCATGATCTGGGTGAGCTGGCCCAAAAAGGCGGCCAAACTGGCCACCGACATCACCGAGGATGTGATCCGCACGGTGCTGCTGCCCATCGGGCTGGTTGATGTGAAGGTCTGTGCTGTCGACCAGACCTGGTCGGGGCTGAAACTGGTGATCCGCAAGGAGCTGAGATGAGATTTTTAGCCGTGCTGGCCATGCTGGGCCTGCTGAGCGTGCCGGCTTTCGCCGCAGCACCCACAGCAGAGCAAAAGGACGAGTTTTATCGTGTCTGCATGGGCATTGCCCAGAACGACACGCTGTGCGCCTGCAAGGCCGAGGCGGCCATGACGCTGATCGACGAGCGCTTCATGGGGGTGGTGATCGCCTCCATGAAGGGCGGCACCCCGGCCGACAGCGATTTCGTCGCCTACAATACCTATGTCGCCAAGAGCAACCAGGTCTGCAAGCCGGACTACTAGGATTTCGCGCTGTGTTGAGCAGCGTGCGTAAAAAAGGAAGACCGACCCATGGTCGAACTGATGCTCCCCAAGGCCGATCGCCCCGCCAAGGGCAAATCCTGGCCCAAGCCGGCTGCGGCCAAGCGGCTGCGCGAATACCACATCTATCGCTATGACCCCGACCAGTCGGCCAATCCGCGCATCGACACCTATTTCGTCGACCTCGACGATTGCGGCCCGATGATCCTGGATGGCCTGCTCTGGATCAAGAACAAGGTCGACCCCACGCTGACCCTGCGCCGCTCCTGCCGCGAGGGCATTTGCGGCTCCTGCTCGATGAATATCAACGGGCTCAACACCCTGGCCTGCACCAAGGGCATGGAAGAGAGCTCGGGCCCCATCAAGATCTATCCGCTGCCGCATATGCCGGTGGTCAAGGATCTGGTGCCGGACCTCAGCACCTTTTACGCCCAGCACCGCGCCATCGAGCCCTGGCTCAAGACCACCTCGCCCACTCCGGAAAAGGAATGGACGCAGACAGTGCCCCAGCGCGCCAAGCTGGACGGGCTCTATGAATGCATCCTCTGCGCCTGCTGCTCGACCTCGTGCCCGAGCTATTGGTGGAATGGCGACAAGTATCTGGGGCCTGCCGCCCTGCTGCAGGCCTATCGCTGGCTGATCGACAGCCGCGACGAGACCACCCAGGAACGCCTTGATGACCTCGAAGACCCCTTCAAGCTGTTCCGCTGCCACACCATCATGAACTGCGCCAAGGTCTGCCCCAAGGGGCTGAACCCGGCCAAGGCTATCGCCGAAATCAAGAAGATGATGGTGGAACGCCAGGCGGCTTAGGCCTGATCGATCGCTGAATAAGCAGCAGCCTCCGGCGTGATCCGGAGGCTGTTTTGTTTGGGACGGGCCGTCTATGGAGGGTTCGTGCCACTCGACCATAGGTCTCCTGGTCTTGCGCGCTCAAATCGCGCCACTGGCGCGATTTGCCCTGCCGGATACGATCAAGCCTCTTCGGCCTTGCCGATCTGCCGGCGCAGGATGGTGCGGTCGCGGCTGGAGACGCCGATCAGTTCGGCGACGCGCCAGACCATATTGTCTTCCATCTCGTGATTGCTCTGGTCGGCAAACACCACCGTCCACATCATGCGGATGATCTCGAGGCGCTCGGCCAGTTCCAGCGAGGCCAGGCTTGAGGTGAACCGGTAAAGGTCCACCGCCTCGGCATCGCGCAGCGCCGCCTCCTTGATCAGCCGGCCGACGCTGGGCTCGTCCAGCGCGTACTGATCCATCAGCGCATTCTTGATCACCTGCCGCTCGGCCTCGGTCATCTGTCCGTCGACCGCGGCCAGATGCACCAGCAGCGCCGCCACGGCCAGCTGGGGATCGTTGCTGTCGATGGCTTCTTCGGGTCTGGAGAACAGGCGGGTAAGGGCCTCGAACATGGCAGGTGCCTCTTTTCGGGGTGCGACGGAACAGCTCTGGCAGGCGGCGCCGGGAGGGCAGGCAAGCCAGACTTAGTCATCAAAGCCATTTGCTCAATGGTCAGTTGCCTGGCTCACGCGCTCTTGACCGGGTTTGATGCGCAATGGCCACACCAGGGACCCCGAAAAAGGACTCGACTCTCGCCGGATTCGGAGTCTAAGTGTTCCTGTTTTGTTCACTCATAAGGCTGCGCCAATGGGCTCGCCAGACCACCAACAGCGCCTTGCCGCGCTGCGGGACGCTATTGCCGATATCGAGCGCAAGCCGGCTTTGGCCGAAGCGCGGGTAGTGACCCGCGATCCTGCAGCCGGTTTTCCGCTGCCGGCGGGCGGCTTGCTGCAGGAAGTGTTCACCGATGAGCGCCGCCATGCCGGGGCCGTGCTGGGCTTTGCCCTGGCCCAGGCCAGGGGCCTGCTGACCCGCCAGCGCCCGGCCGTCATCTATCTGCAGCTGGTCAAGGACAGCCAGGAAATGGGCCTGCCCTATGGGCCGGGCCTGCTCAGCTTCGGCTTTGACCCCGATGCGCTGGTGCTGGTGCGGGCCGCCACCATGGTCGAGCTGCTGTGGGCGGCCGAAGAGGCGCTGGCCTGCAAGGCGGTGGCGGCCGTGCTGGCCGATATCGCCGGGCACAACAAGATCCTCGATTTCACCGCCAGCCGTCGGCTCAGCCTGCGGGCCGCCAGTGCCGGCAGTTCTATTCTCATGTTGCGTTATGGCACCGACCGGGAGGCCAGCGCGGCGCATCTGCGCTGGCGACTGACCCCGGCACTGAGCGCCCGCAAGCGCTTTGATCCCTTTGCCCCCGGCGCCCCGCAGTGGCGGGCACAGCTGGAAAAGGGGGTTCTCCTCAATCAGCAAACCGAATGGCTCCTGGGTTGGACGCAAGATGGATTCACCACACTCGATGCTGCACGCCGCAACGCAACCGGCTCTGCTGCCGGGCCGCCGTTTCCTGGCGCTGTTCCTGCCCACCTGGCCGACCGATTGGCTGAAACGGCGTGAGCCGGGGCTCAAGGGTCCGCTGGCGCTCTATGAGCGCATCAAGGGCGGGCTGCGGCTCGCGGCGCTGGATGCCGAGGCCGGCCGGGCCGGGCTCAGCGTGGGGCAAAACCTGGCCGATGCGCGCGCCATGGTGCCGACGCTGACGGTCCGTGAGATCGACCGGCCTGTGCTGGAGGCGGTCTTTGCCGATTTTGCCGACTGGCATTCCAATGCCAGCCCGCTGGTCGCGGTGATGGACGATGTCACCCGTTTTGGCGACCTGGTGCTCGACATTACCGGGGTCGCCCACCTGTTTGGGGGCGAAGGCCCCATGCTGCGCCTGCTGCTCACCCGCCTGCGCGCGCTTGGCTATACGGTCGCCGGCGCCATTGCTCCCACCATTGGCGCTGCCTGGGCGGTCAGCCATTTTGCCCGCAGCCAGGTGGTCGAAAACCCCGACCTGGAAGCCGTGCTCGATGCGCTGCCGGTCAATGCCTTGCGCCTGAGCCCGGCGCAGATCGCCGGGCTGAGCCAGATGGGTCTCAAGACCATCGGCCAGCTGCGGCCGCGCGAGCGCAAGCCGTTGCAGGCCCGCTTCGGGCTGTCGCTGTTGCAGCGGCTCGACCAGGCCTATGGCTTGCTGCAAGAGCGCATGGTGCCGCGCATTCCGGTCGCCGAGCGCTATGCCGAACGGCGCTTCACCGATCCGATCGGGCTGATGGACGACGTGCTGATGACCACCCATGACCTGGCCATCCAGCTCGCCATCAGGCTGGAAGCCGAAGGCCTTGGCGGACAGGCCTTTCATCTTTTCCTCTATCGCGTCGATCACAAGATCATCACGCTGTCGATCAACGCGGCCCGGCTGACGCGCGATCCCGATCATATCAGCAAGCTCTTTTCCAACCGCTCCGAGCGGCTTGAAGGCGAATATGATGCCGGCTTCGGCATCGACATGATCCGGTTGGCGGTGAGTTCGGTGGGGGAACTCGATGCGGTTCAGCTGGGGGCCTTTGCCACCCGCGACGGCAGCGAGGACCTCGATCAACTGCAGGACCGGATGAGCAGCCGCTTGGGGCCTCTGGCCGTGCTGCGCACGCAATTCGTCGCCACCCATATTCCCGAACGGGCAGCGCGGCTGGTGCCGGCGATGGCTTATGTCCCGCAGGCTTCGGCAGAGCCCTCCATAGGGCTGGACCGTCCGCTGCGCCTGCTGCCGGTGCCCGAACTGGTGGCCATCAATGCCGAAGTGCCCGATGGCCTGCCGGCGTCGATGATCTGGCGGCGGGCGAGTTACCGGCTGATCAAGGCGGAAGGTCCCGAACGGCTGGGGGCCGAATGGTGGCGCACCGGGCAGCGCCTGCAACTGGTGCCGCCCTTTGTGCCAAAACCGCCCGAGCCGGGCGAAAAGCCGGAACAGCCACCCTATCTGCCCGACCTGGCGCTGCACGATCCCGACGCCGGAAGCCGGGACTATTATGTAGCCGAGGATGCCCAGGGCCGACGGTTCTGGATTTATCGGCAGGGCGCCTATGGTGACGGCAACTGGTATCTGCACGGATTTTTCGCATGAGCGACATCATCCATCTGCAGCCCCGGCAGGGCGGGCGGCTGCAGTCGCCGCCGGTACCTGACTTTGCCGAACTGGTATCGACCACCAATTTTTCCTTCCTGCAGAGCGGGTCATCGCCCGAAGAAATGGTCTCTGCCGCCATGCATCTGGGCCTCAAGGCCTTTGGCGTGACCGATCGCAACAGCTTTGCCGGCGTGGTGCGCGGCTATGTCATTGCCCGCGACCGGGACGAAGACCGCTTCTCCGACTTCCGCTATCTGGTCGGCGTGCGCCTGTGCTTTGCCGACGGCACGCCTGATATCATCGCCTATCCCACCGACCGGGTGGCCTATGGCCGGCTGTGCAAGCTGCTCACCCGGGGCAATCAGCGGGGGGAGAAGGGCAAGCCCGTCCTCTATCTGAGCGACCTGTTCGGTTCGGGTGATCCGGTCTCGGCGGTCGAGCAGGGTCCATCGGAAAACCATGCCCAGGGCCAGCTCTTCATTCTCATCCCCGACGAAACCGATTGGGGCCTGACCGAAAGGACGCTGGAGACGCTCACCACAAGGTCGCCCGGCTCTGTCTGGGTCGCCGGGGCCCCGCGCTTTGATGGCCAGGATCGCGCCCGGCTCAACCGGATCGATGAACTGGCCAGGCGGCATCGCGCCACCATGCTGGCCAGCAATGACGTGCGCTACCACGAGCCGGACCGGCGCATCGTCCAGGATGTGGTGACCTGCATCCGCGAGCACCTGACGCTGGAAAGCGCCGGCTTCCGGCTTGCCGCCAATGCCGAGCGGCATCTCAAGCCGGCCTCTGAAATGGCCCGGCTGTTCCGCGAGCATCCCCATGCCATCACGCAAACGCAGCTTTTCATCGCCCGCATCGACTTCGCGCTCGACCAGCTGAAATACAACTATCCCGAAGAAACCATCGGCAATGGCGAGACGGCGCAGCAGACGCTGGAACGGCTGACCTGGCAGGGTGCGGCGAAGCGCTTCCCCCAGGGCGTGCCCGACAGCATCAAGAAGACGATCTGGACCGAGCTGTGCCTGATCGGCTTCAAAGGCTATGCGGCCTATTTCCTGACCGTGCACGATATTGTCCAGCATGCCCGCTATACGCTCAATATCCTCTGCCAGGGGCGCGGCTCGGCGGCCAATTCCACGGTCTGCTTTTGCCTCGAGATCACCGAGGTCAATCCCGAGACCGGCACGCTGGTCTTTGGTCGCTTCATCTCGACCGAGCGCGACGAACCGCCCGATATCGACGTCGATTTCGAGCATGAGCGGCGTGAAGAGGTGATGCAATATGTCTATAAAAAGTATGGCGGCAAGCGCACCGGCCTGACCGCCAATGTCATCTCCTACCGCTCCAAGAGCGCCATTCGCGAAACCGCAAAAGTGTTCGGTGTGTCCGACGACACGGTTGCCGCGCTGAACCAGCTGCATTGGGGCTGGGGGCAGAAACTCGATCTGGGTGACCTGGGGACGATCGGGCTCAGCCCGGATGATCCGGTGCTTGCCCAGATGTTCGAGGTGGTCAAGGTGCTGCGCGGCTTTCCCCGCCATCTCAGCCAGCATGTCGGCGGCTTCGTCATCACCCGCGATTCGCTCGAAAGCCTGGTGCCGATCGGCAAGACGGCCATGGAGAGCCGGCAGATCATCGAATGGAACAAGGACGACATCGATGCCTTGGCCATCCTCAAGGTCGATATATTGGCCCTGGGCATGCTGAGCTGCCTGCGCCGGGCGTTCGAGCTGATGGATGAGCATTATGGGCAACAGCTCAAGCTGGTCGACCTGCTGAGCGAAGAGGCCGATCCCGACCAGGGCAAGAAGGCGCGCGTCTATGCCATGATCCAGCGGGCCGATACGCTGGGCGTGTTCCAGATCGAAAGCCGGGCGCAGATGAGCATGCTGCCGCGCCTGAAGCCGGCAAAGTTCTACGACCTGATCATCGAGGTCGCCATCGTCCGGCCCGGCCCGATCCAGGGCAATATGGTCCATCCCTATCTGCGCCGCCGCCAGGGGCTGGAAGAGCCGGTCTATTACGGCGACAAGCTCAAGGCGGTTCTCGAACGCACGATGGGCGTGCCGCTGTTTCAGGAGCAGGCGATGCAGATCGCCATCGAAGGCGCCGGGTTTTCACCCGGCAAGGCCGACAGCCTGCGCCGGGCCATGGCGGCATGGCGGCGGACGGGCAAGATCGCCCAGTTCGGCGACGAGTTCATGACGGGCATGCAGGCCAATGGCTATCCGCCCGAATTCGCCAGGAACTGCTTCGCCCAGATCCAGGGCTTTGCCGAATACGGCTTTCCCGAAAGCCATGCGGCCAGCTTTGCGCTTCTGGTCTATGCCTCCTGCTGGCTCAAATGCCATTATCCCGATGTCTTTGCCACCGCCCTGCTCAATTCGCAGCCCATGGGCTTTTACGCGCCCAGCCAGATCATCCGCGACGCGATAGAGCATGGTGTCGATGTGCAGGAAGTGCAGATCAACAGCTCCCAGGTCGAGCATGTTCTGGTCAAGCCCGAGCAGGAACGCAGTGCCGGCGATCATGTCTGGTCGCAACACGAGGACATGCGCCACGATATCTGGAGCAGCCGGTCGATCCTGCTCGGTTTCAGTGCCGTCATCGGCTTGAGCAAGCACGCCCAGCAGCAGATCGTGGACAGGCGCGGCGCCGGCTACGATTCCATCCGCGACCTCTGGCTGCGCACGCAATTGCCGATAGCCGCGCTGGAAAAGCTGGCGCATGCCGATGCCTTTGCCGATCTCGGCCTTAATCGCCGCGAAGCGCTATGGGTAGTCAAGGGCCTGATCGGCACGCATGGCGCGGACACCCTGCCTCTGTTCGAGGCGGCCGGACGGGTGGAGACCGACGCCGATGTCGAAGCCAACCTGCCCAAGATGCTGATGGGCGAGGAAGTGATCCACGACTATTCGACCCTGTCCTTTTCGCTCAAAGGTCACCCGCTGCAGTTCATCCGCCCGGTCCTGGAAGCCAGACGCATCCTGCGGTCGGATCAGTTGCGCGACGCCAGGCCCGGCAGCCAGGTGGAAGTGGCCGGCCTGGTGCTGGTGCGCCAGCGACCGGGGACAGCCAAGGGGATCATCTTTGCCACGCTCGAGGATGAGGCCGGGGTGGCCAATGTCGTGATCTGGCCGCAGGTTTTTGAAAAGAACCGCAAGACCGTGCTGGGCTCACGTATGCTGGCCGTACGCGGCAAGCTGCAGCGCGAGGGCCTCGTGATTCATATCATTGCCGAGCAATTGACCGACATGACCAGCCATCTGCTCGATCTGGCGCATGGCGTCGATATCGGCGACCGGATCCTGGCGCGGGGCGACGAGGGCAAGTCCGGTCCCTATCCCAGCCGCGACCGCAACGCCATGATCGAGATCGAAAAGGCCCGCCGCACCGCCTATGCCGCCCTGCCCGGGGGGCGCAATTTCCATTGAGCCCGGGCCGGCGCTAGAGCATTTCACCGTTTCGCTGAAACGGCTCAATGGCTCCAGCTCTTTGGTTTGTCACGTTTTCGAACCGCAAAAGTGGGTCACTTTTGCTGAAAACGCGCTAGGCCACGATCTGGTCGATCGCCTTGGCCAGCGCGATATCCTTGGCGCTCAGCCCACCCGCATCATGGGTCGAGAGCCGGATCGTCACCACATTGTAGCTGTTGGACCAGTCCGGATGATGCCCTGCCTTCTCGGCTTCCAGCGCCACCCGGCTCATGAAGCCGAAGGCCTCGGAGAAATCCTTGAACTTGAACACATGGCTGATGGCATCGGCCGCCGCATCATAGACCCAGCCCTTGAGCCCCTGCAGAGCCGCTTCGCGCTCGGCGTCGTTCAGTCTGTCGACCATTTTCGCGTCCTTTCCATTGCCTCTCACCTATAGGCGCGCAAAGCGACCCTTCCAAGGCGCCGGCAGCCCCCGGCTAGTCCCCTCCCCAAGCAAACAAATATTCACATCTTCTGGGCATGATGCGCGCGGAGGTATTACGCGATGTTCAAACGCTTCCTCTCGATGTTGCGTTCTGAACGAGCCCTGTCGCTGGATATTCGACTGCAGCTCGTCAACGGACTGTTCTATCCGTTTGCCTCGCTCATTGCGGGTGCACTGGCTGGCCTATGGATCGCCGTCACCGTTACCATCCTCGTCGATGACATCCTGGTGCGCATTACCGCCGACATCATCGTGGCCATCGCCATCGCACGCATCGCCATCGGCCTCGCCTATATCCGCGGCAAGCAGGTTACCCCCGCTTCGGTCGCCACCTGGGAGCTGGTCTATGCCACCGGCGCCGGCCTGTTCGCGCTCTCGCTGGGCCTCGTGACCTTCCTGGCGCTGCTGCGGGTCGACAATGAGCCGCTCCATCTCATGCTCACCACGACCACCGCCGCCTATGCCGCCAGCATTACCGGCCGCAATGCCGGCCGCCCCTGGATCGCGCTGAGCCAGCTCTATCTGGCCGCCGCCCCGATGTGCCTGGGGCTGATGCTGAACCCCATCGCTTTCTACCAGATTGTCGGCGCGACCCTGCTGCTGTTCATGTTCGGCATGACCGACATCACGCTTTCGGTCCGCCAGACCATTGTGGGCGCGCTGGAGACGCAACGGCTCAATGCCGAACTCGCCCAGGCCTCCCAGCAGCAGGCGGCCCTGTTCGATGATGCCCTCAACAACATGTCGCATGGCCTGTGCATGTTCGACAGCGACAGCAACCTGCTGGTCTGGAACCAGAAGTTCCTCGACCTGCTGCAGCACGATGGCCGGGGCATTGCCAAGGGCATGCAGCTGCAGGACCTGCTGCAGAGCGCTCGCCGGCAAGGCACCCCGGCGCGCAATGTCCAGCTGATCGAGGCCATCCGGGACAGCGTGCAATCGACGGGCGCGCGCAAGAGCTTTGCCCGTCTGTCCGATGGCGCCGCCGTCGCGGTTTCCCACCAGACCATGCGGAACGGCAATGTCGTGCTGGTGCTCGAAGACGTCACCGAGCAGACCGAGGCACATGATCGCATAAGGCAACTGGCCTGGAACGACGAGCTGACCGGGCTGATGAACCGGGCTTCCTTCAACGAGCGGCTCAAGAAGTCGCTCAGCAGGGCCGACCACGCGCCGCCGCTGGCGCTGCATCTGATCGACCTGGACAATTTCAAGGCCGTCAACGACACGCTGGGCCATCCCGTGGGTGACCATCTGCTGGTCGACGTCGCCCGGCGCATCGTCGCCACCGTTGCCGGTCGTGGTCACGTCGCCCGACTGGGCGGCGACGAATTTGTCGTCATCCAGCCGCTGCACGGCCAGGCCGCCGATTACCAGGCTTTGGCCGACGCCATTCTGGCCGGCCTGGGCGAACCCTTCGACATCAGCGGACACAATATCACCATCGGCGCCAGTATCGGCATTGCCCTGTCACCAGACCATGCCGATACCGACGATGTGCTGCTCAAACGGGCCGACATGGCGCTCTACAAGGCCAAGGCCAATGGCCGCCAGACCATCGTGGTTTTCGAGCATGCGCTCGACGTGCAGGTACAGCTGCGCCGGCAGCTCGAGCTCGATATCCGCGTGGCCATGGCCAATGACCAGTTCAGCCTGGCCTTCCAGCCCATTGTGGAAGTCGCCTCGGGCAGGATTACCGCCCTCGAAGCCCTCATCCGCTGGCAGCATCCGTCACGCGGCCTGGTGTCGCCCGCCGAATTCATCCCGGTGGCCGAAGATACCGGCCAGATCATCGGCATCGGTCGCTGGGTGGTCGAGGAGGCCTGCCGGGTCCTCAAGACGCTCGATGGCGAGATGGTCTGTGCGGTCAATTTTTCCGCCGTGCAGTTCCAGGACAAGAGCTTTCCCGACTTCCTCGCGCACACGCTGCAGGCCCACGGGATAAAGCCGGCACGCCTCGAATTCGAGATCACCGAAACCGCCCTGCTCGACGATTCCTCCAGCACCCGCGACATGCTTGCCGAACTGGGCCGGCTTGGCGTCGGCGTCTCGCTGGATGACTTCGGCACCGGCTATTCCTCGCTGAGCCACCTGCGCACCTTCCCCTTCACCAAGATCAAGATCGACGGCTCCTTCGTGCAGGACCTGCCCGGCAGCGCCAGTGCGGTCGCGGTGATCCGCGCCGTCTGCAATATCGGCCAGATCCTGGGCATTGCCGTGGTTGCCGAAGGGGTGGAAACCCAGCAACAGCTGCAGTTCCTCTCCACCGCCGGCTGCAGCCATGTGCAGGGCTATCTGCTCGGCCGGCCGGCACCACAGGAGCGTCTGGCCACCGTGCTGGCGGAATATTCCACCGCCCGGATGCGCAGCTTGCTGGCCGCCTGAGCGGCCGGGACGTCAGGCGGTGCCGACCATCCTGGACTGGGCGCCGACGAGCCGGCGCATGACCTGCATATTGTGCGGCTCGAGCTGCATGCAGGCCTCTACCCACAGATCGACAATGTCGCTCAGCTCGTCAAAGGGGATCGGGTTGGCGCGTTTGCTGGCGCGATGCATCTGCAGCTGACCGGCGTGGCGGGCGCTGTTTTTCTGGATGAAGGTGCTGACCGCCGTCACGCCCTTGCCGGGCTCGGCCAGGATATGCACGAGACCGAGCGCATGCAGTTCCTCGGCCGTCACCATCTTGCCGCTGCGCACCATCCACTCGGCTTTGGCAAAGCCCAGCTTGCGGCCCAGAAAGGACAGCGCGCCCATGCCCGGGAACAGGCCGAACAATTGCTCGGGAAAGCCGAACTTGGTGCCCTTTTCGGCGCAGATGACGTCGAAGGACAGCAGCGATTCAAAGCCGCCGCCCAAGGCATCGCCCTGGGCCAGGCCAATGGTGATGATGTCGCTGTTCAGCGCGCTCCAGTTCTGATGCAGGATCTTGACGCAGGACAGGCCATAGTCCGTCAGCCCCTGACGATCGCGCCGGCCGATGCAGTCGAGGAAATAATCGAGATCACCGCCAAAGCAGAACACGCCCGGCTGGCGCGAGCCCAGCACCACATATTTGAGCAAAGGCGGGTGCGCCGATTTGAGGGCCCGGATATTGTCCTGCCAGCGATGGAAATCGGCCAGCAGGTCAAGATTGTAGGAAGGCCGCCCGCGAAAATCCATGAAACTCCACAAGGTCGCGTTGGAGATGTCATGGGCACAGTCGATCTGGCCAAGCTCTGGCCAGAAACGGGCAATTTCCGATGTCGTCGCGGGTACAAGGTCGGGGACCTCGACGGCAAACTCGTATGGCGTGTCGTCAGGCGCGTGCTGCTGGAGACCCAGGTTCATCCGACAAGCTCCAACTAAACTGTTGGTATCATTAAACTTGAATTAACGCAGACAATCAAATGGTGCCCGTGGCGCGGTAGTCGGTCCGTGCAAGTTCCCGGCCAATTAGGTATTTTTGGCCAAAGGCTTAATACAGTTAACCAAGACTTAAAGTTTGATCCCGCCTGGCCGCGCCACTGCCCTTGCTGCCCCAAAACGGCGCCCGCACCGCCCAACATTGACCCGGGAAGTCCCGGTCTGGTCTGAGGGACACGGACAATATCGCTCCGGCTCTCACTGGCAAGGGCGGCGACGGGGCGTGGATGGGGGAAAAAACTGGTGCCGCTTAGGTGACTCGAACACCTGACCCCATCATTACGAATGATGTGCTCTACCAACTGAGCTAAAGCGGCAACGGTTGGCCTTTTACGTCGGGTTTTGGGCCGGTGCAAGAGGCAAGGCAATCTGGGTCGGCAATTGGGTAGGTAGCGTGTCGCCAGCCCGGGCCGTCGCCGCCTGGGTGGCGGTCATCGGCACCTTCCATTCGAAGGCGTCCAGCCGTCCGGTCACCGGGGACACCGGCTCCCATTCATCGCTGACCATGCCATCGGCCGTCCAGGCCGGATCGCGTGGCGCCCGCACCGCACGGGCCAGCCATTCACGCGCCTTGCCCTGGTCGCCATTCTGGCCTTCCTCGATCTCGGCCATCAGGCTGGCCACGCCCTGGGTGGCATCGGGACCCTCGAACGGCGCCAGCGCATTGCGGGCCAGCGACCAGTCATAGGCATCGATGGCGGCGCGGGCCAAGGCCATGCCGGCGGCCCGGTGCGGCGGCGGCACCTCGATGAGCTCGCCCAGCCGCTTGAGCCGGTCGACCGCCGAGGCGCCCGGCTGGGCATGAGCATAGAGCGCGGCAATGTCGGGATGCCCGGTGGCGCGCCAGATCCGCCGCAGCAGGCTCATCGCCTTGCGCGTTTCGCCGCGATTGATGTGGATGCGGGCCGCGATCAGCGCGGCGGGCACGAAATCGGGCAGCAGCTTGAGCGCCGTCAGCGCATGTTCGAGCCCGGCCAGGGGCTGTCTTGTTTCGGCTTCACGGGCCCGGGCCGTTTCGATCACCGCCTGGCGGCGGCGCTTGCGCGCCCGCTCTTCCCGGCTACCGGCCTGCTCGGCATTGACCATGGCCACCGCCTCGGCCCATTGCCCGCGCCGCGCCAGATCATCAAACACCGCTTCCCCCGCCCAGCCACTGCCGGGCGCCAGGGTCAGCGCCTTGCGGGCAAAGGTCAGCGCCGCCTGCGGCCGCTGCTGCGCCCTTGCCTGGTCATAAAGCCCGGTCAGCGCCGCCAGCGCCGTCTTGTCATCGGCAATCAGCGCCCGGTAATGCTCGCGCGCGGCCGGCATGTCGCCCAGCGCCAGATCGGCCCGCGCTTCGAGCAGCTTGGCTGCCGCATTGGCCGGCAGCCGCGCCTGGGCATCGCGCGCCAATGCACGGGCCCGGGCCGGATCGCCGGCCTGCAGCGCAATCATGGCGTCGCTCAACGCCTCGACGCCCTGCTCGCGGCGCCGCTCGCGACTGCGTCGCGCCATGGCCTTGGGCGCCGAAATGATCCGCCGGACAATAGCCCAGACCAGGATCACCACGATGGCGAGGAGCATGAACATGAACACCGCCGCACCCAGCCGCGGCTGCATGCGATAGCCGGCCACTTCGAGGGTCAGCGTGCCGGGCAGCGATATCATCCAGGCGGCGAGGGCCGCGATGACAAGGCTGCCGACAATCCAGGATGCCAGGCGGATCATCGGGCGACCTCGCCACCCAGCGCGGCATCGCGCAGATCCTGCAGGAATGTCTCGGCCTCGGCCTGCTCGGCCAGCAGCGCTGGCACATCCCCGGCAGCAGCCTGCATCGGCGCCGGCAGGCTCTCGAGCAGCGCCAGCGCGCTGGCAAATTCGCGTCGCTCCACCGCGCCGATCAGGCGCGAGGCGATCGCCTCGGGCGTATCGCCCGCCATTTCGTCGGTGGGACGCAGGGCAATCGCGCCGGCGAACCAGTCAAGCGCCCCGGTCTGCCAGGGCGCGTTCGGGTCGGCGGGCCGGCCCGCCAGGATCGCCGGCAGCACGGCATCGAACCGCCGCGCGATCTCGTCCGGGCGAATCAGGCCCTGCACCGCCTGATTGGCAATCCGCGTGGGGATGACGGCATCGGGGGCGGCTGACCGCAAGGCCGCCAGTTCGGTCTCATAGGGGCGACCGGTGGCAAAGGCAGTTTCAAAGCCGGAAAGGATCAGCGGCAAAGCCAGTACCGCACCGATATCGCTGGGCTGTGCCGCCAGCGCCGCCGTCGTTTCGGTAACACTGCTATCGAGGCTACGCAGGCCCGACTCCGCCGTGCCAAGACGCGCGGCCAGCTCGTCAATCCGGCCGCCCAGCGCCGCAAAATCGCTGCGCAGACCATCAAGGGCCGTGGTGTCGACCGCCGGTGCTTCCGCCTGCGCCAGACTGTCGATGCGGGCGCTGAGCGCAGCCAGATCGCCGGCAAGGTCGGGGCCAGCGGCCGGGGCCGATGGTGCATCCGCGTCGGGCACACGTTCCAGCATGGCCACCCGCTGTTTGAGCGTAGCCAGTTCAGCCTGGGTGGTCTGGGTAACCGTTTCAAGTTCGGGAATCGCCCTGCCATAGGCAGCCAGACGCGGATCGGCGGCCACCGTCTCGACTGGCGCCGCGGGCCAGAGACCGGCATAGGCCAGGCCATAGGCGGCGCCCAGTCCGAGCAGACCACCGACCAAAGCGGCACCAAAGCCGAAACCGGCAGCAGGTACGGGCGCGGCCGCGGCCGGCCGGGGCTTGTCAGCTGGCTTGTCGCCCGCCTTGGCCTTGTCGGCAGCAGCGGCGAAGCCGGATGGCGCGGCGCCGGGCGCGGTGGTCCCCGCCGGTTTGCCGGCGCTTGCTGTCCCGGCGGTGGCAGACGGGGCGGCGCCAGGCGTGGCGGCTGCGGGTTTGGCCGGCTCCGGCTTTGCCGATTCGGCACCGACCGATCGTGCCGTCAGATCCAGCACGGGCGGCTTGACCGCACCGGACCGCACATCGCCGGCCTTGGCGTCACTGGCCTTGGCCTCGTTGGCCTTGGGATCGGTGCCCTTGCTATCCGCCATATCGGGTAGTCCTCATGTTCATGACCGACTATGGCCCAGTTTGCGCGCGGGCAAAACCCAGCGCCAGGACCATCATCGCTTCTTCGTCAGGCCGATCAGCCAGGCTGATGCGGTTGAAATGCGCCTCGAGCAAGGGCTCGGCCACCGCCTCACTGAGGCATAGCATGCCAAGTCGCTGGCGCTGTGTCCGTTCCAGACTCTGCGTCAATTGCGCAAAGATTTCGGCAGTCCGCCGCGAATAGACCAGGGCCGCGTCGATTTCCCCATCTGCCAGCGCTTCCAGGATGGCCGGCGGCAGGGCCGGCACGGCCACCATGTCATAGATCTTGGCCGTGGCCACCATCACCCCCAGCGGCGCCAGCGCCTTGCCGAGGTCGGCGCTCTGGTGCTTGCCGGTCGGATAAAACAGCGGACCCTTGAGTCCGGAGAGGCTGATGGCATTGACCAGATCGCCAAAGCTGCCCGCGGCGCTGCTGACCTTGGTGAACCCGGCCGCTTGTGCGTCACGCGCCGTGCGATCGCCCACCGCCAGTACGGGCAGATGCGCATAGTCGCCCACCACGCCGCGCTCGACCAGGCTGCGCACGGCATTGGCGCTGGTCAGCACCACGGCGGCAAAGCCATGAGCCGGGGGCAGGCTGACCTCGATGGCAACGCGCTCCATCAGCGGCGCTGCCACCGCCTCGATGCCCAGCGCCTGCAACCGGGCCAGGCTCGATTGCGCATCGGGCTCGGGTCGGGTCACCAGCATCCGGGTCATGTGACTGCGGCCCATCTGGCCAGAAATTCCGTGCCGGCCTGGGCCAGCAGGTCGTCGCCGACTTGGCGACCCAAAGCGAAGGGATCATTGCCGCTCGCCACGCTGTCAAAGGCGGTCTGGCCATCCAGGCTGAGAATCTGCCCCTTGAGGGTCAACCCCTCGCCGTCAAGCCGCGTCAGTGCGCCCACCGGCGTCCGGCAGGAGCCATCGAGCACTGCCAGCATGGCGCGTTCGGCGCTGAGCGCCCGGTTGGTCGGACCATGGTCGATAGCGGCCACCAGAGCGGCCATGCGCGCGTCATCGCTGCGCACCGCCAGCCCGATGGCGCCCTGCGCCGGCGCGGGCATGAAGAGGTCAGGATCCATCTGCCCGGTCGCCCGATGCCCTTCACCCAGCCGGTTGAGCCCCGCCATGGCCAGCAGCGTGGCATCGGCCACCCCGTCGATCAGCTTTTGCAACCGCGTGCCGACATTGCCGCGAAACGGCACGATCTGCAGGTCCGGGCGCTGCCGCAGCACCTGCGCCGCCCGCCGGATCGAAGAGGTGCCGAACTTGGCGCGCTCGGCCAGGTGATCCAGACTTTGCACTTTCACCGACATGAAGGCGTCGCGCACATCCTCGCGCTCCAAAAACGCCACCAGCGCCAGCCCGTCGGGCAGTCGCGTGGCCACGTCCTTGCTTGAATGCACGCCGATATCGACGCGGCCACTCAGCATGGCGTCGTCGATTTCCTTGGTGAACAGGCCCTTGCCGCCAATTTCGCTGAGGCTGGCATTGCTGGCCTGGCTGCGATCACCACCGGTCGAGAGCACCTCGATGGTGATCTCGTCCTCGCTCACCCCATGCGCATGCGCCAGCAGGCTGCGCACCAGCTGCGCCTGCATCAGCGCCAGGGGACTGCCGCGGGTTCCGATTCGGGCGAAGACAGGGGGCGATTGCAATGTGATTTGGTCCTATAGTAGGCAGAGAGACCCTTCAGGGAGTAACCAGTTCATCGTGACCGGGCAAGCGCCAGCCATCATTCTTGGTATCGAGACCAGCTGCGACGAAACCGCCGCCGCTATCGTCATGCGGGACCAATTCGGCCATTCCACGATTCGTTCCAATGTGGTGCGCAGCCAGCTCGATGAACATGCGGCATTCGGCGGCGTGGTGCCTGAGCTGGCAGCGCGCGCCCATGTCACCTTTCTCGACCATATCATCGCCCAGGCCTGCCGCGAGGCCGATATTGCCCTGGCCGACGTCGATGCCATTGCCGCCACCGCGGGTCCCGGCCTGATCGGCGGCGTGCTGGTGGGCCTGACCACGGCCAAGGCGCTGGCCGCCGCGCTCGACAAGCCGCTGCTGGCCATCAACCACCTCGAAGCCCATGCCCTGACCGCCCGGATGACCGATGGCATTGCCTTCCCCTATCTGATGCTGCTGGTCTCGGGCGGGCATAGCCAGTTCGTGCTGGTGCGCGGCGTCGGCGACTACCAACGCTGGGGCACCACCATCGATGATGCCTTGGGCGAGGCCTTCGACAAGGTCGCCAAGCTGCTGAGCCTGGGCCATCCCGGCGGGCCGGCGGTGGAGGCCATTGCCAAAATGGGCGATGCAAGGCGTTTCAAGTTCCCGCGGCCCTTGCTGCGCGAGGCACGGCTCGATTTTTCCTTTTCCGGCCTCAAGACCGCCGTGCGGCTGCAGGCCGAGGCACTGGCGCCCCTCAGCGACCAGGACGTGGCCGACATTGCTGCCAGCTTCCAGGCGGCCGTCGCCGAAGTGGTTTCGGTGCGCGCCACGCAGGCGCTGGCGCGTTTCCGGGCCGAACTGCCCGAAGCCAGCCCGCAACTGGTGGTCGCTGGCGGCGTCGCTGCCAACCGCGCCATTGCCGCGGCCCTGGCCGAGGTTTGTGCCAAGGCCGGCGCGACATTGATCGTGCCGCCCATTGCGCTGTGCACCGACAATGGCGCCATGGTCGCCTGGGCCGGGGCCGAACGCTTCGCCCTGGGCGTTACCGATTCGCTGGCGTTTACCGCCCGCCCGCGCTGGCCGCTTGACCTGCCCGACATGAAGGTACCCGTCCATGTCCCATGAGACTGTCTCTGTCATCGGCGGCGGCGCCTGGGGCACCGCTCTGGCCCAGGCTGCGGCCATGGCCGGGCGCGAGGTGTCCCTCATTGTCCGCGACCCCGCCCAGCTGGACGAGATCAATGGCCACCACACCAACCAGGCCTATCTGGGCCACCAGATCCTGCATGAGCGCATCCGCGCCAGCCTGATCGCCGGACCGGCCGATATCGTCATCCTGGCAGTACCGGCGCAGTCGAGCCGCACCGCGCTGGCCGCCCTCGACCCGGCTCTGCTGGCGCACCGGCCTGTCGTGCTGGCCGCCAAGGGGCTCGAAACCGGTACCCTGGAGCGCCAGAGCGAAATCCTCGCCGACATGGCGCCGCATGCTGTCCCCTATGTGCTTTCCGGACCCAGCTTTGCCAGCGACGTCGCTGCCGGCCGGCCCACCGCCGTGACCCTGGCAGGTGACGATGCCGACCATACCTCCCTGCTGGCGGCGGCGCTCGCCGGCCCGAGCTTTCGCCCCTATGCCAGCGATGACCGTATCGGCGTCGAAATCGCCGGGGCGCTCAAGAATGTCTATGCCCTGGCCTGCGGCGCTATCGAGGGCGCCCAACTGGGCGCCTCGGCCCGTTCGGCTTTGATTGCCCGCGCCTTTGCTGAAATGGCCCGCATGGTCTCGGCCATGGGCGGCTCGGCCTCGACCCTGACCGGCCTGGCCGGCCTGGGCGACCTGACGTTGACCTGCACCTCGGTGCAGTCGCGCAATTACCAGTTCGGCATGGAACTCGGCCGCGGCCAGACTGTGGAGCAGATCATGGCCTCTGGCGCCAAGCTGGCCGAGGGCGTTGCCACCACGCCTGTCGCCGATGCCTTGGCCAGGAGCCTTGACGTCGACGCCCCCCTGATTGCCGCCGTGCACGCCGTGCTCAGTGCAGAGGCTACTATTGCTACCGTCGTTGCCGGCCTGATGGCCCGCCCGCTCAAACGTGAGGACTGACTTATGCTCTATGCCATGATCGCCAAGGACAAGCCGGGAATGGGCGACAAGCGCACCGCGACGCGTCCTGTCCATCTCGACCACCTCCATGCCCTGGGCGAGAAACTGGTCCTGGCCGGCGCCCTGCTGGATGGCGAGGACAAGCCCGAGGGCTCACTCATGGTGGTGGAAGCCGAGAGCCTTGAAGCGGCGACGGCCATGTTCATGGCCGATCCCTTCATCAAGGAAGGCATTTTCGGCACCACCGAAATCAAGCCTTGGCGCGTCGCCATCAACAACATGGCCAAAAAGGACTGACGCCAATGGCCTACTGGCTGATGAAATCGGAGCCCGATGTCTTCTCGTTCGATGACATGGTCGCCAAGACCAAGCGCGGCGAGACCGAGGCCTGGCATGGCGTGCGCAACTATGCTGCCCGCAACAATATGCGGGCCATGGCCCTGGGCGACCAAGCCTTCTTCTACCATTCCAATATCGGCAAGGAGATTGTCGGCATTATCGAGATCGTCGGCCTCGCCCATCCCGATGACACGGCCGAGCTCAACGCCAAGAGCGAAGTGGTGTGGGAATGCGTCGACGTCGCCGCGGTCAAACCCATGCCCAAGCCGGTCACCCTGGCCAGTGTCAAGGCGACGCCCGAACTGGCCGAGCTTGAACTGGTCAAGCTGTCGCGCCTCTCGGTCTCCAAGGTCAGCCCCGACGAATGGGCGCTGATCTGCCAAATGGGCGGGCTCTGAGCCCCGGCTACCCAAGGCCGGCGGCAAGCGCTAGTCTGTGCCTGCATCCAATCTCGGGGGGAGAAGAACATGCTGCACTTTGCCGTCAACTGGCTGGCCGTCGTCCTGGCCACCGTCGTCGCCTGGGCCTTTGGCGCCGCCTGGTATATGGCACTGGCCAAGCCCTGGCTGGCCTCCATCGGCAAGACGGCCGACCAGATCGATCGCAGCGACTACACGCCCTATCTGTGGTCGGTGCTGTGCATCTTCATCATGGCCTATTTCCTGGCCGTGCTGACGCCGGCCCTGACCGGGGCGACCACGGTCGCCAATGGCCTGCTGGTCGGCGCACAGATGTGGCTGGGATTCATCATCACCGCCATGGTGCTCAACCACCGCTACCAGGGCGCGCCCTGGTCGCGCACGCTGATCGATGGCGGTTACCTGCTCGGCGTGCTGCTGCTCGCGGGTGTGGTGATCGGCCTATTTGGCTGAAAACGGATGGCCTGGACTGAGGCGCCGCTGCGCCTCAGTTATCCACCACGATGGGCGGGATATGCTGGGGCTCGCTGGGCGGCGCATATTTGTTGAGCAGGCTGACCTGGCTGATCGAAAACAGGATCGTCAGCGGCATCACGCCAAAGGTCTTGAACGAAACCCAGAGGTCCGTCGCCGCCTTGGGATCGGTGGGGTGATAAAAGGCCGCGCCGCGCCATACCACCTCGTTGATCACTGCCAGCAGCACGAAGAACAGGCCCCAGTTCAGCGTCAGCTTGCTCCAGCCTTCCGGCCGCAGCTTGTAGACGTCACCGAACACATATTTCAGCAGCGAATGCCCGAACACCAGTCCGCCCAGCAGCACCGCGGCGAACAGGCCATTGGTGATGGTCGGCTTGATCTTGATGAAGGTATCGTCCTGCAGCCATAGCGTCAGCCCGCCGAAGACCAGCACGACAACGCCGGTGACCAGCGGCATGACGGCGATCTTCTTCAGGATCAGCCAGCTGGCCAGCAGCGAGATCACCATGGCGCCCATGAACCAGGCGGTGGCGGCAAAGATGTCGGCCCGCGCATTGACGATGAAGAAGATCACCAGCGGCCCCAGCTCCAGCGCCATCTTGATCAGTTGCGGACGCAGCTCATCCCACTTGATCTCGGGTTCGGCTTGCGGCGTGGCTTTTTCAGACATGGTGTTTCTCGTTTCGCATGGCGGCAATGTGAGCGCTGCGGCCTGAGCATGCAAGGCCTCGTTAGGGGCCAAGCATGGTCAGATTAGGGCTGTTCGCGCCCGGCAATGGCCTGGGCGAAGTCGGCGGCAGTAAAGGCCTGCAGATCGCCCACCCCTTCGCCCACGCCGATGAAATGCACCGGCAGGCCGAACTTGCGGGCGATGGCGACGAGAATGCCGCCCCTTGCGGTACCATCGAGCTTGGTCATGACCAGCCCGGTGACGCCGGCCCGCTGGCCGAAGATCTCCACCTGCTTGAGCGCGTTCTGCCCGGTGGTGGCGTCCAGCGTCAGCACGGTGGCATGGGGCGCGCTCGGATCGACCTTCTTGATCACCCGGATGATCTTCTCGAGCTCGTTCATCAGCTCGTCGCGGTTCTGCAACCGCCCGGCCGTGTCGATGATCAGCACGTCACGGCCTTCAGCCTTCGCCTGTGTCACCGCGTCAAAGGCCAGGCCCGACGCATCCGACCCGGCGGGGCGGGACACGACGGTAGCGCCGGTCCGCTGGCCCCAGACCTGCAATTGTTCGATGGCCGCGGCGCGAAACGTGTCACCCGCCGCCAGCATCACCGAGCGGCCCTCGCCGGCAAATTTCTGCGCCAGCTTGCCGATCGTGGTGGTCTTGCCCGAGCCATTGACTCCGATCATCAGGATGATGAACGGCTTTTGCACCGTGTCGATCACCAGCGGCCGTGCCACCGGGCCCAGTACCTTTTCCACTTCGGCCGCCAGCACGGCCCGCACATCTTCGCCCGAGACATCGCGGTCAAAGCGGTCACGGCGCAGGATATCGGTAATGCTGGTGGCGGTTTCGATCCCCAGATCGGCCTGGATCAGCACATCCTCGAGCTCATCGAGCGTCGCATTGTCCAGCTTGCGCTTGGTGAAGACCGCCGTGATCGACCCGCTCAACTGATTGGAGGAGCGCTTGAGCCCTGAAGCCAGGCGCGCCAGCCAGCCTTCCGGCTCGACAGGAACATTCGTTGCCGCCGCGGCGGGCACCACGGCATGGGCGCGCGCCTCGACGGCCTCGACATAGTCCGGCGTGGTTTCCGGCGGGCCGGGCAGAGGCACATGGTCTTCTGCGGCGGCGGGCGCCGGCGCCGGGGACTCGGGCGCTGCTTCCGGGGTTTCCGCCGGCAGGACGACATCGGGGGTCAGCGCCACCGGCTCGGCCTCGGGCAGCGCCTCCAAAGGAGCCGGCCGCGGATCGGCTGCGGGCATAGGCGCAGGCTGGAACACCTCACCCGTGATCAGGCGCTTGAAAAAACCCGGCTTCTTGTCGGTCATCGGCGGACTTTCTGAATATTAGGCAGCTTCGCGCACCGCTTCGCCCACAAGGCCGGCATCTCGGCTCGCCATGATCCGAACGGCCAGCAGGTCACCCGGTTGCGCAGCCGGCACCCGGACGGGCAGGTATTGCTCGGTGCGACCCACGCCATTGCGTTCCATCAGCACGGTTTCGACTCTGCCGACGCGGCTGGCGCACAGGGCCTTGAACTCGGCCTCGCCCGCTGCCCGCAGCAGCTTCGCCCGCTCCCGGGCGATGGATTGGCTGACCTGCGGCATGCGCGCGGCCGGCGTTCCCTCTCGCGGCGAATAGGGAAAGACGTGCAGATGCGTCAGCCTGGCCTCGCTGACAATGGCCAGCGTATTGGCAAACATCGCGTCATCCTCGGTGGGGAAGCCGGCAATGATATCGGCCCCGAACACCATCTCGGGCCGCAGCGCGCGCAGCTTGGCCATGATGGCCAGCGCATCGTCGCGGCTGTGCCGGCGCTTCATGCGCTTGAGCACCATGTCATCGCCCGATTGCAGCGACAGGTGCATATGCGGCATCAGCCGGCGCTCGCTGGCGACCGTGTCATAGAGCGCCGCGTCGGCCTCGATACTGTCGATCGAGGAAATCCGCAGTCGCGGCAGGTCGGGCACATGCCGCAGGATCGCCTGGACCAGCTTGCCCAGACTGGGCGTGCCCGGCAGATCGGGGCCATAGGAGGTTATATCCACCCCGGTCAGCACCACTTCGCCATAGCCATTGGCCACCAGCTTCTTGACCTGTTCGACCACCACGCCCATCGGCACCGAGCGCGACGGGCCGCGGCCGAACGGGATGATGCAGAAGGTGCAGCGGTGGTCGCAACCATTCTGGACCTGCACGAAGGCGCGGGCGCGGCCATCCATGCCCTCGATCAGGTGGCCGGCGGTTTCCCGCACGCTCATGATGTCGTTGACCTGGACCTTGTCATTGAGCGGCGTGCCGAACACCAGGGGGGCGTAGCTTGCCGCCTGCATCTTGTCATTGTTGCCGATGACCAGATCGACCTCTTCCATGTCGCCAAAGCTGCGCGCCTGGGTCTGCGCGGCGCAACCGGTGACGATGATGCGCGCCGCCGGATGGTCCCGCCGGGCCTTGCGTACGGCCCGCCTGGCCTGACGCACGGCCTCCTCCGTCACAGCGCAGGTATTGATGAGGACGGCATTGTCGAGCCCGGCCTTTTCGGCCTCCGCCTTCATCACCGTGGCTTCATAGGCATTGAGGCGACAGCCAAAGGTCAGCGTTTCCACGGCCATCAGGCCGCAACCTCCGCGCGCGCCCAGACGCCAGTGGCGGGATCGAGCGTGCCGGCCCATTCCCGTTCCGCCGGGCCGGTCAGCACCACATGGTCGTCGGCGCGCCATTCGACGCGCAGATCGCCACCGGGCACGGTGACGGTCGCGGCCCGGGCGCTGCGCTTGGTGCGCGCGCCATTGACCACCGCCGCGCAGGCCGCCGTGCCGCAGGCCTCGGTGAGGCCGGCGCCGCGTTCCCAGGTGCGCAGGATTATCCGGTCGGGCGCCAGCACCTGCGCAATCGAGATATTGGCGCGCTCGGGGAAGATCGGATGGTTTTCCAGCATGGGCCCGAACCGGTCCAGCGCATAGTTCCACACATCGTCATAGACCCAGAAGGTGGCCTGCGGATTGCCCATCGAGGCCACCGACGGCGAGTGCAGCACGGGCGCATCGATCGGCCCGATCTGCAGCTCGATCTTGCGCGTATCGGCAAATTCCTCGGCCAGGGGAATGTCGTACCAGGCAAATTTGGGCGTGCCCATGTCGACGGTGATCAGCCCGTCGGGCTGCTCTTCGCCAAACAGGATGCCGGCAACGGTTTCAAAGGTGAAAGCCTGTCGGCCCTGTTCGGCGGTCAGCGCCTGCACTACGCAACGCATGCCATTGCCGCAGGCCTGGGCCCGCGACCCGTCCGAATTGATGATGTCGATATAGGCCACGGTGCCCGCGGTGCGGGAATCGTGGATGGCCATGATCTGGTCGAACTTGGTGCCCGGCATGGCGTTGATGGCGATGGCCGCGGCGGGCGTGACGCGGTCGGCGCGGCCGCGCATGTCGACCACGATGATCTGGTTGCCCAGCCCGTTCATCTTGAGAAACGGCACACCGCTCACTGTCTGCCTCGCCCAGCATTGGAATGAATGTCCCTATATGGCTGATGCAGTCCAAAAATGCCAGTGGGCGGCGCGGCCCGCGCCACGCTCCCCGACGCTCGGGACGAGCGGCACCTGCCAGACGCCGGAAATGTTCATATTTTGTAAGGGTTTCGCTCGTGAAGGCCGTTTCATCCCGCTTTAACCAGGGGAACAGGCAATTTCCCGGGCGACAGCCCTTTGCCCTATGGTTGGGGCTCTAAGGGAGATGAGGTTTGGATACGACGGCGGCGGAGAGCGCAGACAAGGTAGCGGGCGTGGCACGCGCGGCGACGCGGCCTGCCGTGGTCCCCATGACGTCGGTGCCGCGCGCCGCCTGGCATCGGCTGGGCGATGCCGCGGTCCAGGCCAACGGCTTTTATGCTGCCGACTACGCGCTGGCGGCCGCCACGCTCAGCCACAGGCCCGGCCTGCTGCTGGCCCATGCCGACAATGCCGATCGCGACTTGATCGGCCTGCTGCCCGTGGTCTCGGCCTGGCATGCGCTGCACCTGCCGGTGCCGGCGCTGATCGCCCGTCAGGCCTATAGTCCGCTCAGCGTGCCCCTGCTGCACCGGGACGCGGCGGTCACCGCCGCCGGCGCCCTGATCGATGCAGCAGCGGCCGCTGGCGCCCGCGTGCTCTCGCTGCCGGCAATGACCCTTGACGGTCCCGCCTTTGCGGCGCTGCAGGCGGCCATGTCGCGGCGCGGCCTGCGCACTGTCATTCACAACCGGCACGAGCGCGCCGCGTTCGACGCCACGCAGGAGTCCGAGCCCTATCTGCGGGCCGGCCTGGGGGGCAAACGGCTCAAGGAATTGCGGCGCCTGCGCAACCGGCTTGCCGATGACGGTGCGGTGGCCTTTGCCATTGCCAGCACGCCGGCCGACGTGGCGGCAGCGCTGGAACGCTTTCTCGCCCTCGAAGCCATGGGCTGGAAGGGCGCCGGTGGCACCGGCCTGGGCCAGAATGCAAACGACGCAGCTTTCATCCGCGCTGCCGCCGCCGGGCTCAGCGTCGATGGGCGCATCCAGATCGCCGAACTGACCCTGGACGCCGCCGTGATTGCCTCCGGCCTGGTGATCCGCCAAGGTCCTCAGGCGCTGTTCTTCAAGATTGCCTATGACGAGACCCAGGCGCGCTATTCGCCGGGCGTGCAGCTGACGCTTGAACTGACCCACCATTTTGCCGCCGACCCGGCCATTGCCCTGGTCGATTCCACCGCCGATGCGGGCCATCCGATGATCGACCATGTCTGGCGGGAACGGCTGCCGATTGGCGATCTGCTGATCCCCACCATGCCCAATGATCCGATCGCCGGCGCCATCATCGCGCTGATGGCCGCTCGCCGCACAGCCCGCAGCCTTGCCAAGCGGCTGCTGCATGCCCTGGCCAACCCCAAGGAGAAACGTCCGTGAACCCATTGCTGACCGCCGAACCGGCCGCCTTTGAAACCCTGTTCCCCGACCGGCCCTTCCGCATCAATCATGGCCTGGTGGGCGATGCGCGCCTGACGCTGCCGGCCATCCTCGACCTGGTCAAGGCCTTGCCCCGTGACCGCATCGAGTACAATTCCGGCAAGGCAGCCGTCAGCCAGGACCCCTCCTCGACGCCGCTGGTCGATCTCGACCCCGAAGACGTCATCACCCAGATCGAGACCGCCGGCGCCTGGATGGTGCTCAAGCGCGTCGAGCATCACCCCACCTACAAGGCCCTGCTCGACGAAGTGCTGGATTCGGTGGCCAAGGCCCGCGGCTTTGCCGGCGTCAGGGATGCCAGGTTCACCGATATCCAGGGCTTCATGTTTGTCTCCTCGCCCAACTCGACGACGCCGTTCCATCTCGACAGCGAGGACAATTTCTTCGTGCAGGTCCATGGCGACAAGCAGTTTGCCATCTACGACAATACCGATCGCAGCATTGCCAGCGAGGACCAGATCGAGCACGCGATCACCAAGCACCGCAACCTCAAGTTCGACGACGCCTATGCCGGCCGCGGCACGGTCAACGAACTCAAGCCGGGCGAGGGCGTCTTCGTGCCCTATATCTGGCCGCACTGGGTCAAGACCAAGGACACCTATTCGATCTCGCTGGCCATCACCTGGAAGACGCCCGAAGTGAAGCGCCGCAACCATCTCTATGTCGCCAATTCCATGCTGCGCGACCGCGGCTTTCCCCAGCAGGCGCCCGGCGTCAGCCCAGCCCTGGACGGAATCAAGGTCGCCGCCATGCAGACCCTGGCCCTGCTGGCCGCGCCGCTGCGCCAGAGCGAGGGCGTGCGCAAGCTGCTGCGCTCGCTGGTCCTGGGCAAGGACGCCAACTATTACTACCGCGACAAGGCCAAGCCCAAGCCGGGCATGTAAAGCCGGCGCGGCATTGTCCGAGACAGCAGGCGGTCGGGCAACCGGCCGCCTTTTTTGTCAGGATTTTCGGGTGAGGCTGAACAGCAGCTGGCGCAGCCGCTTGGCCGCGGTCCACAGCCAGGGCGTCTGCTTGATCTGGCGCTTGAGACCGTCGCGCAGCCCCGACGCGGCGGCGGCCAACTGACCCCGGCGGGTCAGAGCGATGACGCTATGAAACACCGGTTCGCGCTCGGCCCACTCGCTTTTATAGGCAAAGTCACCCAGCCCCATATCCATGGTCACGATCCCGGCCTGGGTGAGATCATCCATCACCGTGCCGATCAGGATAGCCATCAGGCTATATTGCGAGGCCGGGCCCGAACTGGTCGAATTGATATATTGCGAATAGTGATTGCCCGCCATGGCACCCCAGCAGGTGGCCACGATCTCCTCGCCGGCATAAAGCACATGCAGGCACAGCGCCGGCCGGGCCTGGCCAAAGCTTGCCGGGGCCAATTGCCGGAACAGGCGGACAAATCCATCCTCGGCAAAGATATTGCGCACGCCCATCTCGACGAAGCGCGCCGCGCGCTGCTCGAGAAACACCTGATGCGCCGCTTCCAGCGTGGGCAGATCGTTGACCCGCACGGTCCGCAGCGGGCCAAAACTCTCCGCCAGCCGCCGCATGCCGCGGGTGATATTGTTGCGCCGCTTGGTGCTCAGCCTGTGCTCGATATAGGGCACCGGCGTGGGACCGATGGTCGCCACATAGGTGTTGGAGGCGCCCGGCGCCTTGGCTAGCGCCAGCACCGGATTGTCCATGCCCTGCCAGCTGGCGGGCTGGTTGTAGAGCGTCACGAGGTCCGCGCCCCCGGCCGCCTGGCAGATGCGCCGCAACAGCACCTGCAGCGTCGCCGCGTCGGGATTGAACCGGGGCAGCGCCATCAGCCAGTCGCCATTTGATGACGTCGTGCCCAGCATGGTGGCCACGCGTAAGCCGAAACGCTGCCTTATGGCCAAGGGCAGCAGCGCCACGGTTTCGCCATCGCGGCGGATCACGGCGATTGCCAGTCCCGCCTCGCTTTCCAGGCCGGCCGCGATCAGTGCCTTGACCCAGTCAAAGCGCTGATAAGGCGTCAGCACGGCAACCGCCTCAAACGCCCGCCATTCGGCCTCGGCCACATCCATGGCGTGGAAAATCGCGACGTCAAACGCCTTGTGGGGCGGTATTGGCCCCTGTCCGGCTTTGCGCCCTGTCAGCAACGTCATCAGTCGGCTTGGTCCGTGCAAGGGATCGGACGGCTAGGCTAACGGCTAATGGGCAGGATTTGATTAATGACCGCATGGCGTGGTGCCGTCTTTACCCACAAAGCGCATTTCAATGTCGGGGCCGTGCCAACGGGCCTGATTTTCTTGACTCGTATCTGGCTTTCCCCTAAAGCCAGCCCATTCATCAGGCCTTGCTCCTGACCAGCCGACCGGGACCCCTTGCGGGTATCGACGATCCCGGAGGCCACCATCCACCAGCGCGTTGCGCCCGTGGGTGTGCTTGGCGTTTGGACTGATGGATCTTACATCTTTGCGATTATCCGCGGAGAGCAAGGAAACCGCATGTTTGACAGCTTAAGCGACCGGCTTGGCAAAATCTTTGATGGACTACGCGGCCGCGGCGCGCTGAGCGCCGACGACGTCGATCTGGCGCTGCGCGAAATCCGCCGCGCGCTGCTCGAGGCCGACGTGTCGCTCGAAGTGGTCAAGGCCTTTGTCGAACAGGTCCGCGACCGCGCCGTCGGCGCCGAGGTCACCCGTTCGGTGACCCCCGGCCAGCAGGTCATCAAGATCGTCCATGACGAGCTGGTTGCGGTGCTGGGCGAAACCAGCGTCGCCATCGACCTCAATGCCAAGGCCCCGGTGACCTTGCTGATGGTCGGCCTGCAGGGCTCGGGCAAGACCACCACCACCGCCAAGATCGCCAAGCGCCTCAGGGACCGCCAGAAGAAGAAGGTTCTGCTGGCCTCGCTCGATACCCGCCGCCCCGCTGCCATGGAGCAGCTGCGCGTGCTGGGCGAACAGGTAGGCGTCGATACGCTGCCCATCGTCACCAGCGAGACCCCGGTCGAGATCGCCCGCCGCGCCGAGCGCGAAGGTCGCCTCGGCGGCTATGACGTGCTGATCCTCGACACCGCCGGCCGCACCCATATCGATGACGAGCTGATGGCCGAGACCGTCAGCATCCGCGACATTGCCAACCCGCACGAAATCCTGCTGGTGGTTGACGCCCTCACCGGCCAGGACGCCATCAATGTGGCGCGCTCCTTTGACGGGCGCCTCGACATTACCGGCATCGTGCTGACCCGCGTCGACGGCGATGGCCGTGGCGGCGCGGCGCTCTCGATGCGCGCCGCCACCGGCAAGCCGATCAAGCTGATCGGTACCGGCGAAAAGATGGATGCGCTGGAGGATTTCCACCCCAGCCGCATTGCCGACCGCATCCTGGGCATGGGCGACATTGTCAGCCTCGTCGAAAAGGCCGCCGAACACGTCTCGGCCGAAGACGCCCAGAAGATGGCCAAGAAGCTCAAGAAGGGCTCCTTCGACCTCGACGACCTGCGCAGCCAGCTGATCCAGATGAAGAAGATGGGTGGCATGGGTGGCCTGATGGCCATGATGCCGGGCATGGGCCAGATGAAAAAGGCCATGGCCGGCGCCAATGTCGACGAGAAGGTGTTCGATCGTCAGATCGCCATCATCAATTCGATGACCAAGAAAGAGCGCGCCGCCCCCGACCTGCTCAATGCCAGCCGCCGCAAGCGCATTGCCGCCGGCGCCGGCGTTGAGGTCAGCGAAATCAACAAGCTGGCCAAGCAGCACCGCCAGATGGCCGACATGATGAAAAAGGTCGGCAAGGGTGGCATGGGCGCGCTGGGCGGCATGATGGGTGGCAAGATGGGCCAGATGATGGGTGGCATGGGCGGCATGCCCGACCTCTCCAAGATGGACCCCGCCCAGCTCGAGCAGATGGCCCGCCAGGCCGGTATCGACCCCAGCCAGCTCAAGGGCCTGCCCGGCCCTTCAGCCCCCGCATCCAAGGCGCTGCCGAGCGATGTCGGCGCCCTGCTCAAATCCGCTGGCGGACCGGCTTTGCCCGGCTTCTCCGCCGCTCCCCGTTTCCCCGGCCTGCCTGGCCTGGGCAAGAAAAAGTAACCCTTTCAACCAACCCTAGGATACCAATATGTCCCTCAAGATCCGTCTGGCCCGTGGTGGCACCAAGAAGCGCCCATTCTACCAGATCGTCGTTGCCGATGCCCGTTCGCCCCGCGATGGCCGCTTCATCGAAAAGCTCGGCACCTTCAACCCGCTGCTGGCCAAGGACAATGAGGGCCGCGTCGTGCTCGACCTCGAGCGCTCCAAGCATTGGCTGAGCGTTGGCGCCCAGCCGACCGACCGCGTGCTGCGCTTCCTCGACGTCGCCGGCGTGATGAACCGCGAAGCCCGCAACAACCCTGACAAGGGCAAGCCCGGCGAAAAGGCCACCCAGCGCGCCGAAGAAAAGGCCGCCAAGCTGGCTGCTGCCGAAGAGCTCAAGAACGCCCCCAAGGTCGTCGAGGCTCCTGTCGAAGAAGCGCCTGCTGAAGAAGCCCCTGCCGCCGAATAAGTCTGGCGCAGCGCTGAATGACAAAGGCCCCGGTGGAAACACCGGGGCCTTTTTGCATTCTGTTGCGCAACCCCTCAGCGAGGGGCTGCCGCGGCTAGGCCTTGAGCTTGGCCAGGATGGCCGCGCCCATTTCTTCGGTGCCGACCGTCTTGCGGTTGTCCTGGGCGATGTCGCCGGTGCGCAGCCCGTCGCTGAGGACGGCCGAGATGGCGTTTTCGATGCGGGTGGCCAGCTCGATCATGCCGAAGCTGTAGCGCAGCGCCATGGCGACGCTGGCGATCATGGCGATCGGATTGGCAATGCCCTTTCCGGCAATGTCGGGGGCCGAACCGTGTACAGGCTCGTAGAAGGCCTTGCGCTTGCCGGTGACGGGATCGGGCGCGCCCAGCGAGGCCGAGGGCAGCATGCCCAGCGAACCCGTCAGCATGGCCGCGACGTCCGAGAGAATATCGCCGAACAGGTTGTCGGTGACCATGACGTCGAACTGCTTGGGATTGCGCACCAGCTGCATGGCCGCATTGTCGGCCAGGATATGGTGCAGCTCGACATCGGCATAATCCTTGCCGACGCCCTTGACCACTTCGTCCCACAGCACGCCGGACTTCATCACGTTCTTCTTGTCGGCCGAATGCACCTTGTTGTTGCGCGTGCGCGCCAGATCGAAAGCGACGCGGGCAATGCGGTCGATCTCATAGGTCTCGTAGACCTGGGTATCGATGGCGCGCTTCTGCCCGTCGCCCAGATCGGTAATGGTCTTGGGCTCGCCGAAATAGACGCCGCCCGTCAGTTCGCGCACGATCAGGATATCGAGCCCTTCCACCAGCTCGCGCTTGAGCGAGGAGGCATCGGCCAAAGCCGGATAGCAGATGGCGGGGCGCAGATTGGCGAATACGGCCATTTCCATGCGCAGCCGCAGCAGCGCCGCCTCGGGCCGCTGCTCATAGGGCACATTGTCCCATTTAGGCCCGCCTACCGCGCCAAACAGCACCGCATCGGCGGCCTTGGCCTTTTCGGTATCCTCATCGGTAATGGCCACCTGGTGGACATCATAGGCCGCGCCGCCGGCCAGGCCGCGCTCGGTGGCAAAGTCGGTCAGCTGCTCGCCATTGCTCCAGGAAATCAGCTTGTCGACCTCGGCCATGATCTCGGTGCCGATGCCGTCGCCGGGGAGCAGGAAGAGGGAATGGGTGGCCATGAGGGATCCTTGCCGTACTGGTGGTTACGCCTTTGACCTTGCTCATAGCGGCAATCGTCACATCTGCGCAAGCTGTGCCCAGCTGAAAACGTCTCATCGCCTTGCCGGTCGGCCCCCGACGCTGACTTAGCTCCCGACAAAGCCATTGTGCTCGAACAGGACCCAGAAGGCGACAAAACTGCTGATGAAATGGGCCAGGCCCACATAGAAGACCGAACCGGTCCGCCAGGCGATCCAGCTCCAAAGCAAGCCAAGTGCAGCCGCGCCGCCGATCAGCGTCAGGGCGCCGCCCGCAAACACCATGCCGACGCTGAGCGTAAGCGGCACATGCCAGGCCACAAACAGCGCCCAGCCCAGCCAGAAGCCCAAGCGCGGCAAGGTCCGGAAGGTGGCGATGAACCCGCCGCGCCAGGCCAGCTCCTCGAGCGGCGCATGGATCGCCGCGACGAGAAAGGCCAGCCACATCCCGTTCGTGCTGAGCAAGGCCGTATGGGGCACGAAATAGATCGCTGCCACCAGTCCCGCCTGCGCCAGCAGCAGCGGCAGGATCCACCAGTCGCGCCAAGGCAGTTTCTCGGAAAACAGGCGCCCGTCATTGCCTGGCAGGGCATGCAGCACAATGACCGGGAGGCAAAAGGCCAGCCAGTAGAAGCCGAGAACGAGCAGATAGCCGGCCCGGCCATCCCAGGCGGTGAGCCGGGGCACGATGAAAAACAGCGCCCCGATGAGGAGCGCTGCATGCATGACAAGGGCGATCTGCCGACCGGACATCACCCGGCCCGGCTCAGCTATGGCTGCCGGCGGCGCCGATGCGGGCGGTGACCTCGATCTCGATCTTCATGCCGGCCTCGATCATCTGCACGATCAGCATCGAGGCTGCCGGCCGGATATCCTTGAACACCGGACCGACGGCCTTGACCACCGCCTCGACATCGGCGCGGTCGCCGACATAGTAGACCACCCGCACCGTGTCCTGGATCGACGAGCCGGCTTCCTTGAGCGCCTTGTCTATGGTCGCCAGGGCATTGGCTGCCTGGGCGCTAACGTCGTCGGGCATGGTCATGCTGGCATAGTCATAGCCGGTGGTGCCGGACACATAGACCGTGTCCTCATGCCGGACTGCACGGGAATAGCCGAAGGTAGCCTCGAAGGGGGAGCCGGTGGAAACGCGCTGGACCATGATCAACTCAGGTGTTTGTGAAGGAAGAACCGGCTGGCGCCGGGGGGATAATGGGCGATTTCGCCGAACACGACATAGCCCAGCTTGGCGTAAAAGCCCGGCGCCTGGAAGCTGAAGGTATCCAGCCAGATGCCATCGCAGCCATGCTGGCGGGCCACGTCTTCGGCCTTGGCCATGATCTGGCTGCCCACGCCCTGCCCGCGCGGGCGCTCTGGCACGATCAGCAGTTCAACGAACATCCAGTTCAAGCTGATGCGCGCGGTGAGGCCGCCATCCACGACGCCGGAGGCCGGATCTCGCAGGGTCAGCCCGATATCGCGCGGCGCCGGAAACTGCGGCGCCTTGGACCGGTTGAAGGCGGTCAGCGCGGCGCTGATTGCCGCCGCACTGTCCGGCTGCAGCTCGGCCTCATAGCCGATCTCGACCATGGACTCAGAGCCAGGGGCGGTCAGCCGCCATCTTGGTTTCGAAAGAACTGATCGAGGGATCGGACTTCAGCGTGCCGGCAATGTCGTCAAGGCCTTCAAGCAGGATCTGCTTGCGGCTCGGATCGATGTCGAAATGCAGCGTGCCGCCATCGGGGCCCTTGATGGTCTGGCTTTCGAGGTCCACCGTCAGCGTGGCATTGGAGCCGCGCTCGGCATCGTCCAGCAGCAGTTTAAGCTGCTCAGCCGACACCACGACCGGCAGGATGCCGTTCTTGAAGCAGTTATTGTAGAAGATGTCGGCAAAACTGGTCGAGATCACGCAGCGAATACCGAAATCCAGCAGCGCCCAGGGCGCGTGCTCGCGGCTCGAGCCACAGCCGAAATTGTCGCCGGCCACGATGATCTGGGCGTCGCGATAGGCCGGCTTGTTGAGCACGAAGTCGGGGTTTTCGCTGCCGTCATCCTTGTAGCGCATCTCGGAAAACAGCGCCGTGCCCAGGCCGGTGCGCTTGATGGTTTTCAGATACTGCTTGGGGATGATCATATCGGTATCGATATTAATGAACGGCAGGGGCGCCGCGACACCGGTCAGGCTGATGAACTTGTCCATGAGGAAACCTCGCTTTGGCAACGGTCTTGGCGCAAAACCGCGCCCGCGGTCAAGCCGTCAATGCCGCAAAGCGTTCGCCGGCGCCCCGTTGGAGACTAGCCGGGCTGCTTGCTCGGCTTCCAGGTGACGACGCGGAAGAGATAGACCAGCACCACCAGCGCCAGCACGCCATAGCTGAGCGGATCGAGCACCACCTCGATGACATGGTAGTGCTCATGCAGGATATAGCCGGCCATGGTCAGGATGGTATTCCAGATCAGCGCACCGGCGGTGGAGGCTGCCAGGAATACCGGCAGGCTCATGCGCGATAGCCCGGCCGGAATGGAGATCAGGGTGCGGATCAGCGGCATCAGCCGGCCAAACAGCACGATGATCGGCCCGAAGCGGGTGAACCAGCCCACGGCAATGTCGATCTCGTCGGCATTGAAGGCCATGAAGCGGCCGAACCTGTCGGCCAGAAACCGCACCCGAGCGAGCCCGAACAGGCGCCCGGCATAATACCAGGGCAGCATGCCCACCACCGCGCCAAGGGTGGCGGTGGCAATGACGCCGAACAGGTTGAGATCGCCGCTGGCGGCGGCAAAGCCGGCAAAGGGAATGATGAGTTCGGACGGGATGGGCGGAAAGATCGATTCCGCCAGCATGACGAGAAAAATGCCGACATAGCCAAGCTCGGCTATGGTCTGGATGATCCAGTCAGTCATGCGTCTGCCTCTCAATATGCAGGATGGGGGCCAATCATCACCCCCTCCTGGCCTCCCCGGAGGGCGCTATGGAACTGTGAAATGGCGCGATCTTGCCCAAGAGTAGAAAAACCTCCCCTGATTGGGGAGGTCGGAGGGGGTGGGCCTCAGGCGCACCCCCGGCAGGCTTAGGCCGACTTGGAAACGCGGCTCATGCGCTTGCGATCATTGGGGTCGAGCCAGATCTTGCGCAGGCGCAGCGACTTTGGCGTCACCTCGACATATTCGTCTTCAGCGATATAGCCCAGCGACTGCTCGAGGGTCAGCTTCTTGGGCGTGGTCAGGCGCACCGCTTCGTCCTTGGACGTGGTGCGGATATTGGTGAGCTGCTTGCCCTTGAGCGCGTTGACCTCGAGATCGTTCTCGCGGTTGTGCTCGCCGATGATCATGCCTTCATAGATGTCCACGCCCGAGTCGATCATGATCTGGCCACGGTCTTCCAGGTTCCACAGCGCGAACGCCACGGACTGGCCCGCGCCATTGGAGATCAGCACGCCGGTACGGCGGCCGGGGAGATCGCCCTTGAACGGCACGAAGGAGTGGAACAGGCGGTTGAAGATCGCCGTGCCGCGGGTGTCGCTGAGCAGTTCCGGCTGGTAGCCGATCAGCGAGCGGGTTGGCACCAGCAGCTGGATGCGGGTGCGGCCGATGCCGGACGGGCGCATGTCGGTCAGTTCGCCCTTCCGCTCGGTCAGCTTCTGCACCACGGTGCCGGTATGCTCGTCATCGACGTCGATGATGACTTCCTCGATCGGCTCGAGCTTCTGGCCATTTTCTTCCTTGAACAGCACCTTGGGACGACCAATGGTGAGCTCAAAGCCTTCGCGGCGCATGTTTTCGATCAGCACGGCCAGCTGCAACTCGCCGCGGCCGGCCACGTCATAGCTGTCATTGTCTTCGCCGGGCGTGACGCGGATGGCCACATTGCCCTCGGCTTCACGCATCAGGCGTTCACGGATCACGCGCGACTGCACCTTGTCGCCTTCGCGGCCGGCCAGCGGGCCGTCATTGATGCGGAAGGTCACCGACAGGGTGGGCGGATCGATCGGCTTGGACGCGATCGGCTTGCTCACCTGTGGCGCGCAGATGGTGTCGGCCACGGTGGAGGTGACGAGACCGGCAATGGCGACGATGTCGCCCGCTTCGCCCGAATCCACCGGGGTGCGCTCGAGGCCACGGAAAGCCAGCACCTTGGAGACGCGGCCCTTTTCGACTTCCTTGCCCTCGCGGTTGAGGGTGTGGATCGGATCGTTCGACTTGACGGTGCCCGAAGTGATGCGACCGGTCAGGATGCGGCCCAGGAAGGGGTTGCGCTCGATGGTGGTGACCAGCATGCGGAACTGGCCTTCTTCCACGGTTGGCTCAGGCACATGCTCGATGACCTTGTCGAGCAGTGGGCCCAGATCGTCCTTGGGGCCCTCTGGCTCCATGGCCATCCAGCCCTGCTTGGCCGAACCGTAGAGCACGGGGAAATCGAGCTGCTCGGGCGACGCGTCGAGCGCGATGAACAGATCAAAGATTTCTTCGAGCACTTCGAGGTGGCGTTCGTCCGACTTGTCGATCTTGTTGATCGCCACGATCGGGCGCAGGCCCTGGGCCAGCGCCTTGCCGAGCACGAACTTGGTCTGGGGCATCGGGCCTTCGGCCGCGTCCACCAGGATCACCACGCCATCGACCATCGACAGGATGCGCTCGACTTCGCCGCCGAAATCGGCGTGGCCGGGGGTGTCCACGATATTGATGCGGGTGTCTTTCCACAGCAGCGAAGTCACCTTGGCCAGAATGGTGATGCCGCGCTCGCGCTCGATATCATTGCTGTCCATGGCGCGCTCTTCGACGCGCTCGTTCTCGCGGAACGAACCCGACTGCTTGAGCAGGACGTCGATCAGCGTGGTCTTACCGTGGTCAACGTGGGCGATGATAGCAATATTGCGCAAGGACATATGGATCCGGCCTGTTTGGCATGATCCCAAAACCTCGGGCCGCGATAGGGGCGGCAACAAACGGCTGAACCATGCAGGAATGAACGCGCGCCAGCTCCGCCGACAAAAGGCGGATTGGCGCATTCGGGGCTGCATTACAGGAAGATGGGCTTTTCCACAAGCGCGAGCGATGCAGGGGTGGTTTGCGGTGTCGAACGCCGCGCCCGATGGTTACCCGATGGCTGGCGCAATGGGCCGCGCCGATCAGCGCCTCAGCCGGCCCGCTTCTGCAGGGCGGGTGCCGCCGCCTTGGCCTCGGCCAGCAGCAGGTTGAGCAGCGCCTTGGGCGGCAGGGGCGGCGAAAACAGGAAGCCCTGCACTTCGGTGGCGCCTTGCGCCCGCACCAGCGCCAGCTGCTCCTCAGTTTCCACGCCCTCGGCCGTGGTCGACATGCCCAGCGAGCGGCCCAGGCCGATCACCGCCTGCATGATGGCCTGGCTGTCCTTGCGCGAGGTCAGGTCATGCATGAAGGAGCGGTCGATCTTGATCTTGTCGAAGGGAAAGCTGCGCAGATAGCTCAGCGAGGAATAGCCGGTGCCGAAATCATCCATGGAGATGCGCACGCCCATGCCGCGCAGATCGTGCAGCGCCCTGAGCGTGGTCTCGTTTTCCGCCAGCAGCAGCGATTCGGTGATTTCCAGCTCCAGCCGTGACGCGGGTAACTTTGCATCGGTCAGCGCCGACTGTACCAGGCTCACCAGGTCGCGGTTCTTGAACTGGATGGGCGAGAGATTGACCGCCACTCGCACCGCGCCGGGCCATTTGGCCGCCGCCTTGGTGGCTTCGCGCAGCACCCATTCGCCGATCGGCACGATCAGCCCGGTTTCCTCGGCAATGGGGATGAATTCGACAGGCGACACCGTCCGGTCGCCATGGTCCCAGCGCAGCAGCGCCTCGACGCAGATGACCCGGTTCTCTGCCAGCCCCAGCAGCGGCTGGTAAACCAGGCGCAACTCGTTGCGGGCCAGCGCCAGCCGCAGCCCGGCCTCGATGGACCGGCGCTGCTGCAGCTCGGCATCCATGCCCGCTTCGAAGAAATGGTAGGTCGAGCGGCCCTCGCTCTTGGCCTTGTAGAGGGCCAGGTCGGCATTCTTGACCAGTGTGTCGGTCTTGACCCCGTCGCCGGGACCCACGGCAATGCCGACACTGGCACCGATCTCGATCATCTGGCCGCCGATCAGCATGGGCTGGCCGATCGACTGGATGATCCGGTCCGCCACCCGGGCAGCGGCGTCGGGTCCATCGATGGGCCGCATCAGCAGGGCAAATTCGTCACCCCCCAGCCGCGCCAGCACGTCGGTTTCCCGCGTGGCGCCCCACAGCCGCGCCGAGGCCTGCTTGATGACCTCGTCGCCCACCGCATGGCCCAGCGTGTCGTTGACGGCCTTGAAATGATCGAGGTCGATATAGAGCACCGCCGCCATCTCGCCGCGGCTCAGTCCAGACTCTGCCTTGGCCATCTGGTCGAGGAACTCGATGCGGTTGGGCAGGTCGGTCAGCGCATCGTGGCGCGCCAGGTGCTGGATGCGCGCCTCATTCTGCCGCTGCTCGGTAATGTCCTCATGGGTGGACACCCAGCCGCCATCCTTCATCGGATGGTGCTGCATCATGATGGTCCGGTTGTTCAGCTCATGGATGTTCTTGCCATATTCACGCCGGGCGATGACGTCGCGGCGCCAGGCGATATAGTCATCGCGCGTGCCGCCCGTGCTCATGCCCATGTCGAACAGGTGCCCCAAAATGTCCTCGAGCTGGGTACCCGCACGCAGCAGGTGTTCGGGCAGGCTGTAGATGCGCGCATAGGGTTCGTTGCAGATCACCAGCCTGCCGCGCGCATCCATCATGCACAGGCCCTGGCTGATATTGTTGACGGCCGCGTCGAGCCTGATGTTCTGCCGCTCCAGTTCGAGCTTGCGCTTCTGCACCACCTCGGTCAGCGCCACCTCGTCGGTAATGTCCTCATGGGTCACCACCCAGCCCAGCGCCGGCGAATAGGCATGTGCCGTTTCGATGGTGCGGCCGCCCCGCACCACTTCCTGGCTCTTGAGCCGCGCGCCATTGCGATTGGCCAGCAGCTCGCCGGTATAGGTTTCGTAGAATTCTTCCGGGCTCATATCGGGGTGGTTACCCAGCCGCGCGCTGAGCTGCACCACATCCTCAAGGCTCATGCCGCGATGCAGGACCTCGTCGGAAAAGCCATAGAAGTCGCTATAGTGCTGGTTCCACATGACCAGGCGGAACTGCGGCGACCAGACACAAAACCCATAAGGAATATTTTCAAGCGCGGCATCAAGCAGCAATGCTTCCGCCATGTCGCTCAAGTTGCCAGCGTCTGCTGCCCGCACTCGACGAACCCTTTCGTTCGGCGACTAATGTGACGCCGATGTGAACGCTAGTGGCAACCGCTTAACGAGCCATTAAGGACAATGGCGCAGGGGCCGGCGAATCGTCCCGCCGGCCCGATTGTGACCTCAGGAACGCCCCATCAGCTTCTTGCGGGCGGCAAAAGTCTTGAGCCGCAACCCGTTAAGCCGGATGAAGCCCTCGGCATCATGATGGTCGTAGCTGCCGCTGCCTTCTTCAAACGTGACCAGATCCATCGAATAGAGCGACATGGGCGAGGTCCGCGCGATGACGCTGGCCTGACCCTTGTAGAGCTTTATGGTGACTTCGCCGGCCACGAATTCCTGGCTCTTGTCGATCAGCGCCTGCAGCATTTCGCGCTCGGGCGCGTACCAGAAGCCATTATAGATCAGCTCGGCATAGCGCGGCATGATCTCGTCCTTGAGATGGGCCGCGCCGCGATCGAGCGTGATGGATTCGATACCGCGATGGGCCACCAGCAGGATGGTGCCGCCCGGGGTTTCGTAGACGCCGCGGCTTTTCATGCCGACAAAGCGGTTTTCCACCAGGTCGAGCCGACCCACGCCATGCTTGCCGCCCAGCTCATTGAGCTTGGTCAGCAGCGCGGCCGGCGACAGGGTCACGCCATTGACCGACACGGCATCGCCCTTGTCAAAGCCCACGGTGATGATCTCGGGCTCGTTCGGCGCATCGACCGGATCAACGGTGCGCTGATAGACATATTCGGGCGCCACATCGGCGGGATCTTCCAGCACCTTGCCCTCCGAGGAGGTGTGCAGCAGATTGGCGTCGACAGAGAACGGGGCCTCGCCGCGCTTGTCCTTGGGCACCTGGATCTGGTGCTTTTCGGCATAGTCGAGCAACTGGGTGCGCGAAGAGATATCCCATTCGCGCCACGGGGCGATCACCTTGATCGAGGGGTCGAGCGCATTGGCGGTCAGTTCGAACCGCACCTGGTCATTGCCCTTGCCGGTGGCGCCATGGGAAATGGCATCGGCACCGACTTCCTGGGCGATCTGCACCAGGCGCTTGGCGATCAGCGGCCGGGCAATCGACGTACCCAGCAGATAGACGCCCTCATAGACCGCATTGGCGCGGAACATGGGGAACACGAAGTCGCGCACGAATTCCTCGCGCAGGTCCTCGATGCGGATATCCTTGATCCCCATCAGCTCGGCCTTCTTGCGCGCCGGCTCGAGCTCTTCGCCCTGGCCGAGATCGGCGGTGAAGGTCACCACTTCACACTGATAGGTTTCCTGCAGCCATTTCAGGATGATCGAGGTGTCGAGACCTCCCGAATAGGCCAGCACGACTTTTTTGATGTCTTTTGCCATGAGCTCTGTCGTTCAAACGGTGATGATGTGGAAGGATAGACCAACTCAAACGCAATAATCTTGCCAAAACTTCACCCCAAAGCCCGGTTGTGGCATAAATCACCAACACAGCCGCCTAAGGACGCACAATTATGCCACCAACGCTTGATGCCATCGATCGCCGCATTCTGCGCGTGCTGCAACATGATGGTCGCATCTCCAATGTCGAGCTGGCCAACCAGGTCGGCCTGTCGCCCTCGCCCTGCCTGCGCCGGGTGCGCCTGCTCGAGCAGTCCGGCATCATCGACCGCTATGTCGCCGTGCTCAACCCCGCCAAGGTGGGCGTCGGCCTCACCGTCTTCGTGCGGGTCTGGTTCAAGACCCAGGACGCCGCCATCACCCATCAGTTTGCCGAGACGGTGCGCGGCTTTCCCGAGGTGGTGGAATGCTATCTGACCACCGGCGAATGCGACGCCATCATGCGGGTGGTCACCGCCGACCTGCACGCCTATTGGCGCTTCCAGTCCGACCACCTGACCCGCATCCCCAGCGTGCAGAGCGTCAAGACCGACGTGCCGATGGAAACCATCAAGGCCAGCACCGAACTGCCTTTGCTCTGATTGCGGACACGCACTGGCAAGCGGCTCGGCCCTGCGCTAGAGCTGGTGGCATGCTGAGCCGCTTCTCCCGGAAACCGCCATGCCCGCCTTTGTTCCCGATCTTGCCGTCATCCTGGCCTTTGCCCTGGCCGGCTTCGTCCTGGCCGTCACGCCCGGACCGGATATGGCGCTGTTTGTCTCGCGCACCATGAATTTTGGCAAGCTGCACGGCTTTGCCACCGTGCTGGGTGCCCTGACCGGCATCGCCGTCCACACCATGCTGGTGGCCTTCGGCATTTCCGTGCTGATCGTGGCGGCGCCGGCCGCCTTCTGGGCGCTCAAGATTGTCGGTGCGCTCTATCTGGTCTGGCTGGCCATCCAGGCCATCCGCAGTGGTGGCGGCATTCTGGTCACCCGGGCCGGCGGCAAGGTCCCCAGTTTTGCCCAGAGCTATATGACCGGCCTCGGCATCAACCTGACCAACCCCAAAGTGGCGCTGTTCTTCGTGACCTTCCTGCCCCAGTTCGTCTCGGCCGGTGATCCGGATGCCGTGGGCAAGCTGCTGTTCCTGGGGGTGGAATTCGTCGCCGTCTCGCTGCCCGTCGTCATAGCCATCGTGCTGTTCGCCCAGTGGCTGACCACCACGCTGCGCGACAATGCCTGGGTTTCCAAGGCGCTGAACTGGAGTTTTGCTGCCGTCTTCATGGCCTTCGCGGCGACTATATTGCTGGCCGAAGGGCGGAAATAGGAACGCCTGGGCGTTTTGCCCGTTGGGTTGGGTCACAAAGGGGCCAAGCCATGGACGTTCTGCGCATCATTCTGTCAGTCATCATCCCGCCCGTCGGGGTCTTTTTGCAGGTCGGCCTTGGCCTGCACTTCTGGCTCAATATCCTGCTGACGCTGCTGGGCTATTTCCCCGGTCTGATCCACGCCGTCTGGATCATCCTGCGCAAATAGGCGTGCCGCTACGGGCTAGAGCTTGAACTCGTAATATTTGATGGTGTCCTCTGCCCCGTCGAAACGGCGGTAGAGGCCATTGGCCGCGTCATTGTCGAGCTCGGTGCCCAGCCAGGCATCCGCGCAGCCCAGTTCTCGCCCCCAGACGAACAGTTCGGTCAGCATTGCCGTGGCGACGCCCTGGCGCAGATGCGACGTCGCCGTACCGACTTCATCGATATAGAGCTCGCTGACCTTGTCGGGATGGTGGTGCAACACGCCGGCGCACTGGCCCACGACCAGATCGCCATCCAGTGCCACCACCATGAGGTGACCGGGGGCATCAAGATATCGCGCCAGCCGGGCGGGATCGATGGGTTCGTCAAACACATCGGCGACCGACGAAAACAACGCCGCATCCCCGGCAGAGACGCGATGGACCCGAAACGGCATTGCTCAACCTGCGAAATGGCAGACCTTGAGCCAGCTTATTGCCAGCAATGGCGGCCAACAAGCAGCTAGATGCTTTCGCAGAACCGCAGCAGATAGCCATCCGGATCCTGCACACAGCACTGCCGCTGCGTCACCTGCCGGTCACCCACCGCATAGGTTCTGGTTTCGACGGGCACAAAGGGCGTGATCCTGCCTTCAGCCAGGCGCCGCAGCAACGGCTCCAGATCGTCCAGCTCGAACTGGAAATTGACGCCCCGTCCAAACGGCGGCTCCAGGGCACCGGTCACCCAGTCGCGGCCCAGCCCGAGTTGATCGAGCATCAGGCCGGCGCCACCGATGTCGACAAAGGCGAAGCCCTCGTCGGGTCGCTGGTAGCGCAGGCCAAAACCCAGCACACCGCAATAAAAGGCAAGACTGCGGCCGATATCGCTGACCGAAAGCTCGGGGACCAGTACGGCAGCCATTACCCGGCCAGGGCCTCGCGGTCTTTCTTGCTCAGCCGTTCGCTTTCGCTCTTGAGCTGCCCGCAGGCGGCGAAGATATCGCGGCCACGCGGCGTGCGCACGGGGCTGGCATAGCCGGCCTTGTTGACGATATCGGCAAAGCGCTCGATCCGGCTCGAGGGCGAGGTGCCATAATTGGCGCCGGGCCAGGGATTGAACGGGATCAGGTTGATCTTGGCCGGAATGCCGGCCAGCAGCCGCACCAGTTCGCGCGCCTCGGCGTCGCTGTCATTGATGCCGTCCAGCATCACATATTCAAAGGTGATGCGGCGCGAATTGGAAACGCCCGGATAGGTGCGGCAGGCTTCCAGCAGCTCTTCGAGCGGCCACTTCTTGTTGATCGGCACCAGCACGTCGCGCAGGTCATTATTGGTCGCATGCAGGGAGATCGCCAGCATCACGTCGATTTCGCGCCCGGTCGGCTCGATGAAGGGCACGACGCCCGAGGTCGACAGGGTGATGCGGCGTTTGGACAGGCTCATGCCGTCGCCGGCCGAGGCGATCAGCAGCGCCTGCTTGACGTTGTCATAATTGTAGAGCGGCTCGCCCATGCCCATCATCACCACATTGGTGATGGCACGAGTACCAGCGGCGGGCACCAGGCCACCATCATCGGGGCGCGTGCCGCCGGGGAAATCGCCCAGCTGCTCGCGCGCCATCAGGATCTGCCCCAGGATCTCGCCGGCGGTCAGGTTGCGCACCAGCTTCTGCGTGCCGGTATGGCAGAAGGAACAGGTCAGCGTGCAGCCCACCTGCGAGGAAACGCAGAGCGTGCCGCGGTCTTCCTCGGGGATATAGACGGTCTCCACCTCGACCGGCGGATAGTTTGGATTGGCCGGATCGCGGAAACGGAACAGCCATTTGCGCGTGCCATCGCTCGAAACCTGTTCGGAGACGATCTCCGGACGGTCGAGGTTGAACACGTCGGCCAGCTTCTGCCGCACCGGCGCCGCCACATTGCTCATGCGGTCGAAATCGGTGGTGCCATGCACATAGAGCCAGTTCCACAGCTGGCTGGCCCGCATGCGCGCTTCCTTGTCGGCCGCAATCCCCGCCTCGGTCAGCGCCGTGGCCAGCTGGGGTTTACTGAGGCCAATCAGCGACGGCCGGCTGCTGCTGGCAGGCCGGATGGCAGAGGAATGGTCAAGGTTCAGCGCAATGCTCATGGCGTGCGACGGGTCCGGAAATTGCGGGATTGGCGCGGCACATAGCATATGGGGGCGCTTTAGGCAAAATCACCGGTCGCGGAGCTGGAATGCGCCGCGGTCAGGTCGCCAGCGCCAAAGCCGGCCTAGCAGGCCGAGGCAATCGACTGCTGCGCCGCCGTGGCGCCGGACAGGGAATAGGCCTGGGTCACCTTGATGCCGGCGGCACTGGTGCCTTCCACGCTCATGCTCGACCCGGCCCGGATCGCGGTGGCAAGGGCTTCGGCCTGGCCGGCATCGTCGAGCCAGGCGGCATCATTCTGGGTGAACAGGTTGAACACCTGGCCATCGACACTGACCGTGGCCATGCTGTCGGGCTGGAAGGTAAAGCCGGCCACCACGTTGAATTCGGTGGCAACATTCTCGGCCGGCCGGTTGGTGATGTAGATATAGGCCTGCGTATAGCCGTCGGGCGCCGGCGTGACGCTTTCCGGCTTGGTCATGGCAAAGCACACTTCGCCAGCCGTGTCGGTAGCGCCATAGCTCGACCAGGCCCGGTGTTCACCCAGCAGCCGGACCTGCTGCGCACTGGCAACGCCGGTCAGAAAAAGCGTGCCGGCAAGAGCAAGCGCCACAGCAGACTTGGACATCGAGGCCTCAAACGAAAGGGGCGCGGGCTGAGCAGCCCGTCGCCCGGTTATGGGCGGATTGCCCGGACCGGGCAATCGCAAACTACGGCTTACTGGCAGGCGGTATCAATGGCATTCATGGCTGCCGTGGCCCCGCTCAGCGAATAGTTGTCGCTGGTATTGGTGCCACGCTGGCTGGTGCCCTTGATGGTCAGCCTGGTGCCCGCCTTGAAGGCCTGCACGAAACCGCCCTCGTCGCCGGTCGAGGCCAGCCAGCCTGCCGAACCTTCGGTGACCATGGGATAGGACTTGCCGTCAATGCTGGCACTGGCCTGGGCATTGGTGCTGTTGAACGGATAACCGATAATGGTCTGCACCTCGTTCTTGGTGCCCATGCCCTTGCGGTGAATGATCATGAAATGGATCGGGTCGCGGTTGGCGCCAGCCGGCTCACTGGATTCCGGCGTCGCCGAAATATAGCAGATCACCCCGCTGGCATCGGTCGCCTGCCAGGCGGTCCAGGCATTGAATGTCCCCAGCTCGGTCGCCTGCTGCGCCTGGGCGGCAGGGGCCAGAGCCATGATCGCGCCGACCGCGAGCCCAAGCACAAGGCTTCCGGTTTTCCTCGTCATCGCCAATTTATTCCTCATCTTTACGGTCCGCTATGGAGGTGGGCTGCCCGCAGAGTCTGCCCCCGACATCGTTACCAAGGCGTCAAATGCCGCCACATCTGAACGAATTTGTTTCAATTGCCTGTCAAACGCGGCAGCACTTTGACGGCGGGACACAACTGCCATCCGGTTTGCGCCGTCAGGGTTAAGATCAGGCTAACGCTGTCACGGGCCCAGCATTCACGCCGCCAGCGGATAGCTCTGCTCCACCACATAGGGCCCGCCCCCTACCGAATCCTTGCTCGAATAGAGCACGAAACGACCCACCGGAAAGCTGAGCGGCTCAAACCGGCCCGCATCCGCCATGAACCGGGCCACCTCCAGCGCCGTCGCGCCACGCAGCCGGGCCAGCGTCACATGGGGCACGAACTTGCGCCCTTCCGCCGGCAGGCCGATGCGCTGCAGCACCCGCTCCTGCGCCGCCTGCAGCCGGTTGAGCGCCTCGCTGGGCTCGATGCCGGCATAGAGCGCCCGCGGCTTGTCGCCGCCAAAGCTGCCCAGATGCGTCAGCCGGACATCAAAACGCAGTGAGTTCGACAGCCGGTCGAGACCATCGGCAACCTCATCGGCGGTCTGATGATCGACATCGCCGATGAATCTCAAGGTAATGTGATAATTGTCGGCATCGATCCAGCGTGCGCCGGAGAGGCCACCCCGCTTCAACGACAGGGCAAATCCCACCGAAGCGGGGATTTCGAGACCGGTGAAGAGCCGGGGCATCGGGCCCTCCTCTTGTACGCAGATCAACGCGATTCGTGCCTAGACCCTAGCACAGCCGATCCATCCGGCCAGTCTATTCGTCGCAGCCAAGCCTGGAGCCTTGTAAACGCCTGATCCCGCCTCCATATTGTTCGTCAAGTGGCACAAATGCCCACCGGCGGTGCAACAGACCGCTTTTTTACGGGAAAGGAACCGACTAATGGCTGAATTTGACCGTCAGACCCTCGGCGCGCGGGCCCACTCGGCCGCGGCCATTGACGAGGGCCTTCGCAGCTACATGCTGCGCGTTTACAACTATATGGGCATTGGCCTGGTCGTAACCGGCCTTGCCGCTTGGTTCGCCGCCGCTGCTGCCGTCACCACCGATCCGGCCGCCGCCGTCGGCACGCTTGCCAATGGCACCATGGTCACCCAGTGGGGTTACCTGCTGTTCGCCAGCCCGCTGCAGTGGGTAGTGATGCTCGCTCCGCTGGCCTTTGTGCTGGTGCTCAGCTTCGGCATCAACAAGCTCTCGGTGCCGGCCGCCCAGGCGACCTTCTGGGGCTTTGCCGCCATCATGGGCCTGTCGCTCAGCTCCATTTTCCTCGTTTATACCGACGCCTCGATCGCCAAGGTATTCTTCATCACCGCGGCCACCTTTGGCGCCATGAGCCTTTATGGCTACACCACCAAGCGTGACCTGACCGGCATGGGCAGCTTCCTGATGATGGGCCTGATCGGCCTGATCATTGCCTCGGTGGTCAACATGTTCATGCAGTCCTCGATGATGGAATTCATCATCTCGGTGGTGGGCGTGCTGATCTTTGTCGGCCTGACCGCCTACGATACCCAGAAGATCAAGGAAGGCTATGACGAGTCCCATGGTGCCGAAGTCCTGGCCAAGGGTGCCATCATGGGCGCGCTCAGCCTCTACCTCGACTTCATCAACCTGTTCCTGATGATGCTGCGCCTCTTCGGCAATCGCGAATAGGACCCAGCATCCTTGATTGCATGATCAAGGAATTTGGTTGGACGACAAATCGGACCGCAGCCTACAAGGGCTGCGGTCTTTTCTTTGCCTGGATGACAAGCCGTGTCCGAATTCCTGCTGCGCCCCTTCCGCTGGGCCGACGTCCCCGCCATCACCACCATTTACAAGCACTATGTGGAAGAAACGGCGATCACCTTTGACACCGAGGTGCCGGGCGAGGCGGCCATGGCGGAAAAATTCGCCGGCCTGGTCAAGCTCGGTCACCCGTTGATTGTCGCGGAGTCCGCTGGCGAAGCGGTAGGCTATGCCTATGCCAGCTTCTACCGCCCCCGCGCCGCCTATCGGTTCACCTGCGAAGATTCGATCTACCTGCATCCCGACGCCAAGGGTCGCGGCATCGGCAAAGCGATGTTGACCGAATTGCTGGTCCAGTCCAGGGCCTTCGGGTTCAAGCAGATGATCGCCGTGATCACCGCCGAAACCGCCAATTCTGTCGCCATCCATGAAAAATTCGGCTTCCGCCATGTCGGCCGCTACGAAGCGGTGGGCTATAAGTTCGACCGCTGGCACGACATCGTGCACCTGCAGCTGGCGCTATAGTCAGAGCAGCTTGACCATCGGATAGCCCGCAAGGCGCGAGCCGAGGCCGGTCTGGCGCCAGCCACGTCCGGCATAAAAGCGCAGCGCCGTGGCGGTGCTGTCAAGGCCGGCGCTGGCAAAGCCCTGCGCTGCAATGGCGGCTTCCAGGGCCGCCAGCAGCGCGGTGCTGACACCGGCAAAGCGGCAGTCGGGATCGACATAGTTCAACGTAACTCTGGCCCCACGGGCGCCGCCCAGCCCGACCACGCGCCCATCCCGCTCGGCCACCAGCAATATCGCATCGCGCGCCAGCATGCTGCGGAAAGCCGCGCCATCCTTGTTGGCAATCCAGTCCGCAATGGTATCGGCGTCATTGTCGTGGTCGGGCGCGCACAGCGCGGTTATGGAGGCGATCCTGATCGCACTCATCGCTTCGGCATCCTGCAGGCGCGCTGGTCTGATGGTAATCAGACCCTTGCGCACCGGAGCCGGCGCGCGCGGCGTCATGCTAACCCACCACCGCCAGTTGCGGATCCAGTACGCGCAGCACCTGGGCGATGTCGTGCCCGCGCTTGAGGATGCGGCCCTGCTGGTTGGTAACGCTGTACTGGCCCTGGCGATTGCGCAGCTTGGGGGTCTTTTCCACGATGAACAGCGGCCGTTCCGAGACGCGGGCATAGATGGAAAACACCGCCCGGTCGCGCAGGAAATCCATGGCATAGTCGCGCCACTCGCCCTGCCCCACTTTGCGACCATAGACGGCCAGAATGGTCGTCAGCTCACGACGATCAAAGGTCACGATAACGGGCACCTTGCTGCCACTGGCAGTCGGCTCGCCGGTATGTACCAGCACGAGCGAACCCGGCTTGTCGGTTGGTGTGCCGCTTTGCACCAGTCCGCCTGCTCCATTGTCAACGCAGTGTCATGATTGCGGCATTTGCGCCGCGACGCAAGGCCCCCGAGGCCGCCCGAAATACCCCAATGCGGTCACAATTTATCCCTGAACCCGCCCAAATGCGCGATCAGGTTAGCACCATTGCCTACAGGGGCTGGCGCCCGGGCCGACTGAGCCCCCAAACCTTGAAGCCTTGGCGCCAGCCTCTCCTATTGAGTTGACCAGTCAGAACTGCCCCCGCCCTTGTCCCCCAGGGGCGGGGTTTTTCTTTTGCGGTAGTGTCTAGCGTTCGAAGCTTGCTGCGCCCAGGATGGGACCCGGCAGGCCATCATGCTCCTGCTGCACGATCACGGCGATGCCCGTGCTCTTGTGCGCCAGCACTTCGGGAAGCGGCAGCTTGATGGTGGCACCGGTCTCGTATTCCCAGACCCCCAAGGCCTGCCGGCCGGTGACGACCTGGGTATAGGCCATGGTCTTGCCGGCATTGTTGCCGCGCTCGATGGCCACATCGGCCCGGTCGATATAGGTCACCAGCCAGACCACCGCATCCTGCAGCGACGGATCGGGCGGAATGGTGATCTTGAGCATGTCCCCGTCTTCCGCAATGCCCACCGGCAGGGAAAGGCTGGCCCGTTCGATCGCCCCATGCACCTCGCCGCGGCGCGAACCGACGACACCCTTGGTGCCGTTGACCACCATTTGCGGGGTAAAGATGCGCGAGGAGCCCCAGCTCTGGGCATACGCGCGCTGGCGATCGGAATAGTCTTCCGCGCCGAAGGTGTCCTCCCAGCCCACATAGTCCCAGTAGTCGACGTGATAGGCCAGCGCCACCACATCGTCCTGCTCGGCCAGGCTGGTCAGCAAGGCGTCGGCTGGTGGACAGGAGGAACAGCCCTGGCTGGTGAACAGCTCCACCACCGCCCGCGGACTCATACGCGTTTCTGCGCTGGCCGGCGCGGCCAGGCTCCACAGGACGGCAACCCCGACAAGGGCTGAACACCAGGACACATGTTTCATGGCCATGGTTGTAAGCTGGCCGTGCCGGCCCCCGCCAGTCAAAAGAGGGTGAGACGGTTAAAACCGCCCTGCAGCGCAAGAAAATGGCGGCCACAAGGGCCGCCATTGTCACTTTGGGCCCTAAAAACTAGGCGGCGACGAGGCTGCGCAGCACATACTGCAGGATGCCGCCATTCTTGTAATAGTCGAGCTCATTGGCCGTATCGATGCGGCAGCGTGTTTCGATGGTCAGCACCGAGCCATCGGCCCGGGTGATCTTGACCGGCACCATGGCGCGCGGCGCGATGGAGGTGACGCCCTCGATCGAAACCGTCTCGCTGCCATCGAGCCCCAGGCTCTGCCAGCTCTCGCCATCCTTGAACTGCAGCGGGATCACGCCCATGCCCACCAGGTTGGAGCGGTGGATGCGCTCAAAGCTCTGGGCGATGACGGCGCGCACGCCTAAGAGGTTGGTGCCCTTGGCGGCCCAGTCACGGCTTGACCCCGTGCCATATTCCTTTCCGGCAAACACCACCAGCGGCACGCCGGCGGCCTGATAGGCCATGGCGGCATCATAGATGGCCATCTGCGAGCCGTCCGGCCCCTTGGTATAGCCGCCTTCGACGCCGGGCAGCATCTGGTTCTTGATACGGATATTGGCAAAGGTGCCGCGCATCATCACCTCATGATTGCCGCGGCGGGCGCCATAGGAGTTGAAGTCCTTCGGCGCGACCTGGCGCTCTTCGAGATACTTGCCGGCCGGCGTGCTGGCCTTGAACGAACCGGCCGGGGAGATGTGGTCGGTGGTGATCGAATCGAGGAACAGCGCCAGCACCTTGGCATTCTCGACATTGGTGATGGGCTTGGGCTCCATCGTCATGCCTTCGAAATAGGGCGGGTTCTGCACATAGGTGGACGCGCTGTTCCACTTGTAGGTTTCCCCGCCATCGACCGGGATGCCCTGCCAGTTCTTGTCGCCCTTGAACACGTCCGAATAGCGACCCTGGAACATTTCCTTGGTCACATGCGTGCGCACGATCTCGGCGACCTCATGGTTGGAGGGCCAGATATCCTTGAGATAGACCGGCTTGCCGTCCTTGGAGATGCCCAGCGGATCCTTGGTGATATCGATATTCATCGACCCGGCAATGGCGTAGGCCACCACCAGCGGCGGCGAGGCCAGATAGTTGGCCTTCACATCCGGGTTCACGCGGCCTTCGAAATTGCGATTGCCGGAAAGGACCGAGGCGGCGACCAGATCGCCGGCCTGCACCGCCTTGGAGATTTCCACGGGCAGCGGGCCCGAATTGCCGATGCAGGTCGTGCAGCCATAGCCCACCAGGTTGAAGCCGATCGCGTCGAGGTCTACCGAGAGGCCGGCGCTGTCGAGATAGTCGGTCACCACCTGCGAGCCTGGGGCCAGCGAGGTCTTCACCCAGGGCTTGGAATCCAGCCCCAGCGCCCGGGCCTTGCGGGCCACGAGGCCCGCGGCCACGAGGACCGAGGGATTGGACGTATTGGTGCACGAGGTGATCGCGGCGATCACCACATCGCCATGGCCGATGCTGTAGTCTGTGCCTTCAACGGCAATGCGGGGACTGTCGGTCTTGCCGAATTCGGTCGGCAGGCCGGTGATGAACTTGTCCTTGGCCTGATCGAGCGCGATGCGGTCCTGCGGACGCTTTGGACCCGAGATCGAGGGCACCACGGTGGTCAGGTCCAGCTCGAGTGTCGAGGTGAATACCGGATCGGCCGACGTCGTCTCGCGGAACATGCCCTGTGCCTTGGAATAGGCCTCAACCAGCGCCACGCGCTCGGGATCGCGACCCGACGTGGTCAGGTATTTCAGCGTATCGGCATCGACCGGGAAATAGCCGCAGGTGGCGCCATATTCGGGCGCCATATTGGCGATCGTCGCCTGGTCTTCGAGGCTGAGATAATCAAGGCCCGGGCCGTAGAACTCGACGAACTTGCCGACCACGCCCTTCTTGCGCAGCATTTCGGTGACGGTCAGCACCAGATCGGTGGCGGTGATGCCTTCATTGATCTTGCCGGTCATCTTGAAGCCGACCACTTCGGGGATCATCATGGTGATCGGCTGGCCCAGCATGGCCGCTTCCGCCTCGATGCCACCCACGCCCCAGCCCAGCACCGCCAGGCCATTGACCATGGTGGTGTGCGAATCGGTGCCCACCAGCGTGTCGGGATAAGCCACGGTCTCGCCGTTCTCTTCCTTGATCCACACGGTCTGGGCCAGGTATTCCAGGTTCACCTGGTGACAGATGCCGGTGCCGGGGGGCACCACGCGGAAATTGTCAAAGGCCGACTGGCCCCAGCGCAGGAACTCGTAGCGTTCGCCATTGCGCTCATATTCGAGCTCGACATTCTGCCCGAATGACTGCGCGGTGCCGAAACTGTCCACCATCACCGAGTGGTCGATGACCAGGTCGACGGGTACCAGCGGATTGATCTTCTGCGGATCGGCACCCAGCTTGGCTGTCGCGTCGCGCATCGCGGCCAGATCCACCACGGCGGGGACGCCGGTGAAATCCTGCATCAGCACGCGCGCCGGGCGGTAGGAAATTTCCTGTTCGGAGGTGCGGGTGGTCAGCCAGGTCGCCACCGCCTGGATATCGGCCTTGGTGACGGTGCTGTTGTCCTCGAAGCGCAGCAGGTTTTCCAGCACCACCTTCATCGAGTGCGGCAGGCTCGACACACCGGCCAACCCGTTCTTTTCGGCTTCCAGGATCGAGTAGTAGGTGTAGGTCTTGCCACCGACCACCAGGGTCGATTTGGACTTGAAGCTGTTTATCGATGTCACTGTGTTTCCGCCCGTCATCTGGTGTTGCGGCAGGCGCGCCGGTTCGGGAATTGCGTCCAAAACCGCTCGGCAGCACTGCCTTTCCTGGAATGACTCCAATCTATAAGGGCTTATAGAGAAAGACGATTGGGCTTGCCAGCCCGACCTTTCGTTCAATACGAGAAGGGGCCATGACCGATCAGCAAGTCTATTCCCCGCTCACCCTGCGCGCCAGCGGCCTCAGCTGTGGTCGCAGCGGTCTGGTACTCAACGAAAATCTGGATTTTTCCCTGACCAGCGGCGAGTGCCTGCTGCTGCGCGGTCCCAACGGCACCGGCAAGACCACGCTGTTGCTGACCATGGCCGGGATTGTTGCCCCACTGGCAGGCCGCTTTGCCCCGGAGAGGCCCGGCGACGAGATGCCATTGCTGCACTATTGCGGCCACCGCAATGCCATCAAGCCGCGCCTCAGCGTGCTGGAAAATCTGGGCTTCTGGGCTGAACTCAACGGCCCCACCGGCCTGGAACCGGAAGCGGCACTGGCCGAGGTGGGGCTGGCCAGGCTGGCCGGACTGGACGCCGGCTACCTGTCGGCCGGTCAGGCCCGTCGCTTGGCCCTGGCACGCCTCCTGGTCAGCCTGCGGCCGCTCTGGCTGCTTGACGAACCCACCGCTGCCCTTGACGCGGCCGGACATGGCCTGGTGGCCCGCCTGCTCGATGCCCATCTGGCCAAAGGAGGCCTCGCCATCGCGGCAACACACGATCCCATCAGCCTGCCTGACCGCGCCCCGCGCGTGCTGCAGCTGGAGGGCATCTGGTGAGGGCTTTCATGACCATGCTGGCCCGCGAACTGCGGCTGGCCCTGCGTGGCGGCGGCGACGTGCTGACGCTGGTGCTGTTCTTTGTCATTGTCGGGGCGATCGTCCCCTTCGCGGTCGGTCCCGACCAGACGCTGCTGGCCGCCATTGCGCCGGGCATTGTCTGGATCGCCGCGTTCCTCGCCATGCTGCTCGGGCTGGAGCGCCTGTTTCGCCCCGATCACGAAGACGGCTCGCTGATCCTGCTGCGCCACGCGGAACTGCCCCTGAGCGCCATTGTTGCCGCAAAATTGATCGCCCACTGGCTGGTTTCGGCCGTGCCGCTGCTTTTGGCCAGCCCGGTCCTGGCTGTACTGCTGGCCATGGATCTGGACGCCTTCGGTCGCACCCTGCTGTCGTTGCTGCTGGGAACCCCAGCCTTGGCGGCCTTTGGCGCCATCGGTGCCGCCGTGACCGTGCCGATCCGACACGGTGGCCTGATCGCCCCCATTCTGATCGCGCCGCTGTCGGTCCCGGCGCTGATCTTCGGCGTTGGCGCCATCACCTCCCCCCAGTCCGGGTCGGCCACGCTGTTTCTTGCGGCATTGAGCCTCATGGCGGTGGCATTGGCTCCCTTTGTCGCCGCGTTTGCGCTAGGAACGGCGGAAGACTAGCGCCAAGCGCCCCATATTGTCAGATGGTTGCCGGAAATTCCCATGCACGATGAGACGACACAGCGGCAGAACTGGTGGCAGCGGATCGCCCATCCGGGGCAGTTTGTCGCCTGGACGACGCCGCTGCTCTGGCCGCTGACGGCGCTCACCGCCGCCCTGTTCGCGCTGGGCCTGTGGTTCGCCTTCTTCAATTCACCCCAGGACTACCAGATGGGCGACACCGTGCGCATCATGTATGTCCACGTGCCCAATGCCTGGCTCAGCCAGTTCGTCTATGCCGTGATGACGGTCTCGGCCCTGGGCACCCTGGTCTGGCGCCACCCCATGGCCGATGTGTCGATGAAGGCCGCCGCCCCCCTGGGCGCGCTGTTCACTGCGCTGGCCCTGTTCACCGGCGCGCTCTGGGGCCGTCCGACCTGGGGCACCTTCTGGGAATGGGACGGGCGCATGACCTCGACCCTGGTCCTGCTCTTCATCTATCTGGGCATCATCGCGCTCTGGCGCGCCTTTGACGACCAGCTCCGCGCCGCCCGCGTCGTGGCGGTGTTCACCCTGGTGGGCGCCATCAACATTCCCATCATCAAGTTTTCCGTCGACTGGTGGAGCACGCTGCACCAGCCCGCCAGTGTCTTCCGCGCCGACGGCCCGACCATGCCGGGCTCGATCCTGACGCCCCTTTTCGTAATGTTCTTTGCCTTTACCTTTCTGTTTTTGGCGCTCCATCTCAAGGCCATGCACACCGAGGTCAAACGCCGCCGGGTCATGACCCTGGAACGCAGGCTGGCGCAGGGAGTGCAGGCATGATCGACCTAGGACCGCATGCCGTCTATATCGTCTGGGCCTATCTCGGCGTCGCCCTGGGCGTGTTCGGGCTCCTGGCCTGGACACTGATGGACGCGCGCATCACCGCGGCCCGCCTCGCGGCCCTCGAAGCACAGGCACCGCGCCGACCCGTCCGGGAGACTCAGGCCTGATGCGTTATGTTCTGTTCGGCCTGCCGCTGCTCGCCTTGGTGGCTCTTGTCGCCGTCTTTGCCTTTTCCATCAATCGCGATCCCAACCTCGTGCGCTCGGTGCTCATCGACAAGCCGGTACCCGCCTTCGCCCTCCAGGCCGTACCGGAACTGGGCGTACCCGGATTTGATACGGCATCCCTCAAGGGCCAGGTCAGCGTGGTCAATGTCTTTGCCAGTTGGTGCATTCCCTGCCGCGACGAACATCCCTTGCTGATGGCGCTGCGGGACACGGCCGATATCCGCCTGCTGGGCATCAACCAGAACGACGCGCCAGAAAATGCCCGCGCCTTCCTGGCCGAACTGGGCAATCCCTATGATGCGGTCGGCGCCGACCGCGACCGCCGCGTGTCCATCGACTGGGGCGTCTATGGCGTCCCGGAAACCTTCGTGGTCGATGCCGATGGCATCATCACCTTCAAGCATGTCGGGCCCCTGACGCCGCAGACGCTGCAGAGCGACCTCCTGCCCGCCATCGCCCGGGCGAGCGAGTGAACACGCCGTTCAGTCTGGGTTCAGCCAGACCTTGCCATAGTCCTGGCAATGTTCTGGTGTTGAAAGCTTGCCATGTTGACCGCGATCCAATCCTTCATCCGTGACGAAGCCGGGGTAACCCCGATTGAATATGGCCTGATCGCCGCCATCATCGTGGTTTTCGCCACGGCCGCCGCCTCGGCCGCCGGCTATACGCTCCATGACCTGCTGGGCACCGCACCGCGAGATTGAGCCGACCTAGAAGTCGCTCGTCAGCCCCTTGATCTCCCAGTCGCCATAACGCCCCGGCTCGAGACCGCCGCGACCGCCCTGTTCCTTGGGCGCAAAGGCGCCCTTTCCGTCAATCGCCGCGCGGCGCGCAGCGGCCTCGGCGAGCGCGCGCTCGGCCGCCGGTGTCAGTGGCGCACGCGGGGTCTGTTCAGGCGCGCTATCGGACTCGTTCATGGTAGGGACCTTCCCACATTACGTTTTGGTCATGCGCTTGCATGCATCTGCTCGTCACCCAACATAATGCCGCAAGATCTCAAACCCAAGGGCTCCTGATGTTCAATACGTTTCGTACCTTTGTCCTGCTGGCGGCGCTGACGGCCCTGTTCATGACCGTGGGCTATTTCATCGGCGGCACGGGTGGCATGATGATCGCCTTCGGCTTTGCCCTGGTGACCAATCTGTTCGGCTACTGGAACTCGGACAAGCTGGTGCTGCGCATGCAGAATGCCGTGCCGGTGGAGCGCAGTCGCGTGCCTGAACTCTACGACATGGTCGACATCCTCGCCCGCAAGGCCGGCATCCCGACCCCGGCCGTCTATCTGATCCAGTCCGACCAGCCCAATGCCTTTGCCACCGGCCGCAACCCGCAAAACGCCGCCGTGGCGGTTTCGGCCGGCTTGCTGCGTCATCTCGAAACGCGCGAGGTGGCTGCCGTGGTCGCCCATGAGCTGGCCCATATCCGCAACCGAGACACCCTGACCATGACCATCACGGCCACCTTTGCCGGCGCCATCTCGGCCCTGGCCCAGTTCGGCCTGTTCTTCGGCGGCGGCAATAATCGCGACAATCCGCTGGGCGGCGTCGGCGCGCTGCTGATGGTGTTTCTGGCGCCCGTGGCCGCCATGCTGGTGCAGATGGCGGTCAGCCGCACCCGTGAATACGAGGCCGACCGGCTTGGCGCCGAGATTGCCAGTGATCCGCTGGCGCTGGCCTCGGCTTTGGCCAAGATCGCCGCCCTGGCCGGTCGCGAGGTCAATGTCGCGGCCGAGCGCAACCCGGCCATGGCCCATATGTACATCATCAATCCGCTGTCGGGTCAGCGCATGGACAATCTGTTCTCGACCCATCCCGATACGGCCAATCGTATTGCCGCGCTACGTAAGCTTGCAGCTTCGAGCCATGTGGACGATAAGGGCCGCAGGCCTCAGCCTCGCCCTGCCCCGACCAGTACCGGTCGCGACATTGGCGGCGGCTGGCGCGTGCCGACCGTCGGACGGACCGACGAGGATGGCGGACAACGCGGTCCCTGGGGATAGATGCAAGCGTGGCGTACAAACCTGAACCGGCGGGGCTCAAGCTCCGCCTCGTGGCCGCAGAGCGGCTGAAATCTGTTCTGGCGGGCGACAATTTCGTCCCTTTGGGGGCCGCCGAGCTCGCCGATGGACGCGATCGTGCCCTGGCCAACCGGCTGATCACCACCGCGCTGCGGCGCCATGGCCAACTCAATTTCATGCTGCATGCCTTGCTCGACAAGGGCATGCCGGGCAAGTCGGGCACTTTCGAGGCCGTGCTGCGCCTGAGTCTGGCGCAACTGGTCTTCCTGCCTGACCTGGGCGCGCACAGCGCGCTTTTTCTCGCGGTCGAAGCCACCAAGCGCGATCCCAAGGCGCGCCACCTCTCGGGCCTGATGAATGCTGTGCTGCGCAATGCCCAGGCCAATTCAGCCAAGTTCGGCATGCTCAGCGATGACCTGCTTATCCCCGAAACCTTCGGCGATACCTGGCTCAATGCCTATGGCGAAGACGCCATCGATGCGTTTTCCGATGCCCTTCTGGCCGGCGCCGCACTCGACCTGACGCTCAAGCACAACGATGCCGAGCTGATTGATTCGCTGGGCGCCGAACCCGTCATGGCCGACACCGTGCGCATCGAGCAGCGCGATCGCCCGGTCGAAGCCCTGCCCGGCTTTGTCGAGGGCAGCTGGTGGGTGCAGGATGCGGCTTCCGCCATTCCGGCGCGCCTGCTCGGCCTGCCATCTGGCGCGCGCGTGCTTGACCTTTGCGCGGCCCCCGGCGGCAAGACGGCCCAGCTGGTCAAGGCCGGCTACGCCGTCACCGCGCTCGATGCCGATGCCAAGCGCATGGAACGCCTCAAGGAAAACCTGGCGCGCCTCGATTACACCGCCGAGACTATTGTCGACGATGCCGGCAAGTTCGTGCCCGAAACCCGCTTTCAGGGCGTCCTGCTGGATGCACCCTGCTCGGCCACCGGCACCTTCCGCCGCCATCCCGAAGTGATCTGGCATCGCTCGGTGGGCGACGTGGCTGGGCGCGTCCGCCTGCAACGCGCCTTGCTTGCCAACGCCCTCCGCTGCCTTGATCGAGACGGCGTCCTCATCTATTGCGTGTGTTCGCTCGAGCCGGCCGAAGGGGAAGAACAGGTCGACTGGGCGCTGCAATCTTTGCCCGGGTTAAGCCTTTGGCCAGTGACCGGTGATGAAATGGCGGGGCTGGAAGCCGCCGTTTCGCCACGCGGGCTGGTACGGACCCATCCGGGCATGTTGCCCGGTGGCCGCGCCGGCGGCATGGATGGCTTCTTCGTGGCACGCTTTCGCCGCAGCGAGATAGGATGATCGACGGGCGCTGACGGGGAAGGCGCCAAACTAGGGACGTGTCATTGACGGGCAGACAATCAGCCACGCAGGCAATGGCCGCGGCGGACGGCAGGAACACCATGCGGTCCCGGCTGGGCTTCGCCGTGCGGCGCTTTGCCTTTGGCCTGGCTGACACCATGGTGACCCTGCCCATCTTGCGCTGGACCTGGCGGGGACTGGCCGACGATGCCTTTACCGGTGCGCTGCACGAATTTCGTCCCGCCGACCGCGAGGCCGTGCGCGACATGATGGCGGGGCGCTATCTGCTGGCCAGCAAACTGATCGAAACCCATGGCCTGTCGCCCTTTGCCATCCCGGTCGACCATGCCGACTGGTGGTTCAACCTGCACGGCTTTTCCTGGCTGCGCCATTTCCGCGACGTGGACGATAGCGGTGAGCGCCATTTTGCCCGCACCCTGGTGCTCGACTGGATTGGCCGCGAAGGCCGCTTCGGCCGACAGACCTGGGCGCCAGCCCTGACCGCGCAGCGCGTGCTCAACTGGCTGCGGCACCTGCCGCTGCTGCTTGATGGCGCCACTCCCGAGCAGGCCAAGACCATCCAGCGCGTGCTGGGTGCCCAGATCCAGAGCCTCAAGCTGCGCGGGCGCCTCGCCGCCGACCCCGGCGATGCCCTGTTTGCCGCCATCGCCCTGGCCGGCGCGCAATATTGCGAGCAGGGCGAACACACCGACACTCGCCGCATCGACCGACTCAATCGCATCCTGGCCGCCCAGCTCGATGCCGATGGCCTGCATCGCTCGCGCAACCCCAAGCTGCAATTGCAGTTGCTGGTCGAGCTGGTCAGTGTTCGCCGCGTCGCCAGCCAGCTCAAGTCCGATGCCTCCCTTGAACTGGCGGCCCAGATCGACCGCATGCATGAAAGCCTCGATGCCCTGACGCTGTCGAGCGGCGAGCCGGCCTATTTCAACGGCGGCGGTCATCTCCCCCATGACGTGCTAATCGCCATCCAGGCCAATGCCGCCGGCCATCAGCGGCGCTCCAAGTTGTTGGGTGGCTACGGCATTTTGCGCGCCGGCGAGGCCGTGGTCATCGCCGATTCCGGCCGCATCCCGCCACCGGGCTTTGCCGAAAACGTCCATGCCAGCCCCCTGGCGCTCGAATTTTCCCATGGCAGCGAGCTGATCCTGGGCAGTTGCGGCCCCGCCCCGGCCGATCTGGCCGCCAGCAAGGCTCTGTTCCGCCAGGGTATCGCCCACTCCGCGCCCACCATCGATTCGGAAAATGCCTCCCCAACGCCGCCGGCGCAGATGACCCTCGCGCCAGCTGATCAGTTGCTGTCCATTACCACCGCCGCCTATGCCCGGCGTTTTGGCGTCGATCTCGAACGCCGCATCACCCTGCTCTCGGGCGGCACGACTTTGGTTGGCCAGGACCGCATGATCGCCCACGGCACCGCCTCGGGCACCATTGCTGTGCGCTTTCATCTGGCGCCCGGCGTGCGGCTGCAGCGCAATCGCGACGAAAGCATGGTCCGCCTGCACCTGCCCAATGGCGCTATCTGGAGCTTTCTCTGGGAGGGGGCAGCCTGCCGCGACGAGGAAAGCGTGCGCCAGTCGGCCTATGTCGGCCTGCACAAGACGCGCCAGCTGGTGCTTGAAACCCGGGTCGTCGCCGGCAGCGAAATCGCCTGGATTTTCACCCTCGAGCAGCCCTAGTGCTTTGACCCGCACTTGGCGTTCTGGCGGCTTCGTGCTAGCGAGCGCCCCAATTCACCACCAAATAGGGCACACACCTCATGGGCAAGACGGTCACGGTCGGGCGCGCACTGCTTTCGGTATTCGACAAATCCGGCATGGCCGACTTTGCCAGGGGCCTGAGCGCGGCGGGCGTGGAGCTGGTCTCGACCGGCGGCACCCACAAGCTGATCAAGGATGCCGGCCTGCCCGTCCGCGAGATCGCCGACCTGACCGGCTTTCCCGAAATGATGGATGGCCGCGTCAAGACCCTGCACCCCAAGGTGCATGGCGGCCTGCTGGCCGTGCGCGACAAGCCCGACCATGCCGCATCCATGGCCGAGCACGCCATCAGTGCCATCGACCTTGTCGCGGTCAATCTCTACCCCTTCGAGAAGACTGTCGCCTCCGGCGCCAGCTATGACGAGATCATCGAGAATATCGATATTGGTGGTCCGGCCATGGTCCGCTCGGCGGCCAAAAACCACGCCTTCGTGACGGTTGTTGTCGACCCGGCCGACTATCCCGCCATTCTGGCCGCCATCGCCGAGACCGGTGGCGTGCCCTACCCCATGCGCCAGCAGCTGGCCGCCAAGGCCTATGCCCGCACCGCCGCCTATGACAGCGCTATCTCAACCTGGTTCGCCAAGGCGATCGACTATCCTGAAATTCCCTATCGCAGCTTTGCCGGCAACCTGCGCGAAGTCATGCGCTATGGCGAAAACCCCCATCAATGGGCCGGTTTCTATGCCAATGGCGATACCCGTCCCGGTGTGGCCACCGCCACCCAGGTGCAGGGCAAGACCCTGAGCTACAACAATATCAACGACACCGACGCCGCTTTCGAGCTGGTCAGCGAGTTCGACGCTGCCGAGGTCGCCGCCGTTGCCATCATCAAGCACGCCAATCCATGTGGTGTCGGCGTGGCCGGCGACCTGCTGACCGCCTATCAGAACGCCCTGCGCACCGATCCGGTCTCCGCCTTCGGCGGCATTGTCGCCACCAACCGCGAGATCGATGCCGCCACCGCCACTGAGATCGTCAAGGTGTTTACCGAAGTGATCGTGGCGCCGTCGGCGACCCAGGAAGCCCAGGACATCATCGCCGCCAAGAAGAACCTGCGCCTGCTGCTGACCGGCGGGCTGGCCGACCCCAAGGCAGATGGCCTCATGGTTAAATCGGTGGCCGGGGGCCTGCTGGTCCAGTCGCGCGATAACCGCAATGTCGACGACTGCGAGCTCAGGATCGTGACCAAGCGCCAGCCTACCGAAGCTGAGATGGCCGACCTGCGCCTGGCCGCCAAGGTCGCCAAGCACGTCAAGTCCAACGCCATCGTCTATGTCAAGGACGGCGCCACCGTCGGCATCGGCGCCGGCCAGATGTCCAGGGTCGATTCCGCCCTCACCGCCCATCGCAAGTCCATCGACGCAGCCAAGGCCGCGGGCCTTGAAGGCGCATTGACCACGGGCTCGGTGGCCGCTTCGGATGCTTTCTTCCCCTTTGCCGACGGGCTTGAGGCCCTGGTTGCCGCCGGCGCCACCGCCGTCATCCAGCCGGGCGGCTCGATGCGCGATGATGAGGTCATCGCCGCCGCCGATGCCGCGGGCATTGCCATGGTGATGACCGGCATGCGCCACTTCCGCCACTAGGGACGAGACTGCAACATTACCAAACCATAATTAGGTATGTCCGCGGAAGGTAATTGTTTCTTGAGAATGGCATGACAGATTGCCCGGGTCGCGCTTGAGGCGCGGCCCAGAGGCTTTCGATGCGGCTTACCATTCCTTCAGACCTGTCGGCATTGCTCCATGCTGGCCTGTGGCGCGTCATCGGCTCACTGGGCATCAAGGTCGCGACTGCGGGCCTGACCTACCTGACCTATGTCGTGCTTTCCCGCACCATGACGGTGCCGGAATACGGCCATTTTGCCTTTGGCCTGGCTCTGGCCACCGTGCTGGCCATTGCCGCCGGCGTGGGCCAGCCCACCGCCATCCTGCGTCTCTGGTCGCAGGAGACGGTTGCCGGCAACCGGGCCGCTGCCACTGCAGCGGTGCAGGCCGGCTCCATGCTCACCATCCTGTCTGGCCTGACCATCGCTTTGGTCATGTGTCTGGTGGTCTTTCTCTGGGTGCTCCTGCTACCCTTGGAGGATACGGCCAACCATTTTTATGGCGCCGCCTTCCTGATTCTCCCCATGGCACTGGCGGAGTACAATTCCTCGGCCCTGCGGGCCCAGGGCTCGCTCTGGACCGCCTTGGTGCCGCGCGACATTCTCTGGCGCATCGCTCTGCCCGCCGTGGTTCTGGGCCTGTTCAGCGTCGGTATCGTGCTCAGCGGCCCCGATGCGCTGGTGCTCTCGGCCGCCCTGCTGTCGGGCATGCTGGCACTGCAGTTCTGGGGCGCCATAACCCGCCGCTATGTCTTGAGTCCCGTGGTGGGCGTCGTTGGACCCTACTGGCAGCGCTGGGGCGGCCTCAGCCGCTGGTTCCTGCTCGGCACCTTGATAGAGACGGTCGCTCTCAATGCCGACGTGGTCCTCGTGGGATTGATGCTCAACCTCGAAAGCTCGGGCCTCTACTTCAACGCCTTCCGCACCGCCGGCCTGATGACGCTCTTCACCTTTGCCATCGAACTGGTGATTGCCCCGATGATCGCCCAGCATTTCCATGCCGGCGAGATGCGCAAGGCCCAGGCCATTGCGGCCATGGCCTCGTTTGCCGGCTTTGCCTTTTCCCTGCTGGTCTTTGTCGCCTTCTTCGGCTGGGGCGAGTGGATCCTCAGCCTGTTCGGACCTGCCTATGCCGAAGGCTGGCTGGTGCTGGTCCTGCTGGCCCTCGGGCTGCTGTTTGACGCCGCCACCGGTCCGTCCAAGATCGTGATGATGATGACCGGGCATGAACGCGCCTATGCCATGATTTTCGGCGGCATCATGGGCGCCGGCCTGATCGTGCAGATCCTCATCATTCCCACCTATGGGGTGATCGGCGCGGCCGCAGCCAATATGGGCGCCCGCATCCTCGCCCAGCTGTCGATCGCCCTGTGGTGTCGGTTGCGCATTGGCCTCGACACCAGCGTGCTGGGTGTTTTCGCGGTCAGGGGTACGCAGGACCGTCTGCCGCAGTAACTCAAGCGTACCCGAGAGTACGGTAATGCTTGACCCTTCTGCCGCACCGGCTTAGAACCACTCCAAACTTTCCCTGCCGGAATACCGCTATGACCAAGGCCCGTACGCTCTACGACAAGATCTGGGACGACCACCTGGTGCAGAACAACGAGGATGGTACCTCGCTGCTCTATATCGACCGGCACCTGGTGCATGAAGTCACGAGCCCCCAGGCCTTCGAGGGTCTGCGGCTGAACAATCGCAAGGTACGGCACCCCGAGCGCACCCTGGCGGTGGTGGACCACAATGTCCCCACCACCGACCGCTCGCTGCCCAATCCGGACCCCGAAAGCGCCATCCAGATCGCCACGCTGGCCGAAAACACGGCCGATTTCGGCATCGAATATTTCGACCCCTTCGACAAGCGCCAGGGCATCGTCCACATCGTCGGGCCAGAGCAGGGGTTCACCCTGCCCGGCATGACCATTGTCTGTGGCGACAGCCATACCTCCACCCATGGCGCCTTTGGCGCGCTGGCCCATGGCATCGGCACCTCCGAGGTCGAGCACGTGCTCGCGACCCAGACGCTGATCCAGCAGAAGGCCAAGAACATGCTGGTGCGGGTGGACGGCAAGCTGCCGCCGCACGTCACGGCCAAGGACATCATTCTCGCCATTATCGGCGAGATCGGCACGGCCGGCGGCAATGGCCATGTCATCGAGTTTGCCGGCGAGGCCATCCAGGCCCTCTCCATGGAAGGCCGCATGACCGTCTGCAACATGACCATCGAGGGCGGCGCCCGCGCCGGCCTGATCGCCCCCGACCAGACCACCTATGACTACGTCAAGGGCCGCAACCGCGCGCCAACCGGCCAGGCCTGGGACATGGCGCTCGACTACTGGAAGACGCTCTATACCGACGAAGGCGCCGTCTATGACAAGGTCGTGGTGCTCGACGCAGCCAACCTGCCGCCCATCGTCTCCTGGGGCTCATCGCCCGAGGACGTGATCTCGGTAACCGGCGCCGTTCCCGATCCTGACGCGATCGATGATGAAAACAAGCGCGCCTCCAAGTGGCGAGCGCTGGACTATATGGGCCTCAAGCCCGGCACGCCGATCACCGAGATCGGCATTGACCGCGTCTTCATCGGCTCCTGCACCAATGGCCGCATCGAGGACCTGCGCGCTGCCGCAGCCGTCATCGGTGGCCGCAAGGTGGCCTCCACGGTCAGCGCCATGGTCGTGCCGGGCTCCGGCCTGGTCAAGGACCAGGCCGAGGCCGAGGGCCTCGACGTTATTTTCAAGGATGCCGGCTTTGAATGGCGTGAGCCCGGCTGCTCGATGTGCCTGGCCATGAACCCGGACAAGCTCAAGCCGCAGGAACGCTGCGCCTCCACATCCAACCGCAACTTCGAGGGCCGTCAGGGCTTCAAGGGGCGGACGCACCTGGTCTCCCCCGCCATGGCGGCGGCAGCGGCCATTGCCGGCCACTTCGTCGACATTCGCGAGTGGCAGTGAGCGAGCTCGACTGGGGGGCGCGCTTCGCGCCCACCCTTGACGACATTGAGGCCCTGGCCAGCCGCGCGCTGGCCGGCCTGCCAGAGCCGTTCAAATCGCTTTCGGCAGACGTCACCTGCACCGTGGCCGATTATGCCGAGGACGACGTGCTGGAAGGCTTTGGCATGGAGGGCCCCTTCGAACTCATGGGCCTGTTTTCCGGCGTCGGCCTCACTGAAGACGGCGCCGTGCCGCAAACCGGCCAGTTGCCCAACACGGTGTTCCTCTACCGCCGCGCCATTCTCGATTACTGGGCCGAGAACGATGACAACACGCTCGGCGACGTCGTTGCTCACGTGCTGATTCATGAGCTTGGCCACCATTTCGGCTTGTCTGACAGTGACATGGAAGCCATCGAGGCTGCAGCCGACGTCTCCTGACAGCCCGACGTTGCTTGCAATTGATTCAATACTGCATCAATTCAGCGCGCCCGTTGTTAAGGTAAATATGCAGTAAAGATTGGGATTTCCTGCAATTTGGCTATTACGTTACATTAACGTCTGCATGACCCAGCCGGGCCAGCAGATCCAACGATAATGTGGGAAGACCAAATGACCACCCGAGCCAAGATGAACCTGAAGATCGTCCAGCCAGAAATCGAGCAGATGGAAGCCGTGATGCAGGAAGCCGCGAAGCAGACCGCACCGATGGTGCAGCGATTGGCCGCTCACCGCGACCGCATCGACCTCGCCGTCAAGGAACTCGAGAGCGAGCGCTTCGAGCTGCTGTCGCGCCGCGACCTCGTCCGTCGCCAGGCCGAAGCCGTCGAGCAGGGCCTGTCCATGCACATCGCGGACATTGAAGCCACGATGCGCCTGTACGAAGCCGGCCTGAACTCGCTCGCGACGCCTGAGTGAGCCGCCTGACCCCTCTGGAGGCGGCTTCACGCCGCGAGCCGAGCCTGCCTGCTAAAGCCTGATTTGATCTCTGACCAATATCTAGACTTTTTCGACAAACTCGAATTCGGCCTCGCTGCCTCCAGACGGATCATCCGACACCCGCAGGGCAAGGTTGTTGGCGTCCAGCGCGTCAAACCATTCGTCCCAGCTGACCAGGTCAAAGCCACCGATCCGGTCCGGACCCTGATTGCCATCGGTATTGATCTCATACTGGCCGAAGGTCAGTTGCAGCAGCGTGCGCGTACCGGTCCCCTCCGGGGTTTCCATCAGCATTGGATTGCCACCCCGCGCTGCGGCCCATTCGCGGATCTCTTCTCGGTCGGTCAGAATCTTGGCCATGGCATGCACTCCTGCTGTAAAACGTCTCCGGACAAGCCGTCCGGATGGGGTATGGTTCCGCGACAATTCCCAATCCGGGCATTGCCTGCTAAGAGCACCTTAGACCGCCCGGAGCCGCCATGACCACCCAGAACAGCAATCGCATCCTGCTCGGCCAGATCGGCGCCGCCCACGGCATCAAGGGCGCCGTCCGCATCGCCGCCCATACCCAGGATCCGCTGGCCATTGGCTCCTATGGCCCGCTGCATACCGACCGGCCGGGCCTGGTCATAACCATCGACAAGCTGCGCCTGCACAAGAATGTGGTCGTTGCTCACATCAAGGGCATTGCTGACCGCGACGCTGCCGAAAAGCTCAACGGCGTCAGCCTCTTTGTCGACCGTGACCGGCTGCCCGAACCGGAAGACGAGGACGATTTCTACCATGCCGACCTGATCGGTCTCGAGGCACGACTGCAATCGGGCCAGATCATCGGCCAGGTGTCGGCCCTGCCCAATTTCGGCGCCGGCGACCTGATTGAAATTCGCGATCCCCAGAGCGGCGACACCTACCTCTATCCATTCACCCGCGCTGTAGTGCCGGCCGTCCGCATTGCCGAGGGCTATCTCGTCATCGAAGTGCCGCTCGAGGCGCCCGAGGGCGAGGAAGAGCCCGATTGAGCTTCTCGGCATCAATCATCACGCTCTTTCCCGAGCTGTTTCCCGGCCCGCTGGGCGCCTCCGTACTGGGCCGCGGCCTGGCGGACGGCCTGTGGTCGCTCAACGCCGTGCAATTGCGCAGCTTTGCCACCGATCGCCACCACACCGTCGATGATACCCCATCGGGTGGCGGCGCCGGCATGGTGCTCAAGCCCGACATCCTGGCCCGCGCCATCGACACAGTCTCACCGCAGGGCGACTACCGCCCGCGCATCCTGATGTCGCCGCGCGGCACACCCCTGACGCAGCAGCGCGCCCGCCAGCTGGCTTTGGGGCCAGGCGCCGTGATCGTCTGCGGCCGTTTCGAGGGTATCGACCAACGGGTCATCGACGCCCGCGGGCTGGAGGAAATCTCGATCGGCGACTATGTGCTGGCGGGGGGCGAAGTCGCCGCCATGGTGCTGCTGGAGGCCGTTGTGCGCCTCATTCCGGGCGTGCTGGGCGGGGCTGACAGCCATGCCGACGAGAGTTTTGAAAACGGCCAGCTCGAATATCCGCAATATACCAGGCCGCAATCCTTCGAGGGCCTCGATATTCCCCCGGTGCTGACATCAGGCGATCACGGCAAGATCGCCAAGTGGCGGGCCGAGCAGAGCCTGGCCCTGACGCAGGCGCGCCGCCCCGATCTTCTGCCGCCCAAGCCACAAAGCACCATCAAACGCTAGACTCTTGGGCGCTTTTCCCCTATAGCCGCGCCACTATCCGCGTGTCGGGCTAATCGGACCTGCCGCGCACCAATAAAAAGACGACCAAACTCCGTTACCAACCAAGACCGGGCGATCGGACCGCAAGGCTCGAATAAACGCTCCTTTGAAAAGATTCAGAACGGAATCGACATGTCCAGCATCATCGAACAGCTCGAAGCCGAGCAGATGGCCGCTGTCGCCGCCAAGCGCCAGCTGCCCGAATTTACCCACGGCGACACCGTCAAGGTGTGGGTCCGCATCACCGAAGGCACCAAGGAGCGTCTGCAGGCCTATGAAGGCATTGTGATCGCTTTCAACGGCGGCGGCGTGATGGAATCCTTCACCGTGCGCAAGATTTCCTATGGCGAAGGCGTCGAGCGCGTCTTCCCGCTCTATTCGCCCAACGTGGCGTCGGTGGAAGTGCTCAAGCGCGGCAAGGTCCGTCGCGCCAAGCTGTACTACCTGCGCGATCGTCGCGGCAAATCTGCCCGCATTTTCGAATCGACCAATTCGCGTACCAAGAAGATCGAAGCTACCGAGCGCACCGCCGCTGTGGCGGCCAAGGAAGCCCGCGAGGCCGAAAAGGTTGCAGCTGCCCAGGCTTTCGCCGCCGAACAGGCCGCCAAGGAAGCCGAAGCCGCAGCAGCAGCGAAGGCCGCTGAACAGGCCGCCGCTGCCGAGGCTGAAGCCGCCAGCGCCGAGCCAAAGGCTGAATAATCTGGCCTAAGCCAGCCGCTCCCACCGGAGCGATCAGGATCAGAGCCCGGCCCCGCAAGGTGCCGGGCTTTTTCGTGTGCCCTGTCACCGATTCACGTGAAACCCTCCGCAGCAACACCGCCATTTCCGGCTTTACCTCTCCTTGCGCCTCCGCGATAAGAGGGGCCCGCAAGCGCAAAGGCCCGTCATGACCGTCTCCATCGTCACCTGGAACATCAATTCGGTGCGCCTGCGCCTGCCCATGGTGCTCGATTTCATCGCCCAGTATCACCCCGATGTGCTGATGCTGCAGGAGATCAAGTGCACCAATGACCAGTTCCCAGCCAAGGCCTTTGCCGAGGCCGGCTATCCGCACCAGGCAGTGCATGGCCAGAAGGGCTATCACGGCGTCGCCATCGTCTCGAAATTTCCCCTGACCGACGTTTCAAGCCGCGTGTTCTGCGACATTCCCGAATCGCGCCACGTCTCCGCCTTGACCGATTTCGGCCATGGCCCGGTGACGCTGCACGATTTCTACATTCCCGCCGGCGGCGACGAGCCCGACCCGGCCATCAACCCCAAATTCAAGCACAAGCTGGGATTCTTGAGCGAACTGACCAGCTGGTTCAACGAGCCCATCTTCCAGCGCGGTCATTTGATCGCCGGCGATTTCAACATCGCGCCGCATGAAAATGACGTCTGGAGCCACAAGCAGTTGCTCAAGATCGTCAGCCATACCCCGGTGGAAACCGAAGCGCTCGACGCCCTGCTCAGTGGCGGCCATGGCTGGATCGACCTAGTGCGCAAGCATGTGCCCTATGACCAGAAGCTCTATTCCTGGTGGAGCTATCGCAGCGCCGATTGGGAGCTGGCCAACAAGGGCCGCCGGCTCGACCATATCTGGTCAACCGCCGATGTTGCGGCCCATTGCATTGGTGCGGAAATCATCAAACCGGCTCGCGGCTGGACCGACAAGCCGAGCGACCACGTGCCGGTCATTGCCCGCTTCGCCGGCGTCTAGCTCTCGCCAGCCCGCATCCGGCGACCCACGGGCTCGAGCGCCCCGAGATAACTGCCCAGGTCGCGCTCGATGCGCGCCACCGCGCGCTGCGCCAGATCAGGCGACTGCTGCAGCAGCTTGAGAAAGGCGTGGCGCGGCACGAAGAGAGTTTCGCAATCGGTCACTGCCGTGAATGTAACCTGGCGCGGCTTGTCCAGGATCAACGCCATGGACGACACCACGCTGCCCGGCTCGGAGATCGCATAGGGCTTGCTGGCGCCCTTTCCCTCGGGTTTGGCCTTGAGCGTACCCGAGATCAGCACATGGGCGCCGTGCGGCACGCTGCCGGCCTGGTAGAGCACCGCGTCGGCGTCGAAATGCCGACGATCACCAGCGAACGCCAGCATGCGGCGCTGCTCATCGTCGCAGATATCGAAAAATTCGGCTTGCGCCAGTGCGGCGGCCGCCTCGTCCCTGATCATAAGCCCCGTTCCGGATGCACTTTGGCCGTGTCGCAGCAAAGCCATGCCATCCTATAGGGCATTTGACGCGCATTTATACCCGATTTTGTGTTTCCGGGCCGCCGTCCACGGCTTTCACGGCACCAGGCGGTATCCACCCTCCTGGGTCACCAGCAGGCGAGCATTGGAGGGGTCGCGTTCGATCTTCTGGCGCAGGCGATAAATATGGGTTTCCAGCGTATGGGTGGTTACCCGATTGTTGTAGCCCCAGACTTCCTTGAGCAGGATATCGCGGGAAATCGTCTTGGGACCCTGACGGTAGAGATATTTGAGGATCGAGGTTTCCTTGTCCGTAAGGCGCACCTTGATGCCGTCATTGGTCTCGAGCATCTTCACCGAGGGCTGGAAGCTGTAGGGCCCGATGGTGAACACCACATCTTCGCTCTGGTCATGCTGGCGCAATGCCGCATTGATGCGCGCCAGCAGCACCGGAAAGCGGAATGGCTTGGTCAGGTAGTCATTGGCGCCCGAATCAAGGCCCAGGATCTGGTCGGCATCGCTGTCATGGCCGGTGAGCATCAGGATGGGGCTGTTATAGCCCTCCGCGCGCAACAGCTTTACCGCATCCCGTCCGTCCATGTCGGGCAGACCGACATCGAGAATGGTCAGATCGATATTATTTTCACGTGTAGACTTGAGGGCGTCATTGGCCGTGCCCGCCTGGAGAATTTCGAACTCGGGGTGGGCCTCGAGTTGCTCGACCAGCGTCTGGCGCAGGTCTGCATCGTCGTCCACCAGCAGGATGCGTCGCTTGTTCATTGTTTTCTCCGGTCTTTTCGCATCGACCCGGCCTTGGGCCACACTATTGCAACCAGTTTTTGACCAGCCAATCACAACGGCGTTATACAGAACAACAACGACGTCCCAGGCCCAGAAGTTGCAGCCGTTCGCTCACAGGAGGACTATTTTCCGGTGCGGCCGTTAAGCCGCGGGCGGACGACCGCCGAACAGGGCCGAGCCAAGCCGCACATGGCTTGCCCCCATGCCGATGGCGATTTCGAAATCGCCACTCATGCCCATCGACAGCTCCGCCACGCCGGCATCGCGCGCCAGCGCCATCATTTGGGCAAAATACGGTCCCGGCGGCACCCCGTCGGGCGGGATGCACATGAGCCCGACCACGTTGAGCCCATGCGGGCTGCGGCAGCGTGCCACAAAATCCACCGTCTCGTCCGGCGCGATGCCGGCCTTTTGCGGCTCAAGCCCGATATTGACCTGCACGAAGCACGGCAATTGCCGCCCGGCTTTGGTCATCTCCTCGGCCAGCACCCCGGCCAGGCGGTCACGGTCAAGCGTTTCGATCACGTCGAACAGCGCCACGGCCTCGCGTGCCTTGTTGGTCTGCAACGGCCCGATCAGATGCAGTTTCACATCGGGATAGCGCTCCCGCAGTGCCGGCCACTTGTCCTTGGCCTCCTGCACCCGGTTTTCTCCGAAGACGCGCTGGCCTGCCTCAAGGAACGGCTCTATCGCCTCTGCGGGAAAGGTTTTGGATACGGCCACCAGGGTAACCGCTGTGGGTGGCGGACCAAAGCGCTGCTGCGCTCGGGCGATGCGTTCCTGGATGGCGGCAAGCTTGTCGGCGGCACTGACATCCATGCTTTCGCCCTGTTCCTGTTGACCTAGCTTGGTATTTCTGGTGATGGTCCGGTAGACAAAATCCCCCATAAACGCAAGCCGCTCCCACCTTCCGCGGCACTTTGCGAGATGTACCCAAGGACGAGCCCAAGTGAGCGTCGAACGCTACAATCCGCGCGAAATGGAACCCAAATGGCAGAAGGTCTGGGACGATGCCCAGAGCTTTGTCACCAGCAATGATGACCCGCGCGAGCCCTATTACGTCCTTGAGATGTTCCCCTATCCGTCGGGCCGCATCCATATGGGCCACGTCCGCAATTATTCCATGGGCGACGTCGTTGCGCGCTATCACCGCGCCAGGGGCAAGAATGTGCTGCACCCCATGGGCTGGGACGCGTTTGGCCTGCCGGCCGAAAACGCCGCCATCGAGCGCAAGACCCATCCCGGCACCTGGACCAGGCAGAATATCGCCGCCATGAAGGCCCAGTTGCAGTCCATGGGCCTGGCCATCGACTGGACGCGCGAGATTGCCACCTGCGAGCCGGAATATTACCAGCACCAGCAGGCCATGTTCATCGACATGATGGCGGCCGGCCTGGTCACCCGCAAGCAGTCCAAGGTCAACTGGGACCCCATCGACATGACCGTGCTGGCCAATGAGCAGGTCATTGACGGCAAGGGCTGGCGTTCCGGCGCCCCGGTCGAGCAGCGCGAACTGACGCAGTGGTTCTTCAAGATCTCCGATTTTGCCGAAGAACTGCTGGCCGGCCTCGATACGCTGACCGAATGGCCCGAAAAGGTCCGCGTCATGCAGCGCAACTGGATCGGCAAGTCCGAAGGGCTGCGCCTCCAGTTCGCATTGATGCCCAATCAGACCGATGCCACGGCCGTCGAGGTGTTCACCACCAGACCCGACACCATATTCGGCGCTTCCTTTATCGCGCTGTCGGCCGATCATCCGCTGAGCACGCAATTGGCAGCCGACAATGCCGGCCTGGCGAGTTTCATCGCCGAATGCCGTTCGCTGGGCACCGCGACCGAAGCCCTCGAAAAGGCAGAGAAAAAGGGCGTATTCACCGGGCTTTACGCAAAGCACCCGGTTATCGAGGGCGCGACTTTGCCCGTCTATGTCGCCAATTTTGTGCTGATGGAATATGGTACCGGAGCGATTTTCGGGTGCCCGGCGCATGACCAGCGCGATCTAGACTTCGCGCGCAAGTATGATTTGCCCGTCACGCCCGTCGTGCTGCCGGCCGGCGCCGATGCAGCTACCTTTGCGGTGGCTGACGAGGCCTTCACCGATGCGGGCACCATTTTCAATTCGGGGTTCCTCGACGGCAAGACCATCGAGGATGCCAAGCGGACGATTGCGGCCCATTTTGCTAAGCGTGAAGTCGATGGCCGGCCCCAGGGCACGGTGGAGGTCAACTACCGTTTGCGCGACTGGGGCGTCTCCCGCCAGCGCTATTGGGGCTGCCCGATCCCGGTGATCCATTGCGAGGTGTGCGGCACCCTGCCCGTGCCCAAGAAGGACCTGCCCGTCGTGCTGCCCGAGGATGTCAGTTTCGACAAGCCCGGCAATGCACTCGATCATCATCCGACCTGGAAGCATGTCCACTGCCCGCAATGCGGCGGCGCCGCAAGACGTGAAACCGATACGATGGACACGTTCGTCGATTCGTCCTGGTACTATGCCCGCTTCACCGCGCCCCACGCGGCGACCCCCACTGTTCCCGAGATCGCCAACCGCTGGTTGCCCGTTGATCAGTATATCGGCGGCGTCGAGCACGCGATCCTGCATCTGCTATATTCGCGCTACTTCACCCGCGCCATGAAGGCGACCGGCCATGTCGGTCTTGATGAACCCTTCAAGGGCCTCTTCACCCAGGGCATGGTGACCCACGAGACCTACAAGTCGCCCAAGGGCGACTGGGTCGCCCCGGTGGACGTGGTGGTCGAGACCTTTGGCGAGGGCCGCCGCGCCCAGCATCTGAAGTCAGGCGAGCGGATCTCGATCGGGTCGATCGAGAAGATGAGCAAATCCAAGAAGAACGTCATCGATCCCGACGAGATCGTCGCCACCTACGGCGCCGATACCGCGCGCTGGTTCATGCTGTCGGATTCGCCGCCTGAACGTGACGTGCAGTGGACCGAGGCCGGCGTCGAAGGCGCCAGCCGCTTCCAGCAGCGCGTATGGCGCTTGGTAGGTGAAACCATCGACATTGTGCAACAGTCATCCGGCACTGTTCGCGAAAGCGACGACAGCGAAGGGCTGGCCCTGCGCAAGATCATTCACCGCGCCGTGCACAATGTCGGCAATGACATCGAGGGCCTGCGCTTCAACCGCGCCGTGGCCCAGATCTATGAGCTGACCAATGCCCTGGTCCGCACCGCCGGCATCTGCGCCGTGGCACCCGCTGGACGGCTGGGCGCCCTGGAACTGGGCGTTTCCCATCTGATCCAGCTGATCGCCCCGATGATGCCGCACCTGGCCGAAACCTGCTGGGAAGCTCTGGGCAAACCGGGCCTCGTGGCCGATGCGCTGTGGCCCGATGTTGATTCAGCACTGCTGGTTGACGACGAGGTGACCCTGCCCATCCAGGTGAACGGCAAGCGCCGCGGCGAAATCACCGTCGCCAAGGGCACGCCGGCCGCGACCGTGGAACAACTGGTCTTGTCTATGGACGAGATTGTCCGCATGCTCGACGGCAAGGCACCCAAGAAGATCGTCATCGTGCCGGACAGGATCGTCAATGTCGTGGTCTGACGCGCTCCGGCGCACCGTACTGGCAGGGCTGTTGCTCGGCATGGGCGCCACTCTGGGGGCCTGTAGCTTTTCGCCCGTCTATAGCGGCACGCTGGCCGACCAGCCGTCCCTCAACCTCGCCTATGCCAAGCCAACCAGCCGCCTGGAACAGATCATCTACCAGGAGCTGTCGCTCCGCTTTGGCAGCTCAACCGCGCCCACAGCCCGCCTGGCGACCGTATCGGCCGCCAGCAGCGGGGCAGACATGGTGGTGACCACCACCACCAACCCGGCCAAGCCCGTCAGCGTCACCGTGACGGCGACGCTGACCATCACCGCCCGCGACGGCAGCGATACCGAACCCACCGTCCTGGCCCGAACGGCGTCGGCAGAATATACCCGATCCGGTCAGGTTCTGGCCGACAATGCAGCCGCGACCGAGGCGGCCGAACGGGCCGCGCGTGGCGCCGCCGAATCGCTGCGCCTGGCTGTGCTGGCGGCACAACGCCGCTGATGACTGCGCTCAAGGCCCATGAAGTCGCGCGCTTTGTCACGCGGCCCGACATTGATGAGGGGATTTTCCTCGCCTATGGGCCAGATACCGGTCTCGTCCGTGAAACCGCCCAGCAACTGATTCGAAAACTGGCTGGGGATGACCCGGAAGCGGCCAGCATCGTGACCCTGGACGGCGCCGAGGTGGATGCCGACCCCTCTATCCTCGCCGTGGAAGCCAAAACCATTTCCCTGTTTGGCGGCAAGCGCATTGTGCGCGTGCGTGGCGCCGGCAAATCCCTGGTCATGACCCTTACCGAACTGCGCGACGACCTCCAGGGTGCCGCCATCGTACTCGAGGCCGGCAATCTCACCCCCAAGGACGCCCTGCGCGCCCTGGTGGAGGCCGCAAGGAACGGGCGGGCCCTGCCCTGCTATCCCGACAGTGACGAGGCCCTGCAGGCGCTGATTCGCGAGACCTTCAATCAGCAGGCCATCCGCGTCGATGCTGACGTCGTGGCGACCCTGCGCGAAATCCTCGGCAATGACCGCGAGATCACGCGCCGCGAACTGGAAAAGCTCTGCCTCTATGCCGCCGCCACCAAGGTACTGACCCGCGAGGATGTGTTGTTGCTGTGTGCCGACAATGGCATGCTGGTGATAGACGCTATCGTCGATGCTGCCGCCGGTGGCCATGCCGAGCGTCTGGAACTGGCTCTCAATCGCGCCCTGTCATCCGCTGTCGATCCGCAGCGGCTGCTGGCCATCTGTGCCATGCATTTTGCCAATCTGCGGCGCTGGCGTATCGAGGTGGATGCGGGCAAATTACCGCGCGCCGTACTGGATGGACAGCGGCCCAAGCCGCATTTCTCAAGAGCCGGCGCCCTGGAACAGCAATTGCGACTCTGGTCGGATACCGCCCTGGCAGGCGCCAGCGCCCGGCTACTGCAGACCACGGCGGACACGAGACGCCGTCCTGGTCTGGCTGAAGCCAGCCTGCGCCGGGCCCTGCTGGCCATCTGCATGATGGCGGCAGCGCACTAGCCGCAGCGTTTCACGTGAAACGCACCAGACCTAGTTGGTACCTGTCAGCCTGAGACAAATCCCGTCAAGCTGCTCGAGGGTCTTGTAGCGGATTTCCAACTTGCCGCCGCGATCGCCGTGCGCCAGCGATACCGACAGGCCCAGGGCATCCGACAGACGGCGCTCCAGCGCCACGGTATCGGCATCGCGCTCGCTCGCGGAAGCGGTGGGCTTCTTGGTGCCGGCAATGTCGCGCTGCTGGCTCAAGGCCTCGGCCTCGCGCACGGAGAGACCGCCGGACACGATCTGCCGCGCCAGCGTCGCCGGATCTTCCGCCGTGATCAGCGTGCGCGCATGACCGGCGGTCAGCGTGCCGCTGGCCACCATCTCGCGCACATCTTCCGGCAGACGCAGCAGGCGGAGCGTATTGGCCACATGCGAACGGCTCTTGCCGATCACCTGCGCCAGGTCCTGCTGGGTATATTCGAATTGCTCGATCAACTGGCCATAGCCCATGGCCTCCTCAAGCGGATTGAGGTCGGCGCGCTGCACATTCTCGATAATGGCAAGCTCGAGCGCTTCTTTGTCGTCAACATCCCGGATGATAACCGGCACGTCATGCAGACCAGCGCGCTGCGAGGCGCGCCAGCGCCGTTCACCGGCAATCAGCTCAAAAATGTTGGGATCATTGCTCGGGCGCACCAGCAGGGGCTGCATGACGCCCTTCTCGCGAATCGAATTGGTCAGCTCTTCGAGCTGCTCGTCATTGAAGGAGCGCCGCGGATTGGACCGGTTGGCGATGATGAAATCGACCGGGAGCCGCTTGATGCCACCCGATTCGGTGACCCGGGCACCTTCAACCGTAGCCATATCGCCAATCAGCGCGGCCAGCCCGCGACCAAGACGTGTCGGTTTTTCGTTCATGGTCGGGCTCCTATGCCGCGTTGAGCTGCCGCTCGCGGCGGATCACTTCGGTGGCCAGCCGCAGATAGGCCTGGCTGCCGGCACATTTCAAGTCATAAAGCAAAGCGGGCTTGCCATAGGATGGCGCCTCCGACAAGCGCACATTGCGCGGGATCACCGTGTCATAGACCAGCGAGCCCATTTCGCTGCGCACGTCAGCCAGCACCTGTTCACTCAGATTATTGCGCTTGTCGAACATGGTCATCACCACGCCCTGGATCGACAGGCCGGGATTGAGCGTGGAACGGATCTGCTCAATGGTCTGCAGCAACTGGCTGAGTCCCTCCAGCGCAAAGAACTCGCACTGCAGCGGCACCAGCACGGCGTCGGCGGCCACCAGCGAATTGATGGTCAACAGGTTCAGCGAGGGCGGGCAGTCGATCAGGATATAGCTTACCGGCTTTTCGTTGATCGTCAGATCGCCCAGCTGCTTGAAGGCATTGCGCAGCTTGAAGGCGCGGTCGCCATGGTCGGCGATGGTCAGCTCGACGCCCAGCAGATCCATGGTCGAGGGCACGATAGCCACATTGGGCACACTAGTCATGATGGCGGCCTGGGCCACCGTCGCATCGCCCACCAGCAGGTCATAGGAAGACACTTCGCGATCATTCCGCGAAATCCCCAGTCCCGTGGACGCATTACCCTGCGGGTCGATATCCACAATCAGCACGCGTTCACCGACGGCAGCCAAAGCCGTGGCAAGGTTGATGGCCGTCGTGGTTTTGCCCACGCCGCCTTTTTGATTGGCCAGTGTCAGGATACGGGGCGCCACTATCGGCCTCCAGCTCGTTTGCCGCTAACGTACTGTTTTCGCGCTCAGATTCGTGAGCGTGAGCAGAACACCGCTTGGATCGGTGTCGCTGGCTGTTGATACCACGTTAAAGTCCCACCGGGTAACCGTTTCAGCGAGTTCTTCAACATGTTCCCGCCCTTTATGCAGGATCGCCCGTGTGTGGGGGCCAAAGAACGGCGCCATCCACTCACAGAGCTGCGGCAGGCTGGCAAGAGCGCGACATGTGATCACGTCGGGCACCGGTGTTTCACGTGAATCAATCTGATCGCTGCGGCGCCCCTCGACCGCAACCAGCAGACCAAGCTCGCGCGTTACCGTGCGCAGAAAGCTGACCTTTCGGCCATTGGGCTCAACCAGGGTGAACTGCCGATTTGATCCCTTGAGCGCGATGGCCAGCGGCAAGGCGGGAAAGCCGCCGCCACTGCCGATATCCAGAAAGGATTGATCACCTGGTTGCAGCAGACTTAGAACCTGCAGGCTGTCGGCAAAGTGTCGTGACCAGACCGCTTCGAGTGTTTCACGTGAAACAAGATTCTGTACCACCTGCCATTTGGCCAACAGGACAGCATAAGATTCCAGATCTGCGCCGACGGCGCCCAGAGAGCGCGTGAAATAGGCGGCATAGGGTTCAATGGCGGAATAATCAGTCATCAGCTCGCCTTGCGCAGTTCGCCACGGCGAATCACGGCCAGCAGCAGTGTCACCGCTGCCGGCGTCATGCCATCCATGGCCTGCGCCTGGGCGATGGTTTGGGGTCGGTGCTGGGCCAGCTTTTGCCGAAGCTCCATGGAGAGCCCGGGAATGATTGCATAGTCAATCCCATCCGGAATCGACTTGTGTTCATCGCGGCGGACCGCGGCGATATCATCGCGCTGCCGCTCCAGATAAACCGCATATTGGGCGTCGACGACCAATTGCTCCATCACCGGCTCCGCAATCTCGGCGATCTCCGGCCAGAGTTGCACAACCTCAGCGGTGCTCATGTCAGGATAGGACAGCAGTTCGAAGGCCGAACGGGACTTGCCGTCTTCATTGATGGCAATACCCGCCTTCCGGGCGGCGCTGGGTGTGGTCGTCAAGCCCGTCAGCATGGCCCTGCCGCGGCTCAAGGCGTCCGCCTTCTCGCCGAACAGGGCCCCGCGCTGCGGGCCCACCAGGCCCGTTGCCACGCCCAGGGGCGTCAGTCTCTGGTCGGCATTATCGGCGCGCAAATGCAGGCGGAACTCGGCCCGTGAGGTAAACATGCGATAGGGTTCGCTGACACCGCGCGTTACCAGGTCATCGACCATGACGCCAAGATAACTTTCCGTGCGCGACAGCACCAATGGATCGCGACCCACGGCGGCCAGCGCCGCATTGGCGCCCGCCAGCAGACCCTGCGCCCCTGCTTCCTCATATCCCGTGGTGCCGTTGATCTGGCCGGCCAGATAGAGGCCTGGCTGTCGCTTCACCTCCAGCGTGGGCCGCAGTTCGCGCGGATCGACATAGTCATATTCGATGGCGTAGCCAGGCCGGACTATGCGCACCTGCTCGAGACCGGGCATGGAGCGGAGGAAGGTCTCCTGGACCTCTGCCGGCAGTGAGGTCGACAGCCCATTGGGATAGATGGTCGTGTCGTCGAGTCCTTCAGGCTCCAGAAAGATCTGGTGGCTGTCACGATCAGCAAACCGCACCACCTTGTCCTCAATGGACGGACAATAGCGTGGGCCGCGGCTGCTGATCCTGCCGGAATACATCGCCGAGCGATGTAGGTTATCGGCGATGATCTTGTGCGTCTCTGCCGTCGTGCGGGTGATATGACAGCTGACCTGCCTCGTGGTAATGGCCGCCGTCAGCGCGGAGAAGGGCTCTGGCGGTGTGTCCCCGGGCTGCTCTTCAAGGACGGAAAAGTCGATCGTCGAACCATTCAGTCGCGCCGGTGTACCGGTCTTGAGGCGACCCAGCGCCAGACCCATGGTCTCCAGGCGTGTCGAAAGGCCAAGTACTGGCGCCTCGCCCATGCGCCCGGCAGGCGTGGTCTCTTCGCCCCGATGGATCAGACCGCGCAGAAAGGTCCCGGTCGTCAGAACGACCGCTTGAGTTGAAAACCGGCGGCCATCGAGAAGGCGGACTCCCGATACCTTTCCATCGGTCACGTCTATATCGTCGACCTCACCCTCGATGACGTCAAGGTTCGGCTGGCTGGAGATCGCCGCCTGCATCGCCTGACGATAGAGCTTGCGGTCGGCCTGGGCGCGCGGGCCGCGCACAGCTGGCCCCTTGCGGCGATTGAGCACGCGGAATTGGATGCCGGCGGCGTCCGCGACATGGCCCATCAACCCATCAAGCGCATCGATCTCCCGTACGAGGTGACCCTTGCCCAGGCCACCTATGGCGGGATTGCAGCTCATTTCGCCAATGGTAGCGAACTTGTGGGTCACCAAAGCCGTCGGTACGCCCAGGCGAGCCGAAGCGGCCGCGGCCTCACAGCCGGCGTGGCCACCTCCAACAACGATGACGGCATAGTCGCTCATGGCACTGATCTCCAGATGGGCTCAATAGGCCAATGTTTCACGTGAATCAATTCACGGGTCGATTTGGGTGCAGTCGCTAAGCCCGGTCGAGGCATCGCAATGTTTCACGTGAATCATTTACCGATGCAAAAGCTGGCAAATAGGCGATCCAACACCCGCTCGGCATCTATCTTGCCGATCAGCCGCTCCAGCGCCTGGGAGGCAATACGCAGACTTTCAGCGGCGAGTTCCGGCTGCACTAGCTGTGCCGCGGCGGCCTGCAGTGCGTCCTGCGCCGCTGTCAGAGCCAGGCGGTCGCGCTCCCGACTGAGCAGGCTGGGCTCGCCTCCGGTCTTGCTGGCGCCAATAAGCGCTATGGCGGCGATCAGTTCTTCCAGTCCTTGCCCAGTGGCAGCCGAGACCGGCAGTTCAGCAGCCACCGGCTTGCCCAGGTCGGCTTTGGTACCGATACGCAGATCGGCCTTGGCTTTCAACGTCTCATCACTATCGGCGATATCTGGCGCCGTGAGCCAGAGCACAATGTCGGCCTGCTCGATTGCAGCGCGCGCCCGACGCACGCCCTCGGCCTCAGCCTTGCTGTCAGCGTCACGCAGGCCGGCAAGATCGAGTATTATATAAAGCTGTCCGCCAATATCGAGCGGCACTTCGCGCACATCCCTGGTGGTGCCCGCTTCATCGGTGACAATGGCAATGTCGGATCGCGCCAACGCATTGAGCAGGCTCGATTTGCCCGCATTGGGAGCGCCTGCCAGCGCCACTCTGATGCCTTCGCGAATGATACGGCCGCTTTCCGCCGCAGCCAGTGCCGCGATGATGTCGCTCTGCAGTGCCATGATGCTGTCGGCAAAACTCTCCGGCAGCGCATCGGCAACATCGCCTTCATCGGAGAAATCCAGCCGCGCTTCGATCTCGGCCCGCAAATCAAGCAATTGATGACGCCAATCCGCCACGCGCTGACTCAAGCCGCCCTCAAAGCGGGCCAGTGCCTGGCGCCGTTGATTTTCGGTTTCGGCGTCGAGGAGGTCACCCAGACCCTCGATCTCAACGAGGTCAAGCTTGCCATTCTCGAAAGCGCGTCGCGTGAACTCACCGGCTTCAGCCAGACGGGCGCCCAATGCTGTGAGGAGCCGCAGGATGGCCTTTACACCGGCGGGTGACCCATGCACCTGCAGTTCGGCACAATCCTCGCCGGTAAAGCTGTGCGGCGCTGGAAAGTATGCAACGAGTCCGCGATCGAGCAGCGAATCCTGGCCAATGGGGCGGAGGGTCAATCGACGCGGTTCGGGGACGGTACCGGCGACAGCTTGTAGCAATGCCGGGACGTCAGGTCCGGAAAGGCGGATGACGGCGACGCCGGACGGCGTTGCCCCGGAGGACAACGCCACAATGGTATCGCCCGATCGCATGGCGATCAGACGAGGCTAGGGGCGTGTGCCAGTTGCGACGCGCCCATGCCGGTTAGGTGTTCATCGAATCGAAGAAGTCGGAATTCGTCTTGGTCTGGCGGACCTTGTCCATCAGGAATTCCATGGCGTCGATCGTCCCCATCGGATTGAGGATACGGCGCAGCACATACATCTTCTTGAGGATATCGGGCTCGATTAGCAGCTCTTCCTTGCGGGTACCCGACTTGGTGATGTCGAGAGCCGGGAAGATGCGCTTGTCAGCGACCTTGCGATCAAGAATGATTTCCGAATTGCCGGTACCCTTGAATTCTTCAAAGATCACTTCGTCCATGCGCGAACCGGTATCGATCAGTGCCGTCGAAATGATGGTCAGCGAACCGCCATCCTCGATATTGCGCGCGGCGCCGAAGAAGCGCTTGGGGCGCTGCAGCGCATTGGCGTCGACACCACCGGTCAGCACCTTGCCGGACGACGGCACGACCGTGTTGTAGGCGCGGCCCAGGCGAGTGATCGAATCGAGCAGGATTACGACGTCATGCTTATGCTCGACGAGGCGCTTGGCCTTTTCGATCACCATTTCGGCGACTTGGACGTGGCGGCTGGCGGGCTCATCAAAGGTCGAGGAAATGACTTCGCCGCGCACCGAGCGCTGCATGTCGGTCACTTCTTCGGGCCGCTCGTCGATCAGCAGCACGATCAGATAGCATTCCGGATGATTGGCAGCGATGGATTGTGCAATATTCTGCAACAGTACCGTCTTACCGGTACGTGGCGGAGCAACGATCAGGGCGCGCTGGCCCTTGCCAAGCGGCGCCACCAGATCCAGCAGACGCGCCGAACGATCCTTGATGGTCGGATCGGGCATCTCCATGCGGAGACGTTCCTCGGGATAAAGCGGTGTCAGATTGTCGAAGTTGACCTTGTGGCGCACGGCCTCGGGATCTTCGAAATTGATGGTATTGACCTTGAGCAGCGCAAAATAGCGCTCGCCATCCTTGGGAGACCGGATCTGGCCTTCAACCGTGTCGCCGGTCCGCAGACCAAAGCGACGGATCTGGCTCGGGCTGACATAGATGTCGTCCGGGCCTGGCAGGTAATTGGCGTCGGGCGAGCGCAGGAAGCCGAAGCCGTCCGGCAGGATCTCGACGACGCCTTCCCCGGTAATGTCCACTTCCTGGGCGGCCAGTTCCTTGAGGATGGCAAACATCAATTCCTGTTTGCGCATGGTCGAGGCGTTCTCGACCTCGTGTTCTTCGGCGAACACCAGCAATTCGGCCGGAGATTTGGCCTTGAGCTCGCTGAGCTTCATATTCTGCATGTAAACGATAAACCCTTGAGGGAAATCTGGACGCTAGTCGATTGGGGAGGGCAGGCACCGCGCAGCGACCCGGGCGGGCCAGCTTGTGAAATGGGATGCGTGACAACCCACATAACGCGAACCCGCGGCCGTTTCAAGGTTGAACCGCTGTGCCTGTTGCAGATTCACGTGAAACCGTGCGCCTAGAAAGGCTTCACGATCACCATGATGACGATGATGATGGCCAGGACGAAGGGGATTTCATTGATCGCCCGGAAGAATTTGTGGCTACGCGTATTGCGATCTTCGGCAAAGGCCCGCCGCAGAGAGCCGTAAAACCCCTGCATCCCGGTCAGTGCAATGACCATCGCCGCCTTGACCCACATCCAGCCCATGGAAAAATCCACCAGCCCAAGGCCGAAGGCCAGCCACAACCCGAAGATCCAGGTCGCGATCATCGCCGGCACCATGATGCCGCGATAGAGCTTGCGCTCCATGATCTTGAAGGTCTCGGAGGCCTCCGAACCAACGGCGACGCCGGCGTGATAGACAAAGAGCCGCGGCAGATACAGCAGGCCGGCCATCCAGGCGATTACCGAGAGCACATGCAGTGCCGTGACCCATTCAATCATTCCAGAGCCCCCATCAGCGCGAACGCCTAGCCGTTTTTCACCCGGTCGATCAGGCGCGCGACATGATCGATCGGGGTCTCCGGCACGATCCCATGGCCCAGATTGAAGATATGCGGGCGATCGCTGAAGGCGGCGATGATGGCATCCACCCGTTCATCCATCTGGGCGCCACCAGCCACCAGCCGCAAAGGGTCCAGATTGCCTTGCACCGGCAGCGTCTTGGGCAAATGCCCGGACACAAAATCGAGCGGCGTCGCGTAATCCAGCCCTAGCGCATTCACCCCGGTCTGCGCGGCATAGCGCGCCAAATTGCCAGCGGCACCGCGCGGAAAGCCGATAATGGGCGCATTGGGAATACGCGCCCGCACGCCCTCGACGATACGGCGGTTGGGGCCGATGACCCGCTCGTCAAAAGCCAGGTCGTCCAGATTGAGCGCCCAGCTTTCAAACAGCTGCACCACATCGGCGCCCGCTTCGAACTGGGCCACCAGATAGTCGATGCTCGTGGCGACCAGAATATCCATCAGGTTTGCGAAGGCATCCGTATGGCGAACGGCAAACAGCCGCGCGGCGGCCTGATCTGTCGATCCCCGACCGCCGATCATATAGGTCGCCACCGTCCAGGGAGAGCCACAGAAGCCGATCAGGGTCTTCTCAGGAGCCAGCGCAGCTTTAAGCCCCTTGAGCGTCTCCAGCACTGGCGCCAGGTGCGCTAATGCCCGTTGGGGCTGCAGTTGGGCGATGCTGGTCTCGTCCACCGCATCCAGGATCGGTCCCTCGCCTTGTTCAAAGCGAACTTTCTGACCGAGCGCGTCGGGGATTACGAGAATGTCCGAGAACATGATGGCAGCGTCAAGATCGAAGCGGCGCAGCGGCTGCAGCGAGACTTCGATGGCGAGCTCAGGCGTATAGCAGAGGTCGAGGAAGTTCTTCGCCTTGGTCCGGGTCGCCCGGTATTCCGGCAGATAGCGTCCGGCCTGGCGCATGATCCAGATCGGTGGCCGCGCCTGGCGCTCGCCGAGCACGGTGGCGAGCAGAGGTTTATGGATCACGTTCGACTTCCCTTCCAAAACCCCAAAGAGTCTTTCTGACTTCGTATTTGTATTATCATGGCGGTGTTTTGGGGCAATTCACGCCCGTCCACAATCACCCTGCCTCGTGGCACAAGCGCGCAGCCTGATGCTTAACGCGCTGTTAATAGAGTCTGGCAGCCCAGCGCTTCACCTCTGCTTAACACTCCTTAACGAAGCGTTAACGGCCGACTCCGGAGTCAACGATTCGCTTTGGCATGTGCATAAGCGCTTGGCAGCCATGGCGCTGCCGCGAACAGTTATCCCCACAGCTATCAGTAGGCGGTCGAGACCGGCGCCCCGGGCCGGAGTGTTAACAGTTCGGTAACCAAGTCGAACAACTTTGCCGATTGGCCGAAGTCATGAGTCATTGTCACAGCTTGGGCTTGAGCTGTGCATGACAGTGTGGAAAACATGCTAGCCATGTTGATCCTCGCTTCCCAGAGTACCACGCGCAAAGCCTTGCTGGAGCAGGCCGGATTGCGCTTTTCCACTGCCCCTGCCCAGCTGGACGAGAGGGCGCTGGAATCGGCTGCTTTGGCGGCCGGCGGCGATGGTCGCGACGTGGCGGCCGTGCTGGCCCGGCACAAGGCCGAATGGGTGGCCCGCGACCATCCCGGCGCGATCGTGATCGGCGCCGACCAGACCCTGAGCCTGGGCACTGAACTTTTGCACAAGCCGCTCGACCGTGCTGACGCGGTCGCCCAGCTCGAGCATCTGCGCGGCAAGACCCATCGCCTGCATGCCGGAATTGCCCTGGTCCGCGACAGCCAGCTGCTGTGGTCTGATGTGCAGACCGCCGAACTGACGATGCGGGACTTCACGCCGGCCGAACGCGACGATGTACTCGACCGCGAAGGAGACGCCGTTCTGGCCTCGGTGGGCGGCTATCGCCTTGAGGGACCGTCCATCCATCTGTTCGAAAAGGTCGTGGGGGACTACTTCACGATTCTGGGTCTGCCACTGCTGCCATTATTGGCCGCTTTGCGTACCATCGACCCCGAGACCCTCAAGTGACCCGCAAAGCCTTCGTGATCGGCCACCCGATCAATCACTCGCGCTCACCGCTGATCCATGGCCAGTGGCTGGAAGAACACGGCATTGACGGCAGCTATGAAGCCATCGATGTGGCCCCTGAGGCTCTGCCCGTCTTCTTCGAGCGTCTGCGCCGCGGCGAATTCGCCGGCGGCAATGTCACCATTCCGCACAAGGAAGCCGTATTTGCGCTCTGCGACAGCGTCGACCCGCTGGCCGCCACTATTGGCGCGGTCAACACGCTGGTGGTCACGAATGGCAAGGTGCATGGAACCAATACCGACTATCTTGGTTTTCTCGGCAATCTCGACGCCAATGCGCCTGGCTGGTCCGACGGGCCCAACGACGCCATGATCATCGGCGCCGGCGGCGCTGCCCGGGCCGTTTTGGTCGCGCTGCGCCGGCGCAATGGCGGCAAGGTACACGTGCTCAACCGGACGCTGGAAAAGGCCCAGGCCCTCGTCGCCGATATCGACGGGCCCTTCGAGGCACATGGTTTCGACGCCTTTGCCGAACTCGCGCCGCAGATCGGCCTGGTGGTCAACACCAGCGCGATCGGCATGCATGGCACACGCTTCGACTGGCTCGACCTGGCCCTTCTGCCCAAAACCACGCTCGTGACCGATATCGTCTACACCCCGCTGCTGACCCCGCTGCTAGTTGAAGCGGCGGCTCAGGGGCTGCGCACGGTCGACGGCCTGGGCATGCTGCTGCATCAGGCGGTACCGGGCTTTGCGGCCTGGTTCGGCGTCCAGCCGACGGTGACAGCTTCCCTGCGCGCCCGTATCGAAGCAACGCTGGAGTCCTGACATGTGGCGCATCGGACTCACCGGTTCCATCGCCACGGGCAAGTCAACGGTGCTCAAGGCCTTTGCCGATCTGGGCGTACCGGTTTTTTCCGCCGATGCTGCCGTGGCCGAGCTCTATGCCGGTGATGCTGTCGAACCCGTCGAGGCCCTGTTCCCCGGTGTGGCCCGGGATGGGGTGATCGACCGGACCGCCCTTTCGCAACGGCTTGCCGCTGACCCCGCAGGCTTTGCTCGCCTTGAGGCCGTCGTGCATCCCCTGGTCCGCGCCCGCATCGCTGCCTTTCTCGACACGGCTGAGGCGCAGGGTCATGCCCTGGCCGTGGTGGAAGTGCCGCTGCTGTTCGAGAGCGGCTATGACTATGGCTTTGACGCCGTGGGTGTCACCTGGGTGGACCCGGCCACCCAGCGCCAGCGTGCTTTGGCCCGGCCGGCAATGAGCGGGGAAAAGCTCGACGCCATCCTTGCTCGCCAGCTGCCGCAGGACGACAAGAAGGCCAGGGCCACCTATCTGTTCGATACCGGCCTGCCCATCGCCAGAACGGTGGAGATGGTGGAGGCGCTGGTGGCGGCCATCCGAGCAAGAGAGCCAAGACAATGAACCGTGAGATCGTGCTCGATACCGAAACCACCGGCCTGTCGCCAGCCAGTGGCGATCGCCTGGTGGAAATCGGCTGCGTCGAGTTGATCAACCACATCCCCTCCGGCCAGCACTTCCATGTCTATGTCAATCCGCAGCGTTCAATGCCGGAAGAGGCGTTTCGCGTGCACGGACTGAGCGACGAGTTCCTGGCCGACAAGCCGTTGTTTGGCACCGTAGTGGACGATTTCCGGGCCTTTATCGGCGACGCCACGCTGGTCATTCACAATGCCCCCTTCGATATGGGCTTTCTCAATGCCGAGCTCGAGCGCGCCGGGCACAAGCGGCTGTCCAATCCGGTGATCGATACCGTCATGCTGGCGCGCCAGAAGCATCCGGGTGCCCGGGTGAGCCTTGATGCCCTGTGCAAGCATTACGGCATCGACAATGGCCGCCGCACCCTGCATGGCGCCCTGCTCGACAGCGAGATCCTGGCCGAAGTCTATCTCGAGCTGATCGGTGGCAAGCAGGTCAGCCTGGCGCTGATCGCCGAAAATACCGTTTCGGGCGCCGATGCCATCGCCACGCGTGTCACGGCGACCCGCCGGCCCACGCCGCTGCCTCCCCGCCTGACCGACGATGAAGTGGCGGCCCATGGCCTGTTCATCGCCGCCATGGGTGAAGCGGCGCTGTGGCAGCGTTATCAGGACGACAGCAGCGCAGCGTCCTAGGCTCTACCCCATAAAAAAACCCCGGAGCGATCCGGGGTTTATTCTTTTCCGTGTCGAACAATCAGTTCGGCTTGCCCGACCCGTCGGTGGGTGCGGCGAGCGGCGCGGCGCCCTGCTGGGCGGCCAGCTTGGCCAGGTTCTGCCGGTAGATGGCGGCAAAATCGACGGGCTCCATCATCAGCGGCGGGAAGCCGCCCTGCTGGGTGACGCTGGCCAGCACCTGGCGGGCAAACGGGAAGATCAGCCGCGGGCATTCGATCATCAGCAGCTGGCTGAGCGTTGCCTCGGGCACGTTCTTGAGGCGGAAGACGCCGCCATAGATCAGCTCGACATTGAACAGCACGACCGCTTCGCGATTGGCCTTGGCGTTCAGCGTCAGCTCGACCGCATAGATATCGTCAGCCTGCTTCTTGACCGCGACCGAAATCGAGACGTTGAAGGCAGGATTGCCGCCACCGGCCATGATCGAGCCCGGTGCGCCGGGATTTTCGAACGACAGGTCGCGGATATACTGGCCCACCATGTTCATGCTGGGTGGGTTTTCCTGGGCTGTTGCGCCGCCCTGGTTCTCGTCGGTCATAGACGGTTCCTTTGTCGAAAAGCTTTGCTGCTGGCTACCATCTTTGCCGGTGTGCCACAAGCAGGGCCCCGTTCAACCGGCTAGTGTGGCCGGTAATCGTCTTCATCAAGATCAATGGTGCCTGGGCCCCCGACGCGCGGGTCATCCGGCTGGTGCGGCGCGCGATAGCCGGTCGTGGCACTGACCACGGTGACCCGGCTGGCCAGGCGCGCATAGATCCAGCCGCGTACCGGCGGCAGCAGCAGCGCCAGTGCCACCACATCGCTCAGAAAGCCCGGCAGCAGCAGCAGCAGCGCTGCCAGCCCGATCATCATCGCATCGGCAATGGTGCGGCCGGGCAATCTGCCGCTGCCCATATTGCTGCGCAACTGGCCGATCACCTGCATTCCTTGCGCCCTCAGCAAGAGGCCGCCGGCCAGCGCGGCGCCGATGATCAGGGCCAAGGTGGGCAGCAGGCCGATGCTTTGCCCCACCTTGATGAAGATGGCGATCTCGATCAGCGGCAGCAGGAGCAGGCTCAGAACAAAAAATCGGGCCAAGATCGGGGTATCCTTCTCGCAAAAAGCGCGGCAAAACGGCATTGACCCCATCGTGAACTGGTTTTGGGGTGAGCCTTTGCCTATATATAGGCTAAATCGCGCGCTCCACGAGCGTTCCCGCGTCATTTTCCGACGTAGCCGACCGTAAGGTGCTTGCCCAATGGACGAATTCTTCGATCTGCCTACCCTCATCGTCATTGCCATCGCGGTCTTCGTGTTGTTCCGCCTGCGCTCGGTGCTGGGCACCCGCACGGGCACGGAACGGCCGCCGCTCGAGCGCCGCAAGCCCGCCGATGCGCCGGCCAATGAGGATACGGTGGTGCCGCTGCGCCCCCGTACCGCCGCTGCCCCCGAACTCGATGATGATCGCCGGGCCCGCAAGGTGGAGGCCGAGATCGAGCAGTTTGCTCATGGCGACGCCGAACTGGCCGCCGGCTTCCGCGATGTCGCCGAAGCCGACGTGACCTTCACGCCCAAATCCTTCCTCGAAGGCGCCAAGCAGGCCTATGAGATGATCGTGACCGGTTACGCCACCGGCGACCGCACCACGCTCAAGAACCTGCTGGAAAAGGACGTGTTTGACGGCTTCCAGCGCGCCATCAGCGAGCGCGAGGCCGCCGGCCAGACCGTCGACTTCACCTTTGTCGGCCTGCCCAAGGTGGAATATGCCGACGCCGAATACGACAAGAAGAACGTCATGCTCACCGTCCGCTTCCATGCCGAGGTGGTTTCGGCCACCCGCGACAAGGATGGCAATCTGGTTGAGGGCAATGCCGACCAGGTCCAGACCATTGCCGATGAATGGACCTTTGCGCGCAATCCCAAGTCGCGCGATCCGAACTGGAAAGTCGTCTCCACCAGCCAGCTCGACTAGTCCAAGGCCCCTCGCGCCCGGTTCAGCGCCATGTCCAAGCGCGATCCCAAGCGCCTGCCGCACGATTTTCACCTCTGGACGGCCGTCGCCGCGACGGTCGATCCTCTGCGCCGCAAGGGCCTGCTCAAGCTGAGCCACGGGCCCTTGCCGCTGCCGGTGCCCGAAGAACCGCCCACCCCCCCGACCAAAGCCGCGCCCAAGCGCCAGGCGCCGCGTCAGCCTTTCCTGCCGCCCTACCAGGCGCCGGCCCCGGGCAGCGCTGCACCCGACAAGGCGGTCGATCCGGCCATCCGCAAGAAGCTGGGCCGCGGCAAGCTCGATATCGATGGGCGGATTGACCTGCATGACATGACCCAATCTGAGGCACGGGGGGCGCTGCAGCGCTTTGTCCATGCCAAGGTGGCGCAAGGCGCCCGCACCGTCCTGGTAATTACCGGCAAGGGGCTCAAGTCCGATGACGATTATATCGCCGCCATGACCGGGCGGGGAATACTGCGCACCATGCTGCCGATCTGGCTCAATGAGCCATCGCTGGCGCCGCTGGTATCGGGCTGGTCCATGGCCAGTCGCGGCCATGGTGGAGAGGGGGCGTGGTATGTGCGCCTGCGCCGCCGATGACCCCGCTTGGCGCCAAGATCAGGCAATTGCGCGAGGAGCGCGGCATTTCCCTCAAGGACATGGCCAAGGCGCTCAACATTTCGAGCGCCTATCTCTCGGCGCTCGAGCATGGCCGCCGCGGCAAGCCCACCGGCTTTCTGCTTCACCGGATGATCACTTTTTTCAATGTCATCTGGGACGAGGCCGAGGAATTCCAGCGCCTGGCCGAGATCAGCGACCCCCGCATCACCATTGATACTGCCGGGCTGCTGCCCGAAGCCACCGAGCTGAGCAACCGGCTGGCCACCGATATCGGCAAGCTTGACGCCGAGGATTTGCGGGCCTTGCGCGACGAGCTGGTCCGCCGCAGCGGCAAGGCGCGGTGACCTCCCTCCCCGTGGGGGGAGGGAGATCAGAGCTACAAGACGAACTTGCTGAGATCGGTATCGCCGGCCAGCTTGCCCACCTTGTCGGCGACAAAGGCCGCGTCGATGGCGATGGTCTGGCCATGCTTGTCCGGCGCGTCAAAGCTGATGTCCTCCACCAGCCGCTCCATCACCGTCATCAGCCTCCGGGCACCGATATTTTCCACCGTGTCATTGACCAGCACGGCCGCATCGGCAATCGCCTCGATGGCATCCTGGCTGAACGCCAGCGTCACCCCCTCGGTCGCCATCAGCGCAATATACTGCTTGATCAGGCTCGCCTCGGTATCGTTGAGGATGCGGATGAAATCGCCGCGCGTCAGCGCCTTGAGCTCGACCCGAATCGGCAGCCGCCCCTGCAGCTCGGGCAGCAGATCGCTGGGCTTGCTGACATGGAAGGCGCCAGAGGCGATGAACAGGATATGGTCGGTATTGACCGGGCCATATTTGGTCGCAACGGTGGTGCCCTCGATCAGTGGCAGCAGATCGCGCTGCACGCCTTCGCGCGACGGACCGCCCTGGGCGCCACCTTCGCGATGGGCCACCTTGTCGATCTCGTCGATGAAGACGATGCCGTGGTTTTCCACCAGGTCGATGGCTTCGCTCTTGAGCTGGTCCTGATCGAGCAGCTTGTCGGCCTCTTCGGCGATCAGCGGCGCATAGGCATCCTTGACCTTGATCTTGCGTTTGACCCCGCGCCCGCCCATGGCCTGCTTGAACATGTCGCTCAAATTGATCATGCCGATGCCGCCATTGGGCATGCCGGGCATTTCAAAGCCGCCGGTATTGCCCGCCGGCTGCATCTCGATCTCGATTTCGCTGTCATCGATGTCGTTGTTGCGCAGCTTCTTGCGGAATGAATCGCGCGTCGAAGGGGTGGCGGAAGTGCCCACCAGCGCGTCCAGCACGCGGTCCTCGGCATTCTGGTGCGCCTGCGCCTGCACGTCGGCGCGGCGCTTTTCGCGCAGCACGGCGATGCCGGCTTCCACCAGGTCGCGGATGATCTGTTCGACATCGCGGCCGACATAGCCCACTTCGGTAAACTTGGTGGCTTCCACCTTGATGAAAGGGGCTTGGGCCAGGCGGGCCAGGCGTCGGGAAATCTCCGTCTTGCCGACGCCGGTCGGCCCGATCATCAGGATATTCTTGGGGCTGACCTCGCGCCGCAATTCGGGCGGCAGCTGCTGGCGGCGCCAGCGATTGCGCAGGGCCACGGCCACGGCGCGCTTGGCGTCGTTCTGGCCGACGATATGCCGGTCCAGCTCGCTGACGATTTCGCGGGGGGAGAAATTGGTTTCAGTCATTTTCAGTGGTCTTTCCTGGTGCCTTGTCGAGGAAGCGCACCATCAAATGTTCGTCGATAAAGCGACCGTCCACTTTCATGAAACGCGGATCGGTCCCGTAAATCTCAAAGCCGGCCTGTCGGTAGAGGCGCAGCGCCGGCGCATTGTCCGCCGCCACGCCCAGATGCACCTGCAGCACATGGTCACTGGCATGGGCGAGTACCGCCTCGAGCAGCGCCTGGGCACAGCCTTTGCCGCGCCATGCCTGCCGCACATAGACCTGCAGCAGCCAGCCACGGTGGGCTTCACGCTTTTGGCCCTGGTCGAAGGCCATGATGCCGACCAGCTGCCCGTCGGGGCCTTCGGCGCCGAAAAAGGCCAGCTTGTCGAGCACCGCCGCCAGATCGACCACCGCCTGCAGGGCAAAGTCTTCGGCCGTGCGGGTAAAGGCTTCCGGATGCAGGGTCAGTGCCTCGAGCCTTATGGCGCGATAGGCGTCGACGTCATCGCGGGTGAGGCGCCGGACGGAAAAGCTCATGCATCGAGCTCGATGGTTTCGACCGTCACATTGCCATTGGTATAGACGCAGATCTCTTCGGCGATCTTCATGGCGCGGCGCGCCACGTCCTCGGCATCGAGCTCGGTCGCCTGATGCAAGGCCAGCGCCGCCGAATGCGCATAATTGCCGCCCGAACCGATGGCGATGACGCCATGATCGGGGGTCAGCACGTCGCCATTGCCGGTGAGCACCAGCGTATCCTTCTTGTCGGCGACGATCATCATGGCCTCAAGCTTGCGCAGATAGCGGTCGGTGCGCCAGTCCTTGGCCAGCTCGACCGCGGCGCGCATCAGCTGGTCGGGATATTGCTCGAGCTTGGCCTCGAGCCGCTCAAACAGCGTGAAGGCGTCAGCGGTGGAGCCGGCAAAGCCGCCGATCACCGTGCCGCCGGCCAAGCGCCGGACTTTTCTGGCGGTGTGCTTCATGACGGTCTGGCCCATGGAAACCTGGCCGTCGCCCGCAATCACCACCTTATTGCCCTTGCGCACGGAAACGATCGTCGTCCCGTGCCAGCCGGGGAATGCTGAATCACTCATGATGGGAAATACTCCAGAACTGTTGAGTGATATTTAGGTGGTGACAACGCGATTGCAATGCGTGCCAAGGCGCCGCGCGGTCGCGGACCGGCCGGTTGAGACAGGTGAGCGGGCCCCGAAGCGGTTATCGCCCCTGAGTAAGTTAAATAGTGAGACGGTAACCGCCTCGGGGCGCCGGTTTTTGGAACTGTTCGGCGGCACGGGATCGCTCGTCCTCGCACGGCCGTCTCGGAACCTGTGGGAGAGGCAAAGCCCCCACCCGGCTCACCCCACCACTGTTCGCCTGCAGGCCGCCCATGCGGGGTGATGGGCATGAGTATGCGCCAGGTTTTCGGGGCGGGGATAAGATGGATACGTTTTCGCTGCCCGCCGGGTGACAGACCGGGCGTTGGCCCATCGCCAAGCCAATCGCTGGCGCAGCAACGCAATCTTTATGCGCTTGGGCTTATCTGCTAGGACAGCGCCGAACTCGAGCAAAAGAGCCGCCCATGCGTACCGCCAGTATTGCCCGCAAGACCAACGAGACCGAGATCAAAGTCTCGATCAATCTCGATGGCACGGGCGCCCACGCCATGGCCACCGGCATCGGTTTTTTCGATCACATGCTCGACCAGCTCAGCCGCCACTCGCTGATCGACATGGATGTCGCCTGCAAGGGTGACCTGCACATCGATTTTCATCACACCGTGGAAGATGTCGGCATTGCCTTGGGCCAGGCCGTGAGCCAGGCCCTCGGCGACAAGAAGGGCATTGTCCGCTATGCCTCGTCCGACCTGCCCATGGACGGCACGCTGACCCGCGCCGCGCTCGATGTTTCGGGCCGGCCCTTCCTGGTGTTCCGCGCCGAATTCAGCCGCGACAAGGTTGGCGAGATCGACACCGAACTGTTCCGCGAATTCTTCCAGGCCTTTGCCATGAATGCCGGCATTACCCTGCATATCGAGAACTTCTACACCGACAACAACCACCATCTGGCTGAGTCCATGTTCAAGGCGGTGGCGCGGGCGCTGCGGGTTGCCGTGGAGATCGATCCGCGCGCCGCCGACCGGGTGCCCAGCACCAAGGGCACGCTCTAGGCTTTTGTTTTCGCCTCATTTGCACTAATTCACCCACAAGCACGGTGTCACCCGGCGAAGGCCGGGGTCCATCCTGAGATCTCACGATGGATTCCGGCCTGCGCCGGAATGACATCGAGGTGCTGGAGAATAATGTGACCCTTTACGCCATTCTTGATCCCAAACCCGGCCGTGCCGCCCTGCCCGCCGCGATCCCCGAACAGTTCTCCTGGTTGGCCGTCATCCTGCCGCCGGTCTTCCTGCTGCGCCATGGCCTCTGGCTGGAACTGGTCTTCTTCGTGCTGGCCGTGACGGCGCTGGTGCTGGCGGCTGCCGTCATCGGCGACGATGCGGCCTTCCTGCTCTATCTGCTCGGCGCCCTCTGGCTCGGCTTTGCCGCCTCCAGCCTGCGTCGGGCGGGCCTGCGCCGCGGTGGCTGGAGCGAACGCGGGCCGCATGTCGCCGCCAGCGCCGATCTGGCCCAGCTGGAGGCCCTGTCATGAGTCTGGTCACCATCGTGGATTACGGCGCCGGCAATCTGCACTCGGCCGCCAAGGCATTTGAGCGCATGGCTGCTGTCGTCGGCGACATCACCGTTGAGGTCACCGCCGATCCCGACCGCGTCCGTCGTGCCGACCGCATCATGCTGCCCGGCGTCGGCGCCTTTGCCGATTGCAAGGCCGGGCTCGATGCCGTGCCGGGCATGGTCGAGGTGCTGACCGAACGGGTCATCCAGGGCGGCACGCCGTTTCTGGGCGTCTGCGTCGGCATGCAGCTGATGGCCAGCGAAGGCCGCGAAAAGACCGTGACCGCCGGCCTGGGCTGGATCCCCGGCGCGGTGCAGTTCATCACCCCGTCCGATCCGGCGCTCAAGGTGCCGCATATGGGCTGGAACACGATTTCCATCACCCGGGCCCATCCGCTGTTCGACCAGATCCAGGATGGTCCCGACGGGCTGCACGCCTATTTCGTGCACTCCTATCACCTGGTCCCCGAGGATCCCGGTCACCTGCTCGCCACCACCGATTACGGTGGTCCGCTGACCGCCTGTGTCGGCCGCGACAATATGTTCGGCGCCCAGTTTCATCCGGAAAAGAGCCAGGCGCTGGGTCTGCAACTGATCGAGAATTTCCTGAGGTGGACGCCGTGATCCTGTTTCCTGCCATCGACCTCAAGGACGGCCAGTGCGTGCGCCTCAAGCTGGGCGACATGGATCAGGCCACCGTGTTCAACGACAACCCGGCGGCCCAGGCGAAAAGCTTTGAGGACCAGGGGTTCGAGTATCTGCACGTCGTCGATCTCAATGGCGCCTTCGCCGGTGAGAGCGTCAATGGCGCGGCGGTGGAGGCTATTCTCAAGGCAGTGGACTTTCCCGTCCAGCTGGGAGGTGGCATCCGCACAATGGCCCATATCGAAAGCTGGCTCGACAAGGGCCTGGCCCGGGTGATCCTCGGCACGGTCGCCGTGCGCGATCCCGAACTGGTGAAGGAAGCCGCAAAGAAATGGCCCGGTCAGGTCGCCGTCGGCATTGATGCCCGCAAGGGCATGGTGGCGGTGGAGGGCTGGGCCGAGACCTCCGAGCTCAGCGTCATCGAGCTGGCCAAGCGCTTCGAGGGCGCTGGCGTCGCGGCCATCATCTATACCGACATCGACCGCGACGGCATTCTGGCCGGGATCAACTGGGACGCCACCATCGCATTGGCCCAGTCCACATCCATTCCGGTGATCGCCTCGGGGGGCCTGGCCTCGATGGCCGATATCACCCGCCTGACCCAGCCCGATTGCGCCGTGCTCGAAGGCGCCATTTCCGGCCGCGCGCTTTACGATGGCCGCATTGATTCACGTGAAGCACTGGCACTCTTGAAGGGCGTCGCATGACTCTCAAGACCCGTCTCATTCCCTGCCTCGATGTCATGGACGGCCGCGTCGTCAAGGGCGTCAACTTTGTCGACCTGCGCGATGCCGGCGACCCGGTCGAGGCCGCCATGGCCTATGACGCCGCCGGCGCTGACGAGCTGACCTTTCTCGACATCACCGCCAGCCATGAGGGCCGCGACACCATTTTCGACGTTGTCTCGCGCACGGCCGAACACTGCTTCATGCCGTTGACCGTTGGCGGTGGCGTGCGCAGCATCGAAGACATTCGAAAACTGCTGCTGGCCGGCGCCGACAAGGTGGCGATCAATTCGGCGGCGGTGAACGACCCCGACTTCATCGCCCGCGCCGCCGACAAGTTCGGCAACCAGTGCATCGTCGTCTCGGTCGATGCCCGGCAGCGGTTAAGCCAGGCCATTGGCGGCGACAATCGCAGCGAATGGGAAGTGTTCACCCATGGCGGGCGCAAGGCGAGCGGTCTCGACGCGGTGGACTTTGCCATCCGCATGGTCGAGCGCGGCGCCGGTGAACTGCTGGTGACCTCGATGGATCGCGACGGCACCAAATCCGGTTTCGACCTCGAGCTGACCCGCGCCATTGCCGATGCGGTGGCCGTGCCGGTGATCGCCTCGGGCGGCGTCGGCTCGCTGCAGGATCTGGTCGATGGCGTGCTCGAAGGCCATGCCAGCGCCGTGCTGGCCGCCTCGATCTTCCACTTCGGCACCTTCACCATCCCCCAGGCCAAGGCCTATCTGGCCGAACACGGCGTTGCCGTGCGCATGGACCGCCCGGCTTAGGTCGTAGTGACGGCAACGCAAAATTTTGCTCTAAGCCAATCCAAACTGAGGTGGCACCCCGGCGCAGGCCGGGGTCCATCCCGAGATCTCAAGATGGATCCCGGCCTGCGCCGGGATGACATCGTGGATGAGGAGCCGTGACTGCCATGACCCTGGACGACCTCGACGCCCGCCTCGCCCTGCGCGCTGCGGCCTCTCCCGACGAGAGCTACACCGCCAAGCTGATCAGCCGCGGCGTGGAAAAATGCGCGCAGAAGCTGGGCGAGGAAGCCACCGAAGCGGTGATCGCCGCGGTCACCGGCAACCGGCCCGAACTGGTCAAGGAAAGTGCCGATGTGCTCTATCACCTGCTGGTGCTGCTGCGCGCGTCTGGCGTACCGCTGACCGATGTGATGGCCGAACTCGATGCCCGCACCGCCCAGTCGGGCCTGGCTGAAAAAGCCGCCCGGTCGGACCAATCCTGATGAGCAAGCGCAAACCGGTCCTCGCCCCCTATCACCATTTCACCAAGGCCCAGTGGGGGGCGCTGCGCGCCGACGAACCCATGACGCTGACGCGCGAGGACATTGCCCGGCTGCGTACCCTCAGCGATCCCATCTCGCTCGAAGAGGCCGAAGAGACCTATCTGCCGCTGACCCGCCTCCTGTCTTTCTATGTCGAGGCCATCCAGAACCTGCACTCGGTGTCGACGCGGTTTCTCGAGACCGCCGACCAGAAGGTGCCCTTCATCATCGGCGTCGCCGGCTCGGTGGCGGTGGGAAAGTCCACCACGGCGCGTATCCTGCAGGCCCTGCTACAGCGCTGGCCCGCCAGCCCCAAGGTCGATCTGGTGACCACCGACGGCTTCCTTCATCCCAATGCCGGGCTCGAAAAGCGCGGCATCATGGCCCGCAAGGGTTTTCCCGAAAGCTATGACCGCCAGCGCTTCGTGCAGTTTCTCGCCGACATCAAGTCGGGCAAGTCCGGCGTCAAGGTGCCGGTCTATTCCCACCTGGTCTATGACGTGGTGCCCGGCAGCGAGGTGGTGATCGACCGCCCCGACATCCTGATCGTCGAGGGGCTCAATATCCTGCAGCCGGGCGAACTGCCCAAGACCGGCGCGCCGATCCTCTTCGCGTCCGACTTCATCGATTTTTCCATCTATATCGACGCCGACAATGATGATCTCGAAGCCTGGTTCATGGAGCGCTTCTTTCGCCTGCGCGAAACCGCCTTCAAGGACCCCAGCTCGTTCTTCCGTCGCTTTGCCGAGATGAACGAAGAGGAGGCCGGCGAGTTTGGCCGCATGGTCTGGCGCACCATCAACCTGCCCAACCTGCTCGACAATGTGCTGCCGACGCGCGGCCGCGCCGACCTGATCCTCAAAAAGGGCAAGAGCCACCTGATCGAGGAAGTTCAGCTGCGCCGGGTCTAATCAATATCTAACTTATGGGTTTGGAGATCTAAGGGCCGCGCACTGGGCCAATGCGGTGTCCTTGACACCTCCCGTTCAGTGGAGAGAATGTACAATCAGGCGGAGGGCGTGATGCAAATTACTCTCGATATCATGGTGCTTATTGTCTCTCTGATTGTGGTACCATTTGTTGTAAGCGTCGCCGCCAATGCCGCGCCCCCCATCCTTTCAGCTTGGCGATCTGCACGAATTGCTCAGTCAGCCGAGAAACGAAGGGTTGGTGATGCCGCAGAGCTAAAAGACCTACAACATCTGTTGCTTTGCCCTTTGCAGCGTGAACTAAGGCTAAATCGACATTCGACCAGCGCTACGCAATACGGTTTCATGATTGTTTTAATTACAATAATTGGTACCACGCTTCTTCTGTCGTTAGACATTCCCCCTGGCCTCCCTGCCACCACGAGAACGACTGGCATTTTTTTGGCAGGTGCGTGGACGCTGGCACTTTATGTTTGGGCGATTTCTCCAGGAGCTGCACTAATCGAGAAACTGAGCCGGTTTGAACATTATGAGGCGCAGTACCTACGGAAATACGGTGTCTACCCGAGCGGCTATTCCCCTTCTCCCCAAATATCACTTGCTGACCACGGCGTAGCGTAGCTCTCAGTACGTCCCGTGCTGGGGCTGGCTGAGGACGATCTGGTTGCCGTCGGCGTCACGGAACTTGGCGGTCTTGAAGAAGTCGCCCATCGACTTGGCTACCGGCGTCAGCCCGTGCAGGCTGAGCCGCCCCAGCTCTTCGGCCAGGTCATCCACCACCAGGGTCAGCACGGCGGCGCCGGCCCGGTCGCTGTCGGTGACGACCTGGACCCAGCCGCCGCCCGGCAGCTTCCATTCGGCGACATCGCTCATCGGCCGCGCATCGGCGGTCCGCCCGAACAGCCGCTCGTAGAATTCAAGCGCCTCGGTCATGTCGTCCACCGCGATACCGGCCAGCGCGTTGGTGATGGTCAAATCAGCGTCCTTGGTTTTGTTGCCACCTCAACCCTACCATGGTGACGGCAATGGGGCACGCTGTTGGCCTTTTGTCACGGCGCTGCTATAGGCCAGACCAAAGCGGGAGAGCAGAATGGCCGAACTCAAGGTGGTGGCAGCCGGTGCCGGCGGGCGCATGGGCGCAGCCAATATCCGTGCCGTGGCGGCCCAGTCGGGCCTGGTCCTGCATGGCGCCCTGACCAGCCTGCGCCTGCATGCGGCGGTCGACCGCGCCGGCAGTGCCGCCGTGGGCCAGGATGCCGGGCTCTTTGCCGGCATTGCCGCTTTGGGCGTCACCATTACCGATGATATGGACGCGGCTCTGGCCGGCGCCGATGTCATCATCGACTTCACCGCGCCCCAGGCCACGCTCACTTTGGCAGCGCGCGCGGCGGCTCTGGGCCTGGTCCATATCATCGGCACCACCGGCTGCTCGGAAGCCGACGACGCGGCCATTGCCCGCGCTGCCGGCGACGGCGCCCGCATCGTCAAGTCCGGCAATTTTTCCATGGGCATGGTGGTGCTGGCCAATCTCGTCGAAAAGGCCGCGGCAGCGCTGGCCGATTACGACATTGAAATTCTTGAAATGCACCACAACCGCAAGGTCGATGCCCCGTCGGGTAGCGCCCTGCTGCTCGGCGAAGCCGCCGCCAAGGGGCGCGACATTTCCCTCAAGGCCCATTCGGTTCGCGTCCGCGACGGCCATACCGGTCCGCGCGAAGCCGGCAGCATCGGCTTTGCCACGCTGCGCGGCGGCACCGTGGTGGGCGATCACTCGGTGATCCTGGCCGGGCCGGGCGAACGGCTTGAGCTCAACCACCGCGCCGAGGACCGCTCGATCTTTGCCAATGGCGCCGTGCGCGCCGCAATCTGGGCTGCCGGCCAGGCGCCGGGGCTTTATTCCATGGTCGACGTGCTCGGCCTCAACGACTGAACAAGGACCCTATTGATGACCGGAACCCTGATCCTCGTCCGCCACGGCCAGAGCGAGTGGAACCTCAAGAACCTCTTTACCGGCTGGCGTAATCCAAACCTCACCGAGCTCGGCATCGAGGAGGCGCGGGCCACCGGCCAGGCGCTCAAGGCCAAGGGTATCGTCCCCGATCTCTACTACACCTCCTCGCTCCGTCGCGCCCAGCACACGCTCGACCTGATGCTCGAGGAAATGGGCATCGCCAATGTCACCATCATCCGCAATACCGCGCTCAATGAGCGCGACTATGGTGATCTGAGCGGTCTCAACAAGGATGACGCTCGCGCCAAATGGGGCGAGGAGCAGGTCCATATCTGGCGCCGCAGCTTTGACGTGCCACCGCCCGGCGGCGAGAGCCTCAAGGACACCGCCGCGCGCACCCTGCCCTATTACGAGGCCGAGATCCTGCCCCAGCTCAAGGCCGGCAAGACCGTGCTGATCGCCGCGCATGGCAATTCGCTGCGCGCTCTGGTCATGGCCATCGAGGGCCTGACCCCCGAGCAGATTCTGGCCCGCGAAATCGGCACCGGCGAGCCGACGGTCTATCGCATTGGCCCGGACGGCAAGCTGGTCGAACGCGTGATGCTCTGAGGCCTGCCGGTTCCCAACAGGACCGGATGCTCTTCGCGCGGCTCGACATAGAGCTTGAGCACCAATGTGCGCACCACCGCAAAGATGGGCGTCGCCAGGGCGACGCCCATCAGCCCGAACAGGCTCCCCAGCACCGCCATGACGCTCAGCGACCAGGCGGGCGACAGCTTGATGATGCGCTGCTGCAGCATGGGCGTCAGTACATAGCCTTCCAGATTCTGGATCAGCAGCAGGCCGATGGCGCCGATCAGCAGGGTATTGCCGTCCTCGGCCGCCAGCACCAGCAGTACGGGCACGGCGGAGATGATCGGGCCCAGAAACGGAATGAAGTTCAGCGCGCCCGCCAGAATGCCCAGGATCAGCGCATTGGGAACGCCGAGCACCCAGAGCATGGTGCCCACCAGGGCGCCGATCAGCACCATCAGGGCGAGCTGGGTAACCATCCAGCCGCGCAGTGATTCCCCGGTGGCGCCCAGGGCATCCAGAATGCGGGCGCGGTGCTGCGGCGGCATCAGCAGCAGAAAGCCGTCGCGATAACCGCCGGGATTGATGGCGAAGAACAGGCCGAGAAAAAGCACGACCACGAAATCGCCGATAATGCCCAGCGTGCTGCCGAACAGCGAGCTGGCCTGGGTGAACAGGCCTGTCGGGTCCGGCAACATCTCGCGCACAGTGGTTTCGAGTTCGGTCTGATCGACGCCACCCACCAGCCCCTGTTCCTCGAGCTGGCCATAGAGCTGGGCCGTTTCTGTGCTCAGCAGATCCCACAGATCGAGCACACTGCGCCACAGGCTGACGCCGCCAAGGCTGAAGGCGAGAGCGAGGATGGCAGCAATGACGATGGTCACGATCGTCAGCAGCACCGGGCGTGGCAGCGGCAGCAGGCGGCGCAGCCCACGCACCGCAGCGTCAAGCACCGTGGCGATCAGGATGCCGGAAAAGATCACCAGCAGCGAATGCGACACATGCCAGGCCAGCATCAACGCTGCAGCGACGAACACGGCAATGAGCAAGGGATGAACGCTGATGGGCATCGGGCCTCCAGGGCTGGGTTGTGCCTGACCAAGCCGCGGGACAGCCGTTTGTTCCAGGCCCGCGCCGATTCACGTGAAACTTCGCGCCGTGCCAAAGACAATTTCGCGCCGGTGGAGCGAAATTAGGCGGAACCCTCGCCCCTCAATGCGCCGCCGAGATCACCCCGGCTTCCCAGCCCAGGATCGCCCGCTTGCGCGGCACGCCCCAGTGATAGCCGGTCAATGCGCCTGACGTGCCCACGACGCGATGGCAGGGCACCACGAAGCTGATCGGATTCTTGCCCACAGCCGCGCCGACGGCGCGCGATGCCGTGGGCCGCCCGATCTGCCGGGCCACGGCCGAATAGGTCGTCGCCTGGCCAACCGGAATGCGCAGCAGCGTCTCCCAAACCTTGACCTCGAAATCGGTGCCGATCAGCACCACCCGCACCGGCTGCTCGGCCGACCAGCGCCGGGGATCGAAGGCCTGCGCCACCAGCGGGGCGATGCGCGCATCGTCGCGGGTGAAGCGCGCCGGCGGCCAGCGATTGGCCAGGTCGGCAAAGGCCTGCTCGATTGTGGTCTCGGCATCGGCAAAGCCCAGCCCGCTCATGCCGTATTCGGTGGCGGTGACCACTGCCATGCCAAAGGGCGAGGGCGCCGCGCCCCAGATCATGTCGAGCCCCGCCCCGCCGGCCCGGAACACGCCGGGCGGCATGGCCTCATAGGCCACGAAGAGATCGTGCAGCCGCGAGGTCGAACTCAGGCCCACCGCATAGGTGGTATCGAGCACGCTCTCCTTGGCGCGCAGCAGGCTCTTGGCATGGTCAAGCGCCACGGCCTGGGCAAAGCTCTTGGGGGAAAGGCCGCACCAGCGGCGGAACAGGTCGGTCAACTGCCGTTCGCTGAGGCCCAGCGCCCGGGCAAAGCGGCTGAGATCGGCAATATCGGGGCCGTTTTCGCTGAGATAGCGAATGGCGGCCCGAATCGTGTCGTAGTCGCCATCGGGGGTCACATGTGCCATCTGGTTCATCGCCACACCCATTGTCAGCTGTTGTCCTGGGCGTCTGCTGTAGAACCGATCGCGATCCGGCGCGACCCGGTTTTTACCGGCCTCTAGCTGCGGGCGCGACGCAGCGCGGTGCCGAGCGCCTTGGCAAAGCTCGACTTGTCTTCCGGGCTCATGAACGCGCCCAGTTCGCACAGCTCGTCCCCGTCGCGCATCTGTATGGCGGTGGTTCTTTCATAGGCGTCGCGGGTCAGCATCAATCGCGCTGTGGCCGGATCAAAGCGGCGCAGCGTCCTGGCGCCGCGCCGGTCGGTCACTTCCCATTCCACCTGCTCGGCCCAGACGGTGATCCGCTCGCGCCGCTTGCCCTGCCGCAGGCCAAGATAAAGGCCGGTCACCACGCCACCTGCCGCCAGAGCCAGCACGATCATGACCGGCATTGTGCCTGGCGCCAGCAATAACAGGCCTGGTGCGGCAAACAGCAGCAGGGCCAGACCAGCCGCCAGCCAGATGCCGGCCGTGCTCATCCGGCGGTTGGGCGTCAGATCGGCGACAAACAGCGGTGTGGTGGTCGTGGCTTGTTGCATTGGCATGTCGGTCTCTTCGAGACTAACTATAGGCCCAGAATGAGAGGCGAGAAAATGCCTGCAATCAAAAAAGTGAAGAGCCTGCCCAAGGCCGATGTCGAAGCCATTTTTGCCCGCTTCGCCGAGATCGAACCAGAACCCAAGGGCGAGCTTGATTATTCCAGTGCGTTCACCCTGCTCGTGGCGGTCGTGCTCTCGGCCCAGGCCACCGATGTGGGGGTCAACAAGGCAACCAAATTACTGTTCCAGGTGGCCCCGACGCCGGCCGCCATGGTGGCACTGGGTCCGCAGCGGATCGAAGAGCTGGTGCGCACCATCGGCCTGTTCCGCACCAAGGCCAAGAACGTCTATGCGCTGAGCCAGCTCTTGCTGGAACGCCATGGCGGCGAGGTGCCGGCCGACCGCGAAGCGCTCGAGGCCCTGCCCGGCGTTGGCCGCAAGACCGCCAATGTCGTGCTCAATATCTTCTTCAAGCAACCGGCCATCGCGGTGGATACCCATCTGTTCCGCGTCAGCAACCGCACCGGGCTGGCCCCGGCAAAGACGCCCCTGGCCGTCGAGCAGATCCTGCTCAAGGTCATCCCCGCGCCCTATCTGCTGCATGCCCATCACTGGCTGATCCTGCACGGGCGCTATATCTGCAAGGCGCGCAAGCCGGAATGCTGGCGCTGTCCGATCGCGCAATGGTGCCGCTTCACCCCCAAGACGCCGATGCCCAGTGTCCCTGCGGCAAAACACCAGGGCTAGAGCCTAGCCGCGCGCCATGATGGCGGCAAAAATCGGGATCAGCAGCAGGAAGCCGGCCTGGATGTGCAGGAAGCGCCGGTTGCTGCGAATCGCGGCGGTGTCGGGGCTGTAGCCGGCGTCGGCCTTGAAGGCGCCCTGCCATTTGCGGATCGCCAGCGTCGGGGGAATGGTGAGCAGGCCCATGATGAGGAAAGCGCCCATCTTGCTCCAGAAGGCGTGGCTGGACACATAATATTCCCAGCCCGCCGCGCCAAACATCACCCGCAGCACGCCGACGACGATGACGAAGCCTGCCACCGCGCCATAGGCCGCGTCGAGTTTGGCCAGCTGGCTGATGCGTGGTCCGCTCAGGCCCGGTCGCAGCAGCGCGAATTCGGCGGCAAAGATGCCCACCAGGGTGAACACCGACAGGTGGTGGGCGATGGTCAGCAGCAGATCGACAGGCATTGGCCGGACCCCGAGGTCATGTTATCACTGCATACATAATGACAGCCAGAAGTAAACAATGTCAACATCCATCGCCAATGCCCCCTATCATCACGGCAATCTGCGCCAAGCGCTGCTTGAGGCCGCCCTGGTGATTCTGGAGAAGGAGGGCGAGGCTGGTCTCGGCCTGCGCGATCTGGCGCGGGCCGTGGGCGTGTCGCCGGCCGCGCCCTATCGCCATTTCGACAGCCGCGCCGCTTTGCTCGAGGCGCTGGCCGTCACCGGCTATCAGCGCTTTACCGGGCTGATGCAGGCCATGGCCGGCAGCGACACGCTTGACCCGATGACGGCCATGGGGCGCATCTATGTCAAGTTCGCCCTCGATAACCCCAACCTCTTCCGCCTGATGTTCTCCCCCGTGCTGAGGCGCGACAATCGCCCCGGTCTGCAGATGGCCGCGCATGCCGCCTACCAGACGCTGCGCCACGTCACCGGCCAGGATCTGGCCAGTGGCCGGGTGGCGGCTTTGGCCGCCTGGGCGCGGGTGCATGGCCTGGCCGTGCTGCTGCTCGATGGCCAGATCGCCATCGAGGCCGGCGAGGATATCGAGGCCCTGGTCACGGCTATCATCGACCAGCACTGAACGGCAGGCGTTGCGCCGGGTCCGGCCTTGCTCTAAACCGGCATCCGGCTTTCTCACCCCGGATCCGTTCATGACCCAGACCCGCTTTGACGTCCTCACCATCGGCAATGCTATCGTCGATATCATTGCCCCGGTCGAGCCGGGCTTCATCGAGCGCGAAGGCATGCAGGAAGGCATCATGCACCTGATCGACACCGATCGGGCCGAAGACCTCTATGCCAAGATGCCGATCAGCCGGCAGCAGATCTCGGGCGGCAGTGCCGCCAATACCGCCGCCGGCATCGCCTCGCTGGGCGGCCGCGCCGCCTTTGTCGGCAAGGTGGCCGATGACGTGCTGGGGGATGTCTTTGAGGCCGATCTCAACGATATCGGCGTGCACTACAATACCAGCCGCCTCAAGAACGGCGCGCTGACCGCCCGCTCGATGATCTTCCTGAGCGAAGATGGCGAGCGCACCATGAACACCTATCTGGGCGCCTGCCACCAGCTGACCGAGGCCGATATCCATCCCGACGAGATCGGTGGCGCCGCCATAACCTTCATGGAAGGCTTTCTCTGGGATCCCGTGGAAGCCAAGAAGGCCTTCGTGCTGGCCGCCCACTATGCCCACAAGCATGAGCGCGCCGCCGCGCTGACCCTGTCCGATCCCTTCTGCGTCGACCGCTTCCGCGCCGAATTCCTGGATCTGATTCGCTCCAAGACCATCGACTATGTCTTTGCCAATGTGCACGAGCTCAAGTCGCTCTACGAGACCGACGACCTGGGCGAGGCCGTGCGCCAGATCGCCAAGGACGCCGAAGTCGCCGCCATCACCATGGGCGCCGATGGCGCCATGGCCGTGTTCAATGGCGAGATCACCTCGGTCCCCGCCTTCCCCATCGACAAGGTGGTCGACGCCACCGGCGCCGGCGACCTCTTTGCCTCGGGCTTCCTGCTTGGCCTCGCGCGCAACCAGTCCATGGAATCCGCCCTCAAGACCGGGTGCCTGGCCGCCCACGAAGTCATCAGCCATATCGGCGCGCGGCCACAGGTAGCGCTCGATGGCCTGGTGGCCAAGCATGGACTGGCGGGGTAAGGCCGCAAACCTCTGGCATGGTGGGAATTGGCCAAGGTCGTCGCCCACCCTTGTGCGGCTGGACGTTTCGGCTCTGACGAGCGCCTGATCTATCCCAGGCTCTTTTGCATCATCGCCAGTGCATCCGCCGTCGAGCCGGTGGGCCGGAATTCCAGACCCACCGCGCCGGCATAACCCTGCGCCTCGAGCCAGGCCAGCTTCTGCTTGATGGGCAGGTCGCCGCTGCCGGGCTGGTTGCGGCCGGGATGATCGGCGATGTGGACGTGGAATACCCGGTCCAGCCGGCCCAAGAGGACCGTCTCGGGGTCCTCGCCCATCACCATGGAATGGTAGAGGTCATAGGTGAGGCCGATTTCGGGACGGTTGACGGCGTCGACAATGTCGAGCGCCTCGGCGGTGCTGGTGAGGTAATAGCCGGGGTGATCGACGCGGTCATTGAGCGGCTCGAGCGCCAGTCTGACGCCCGAACCGGCCAGCACCTCGGCCGAGCGGGCCATGGCGGTGACCAGATCATCATGCTGGCGCGCGCGCTCGACGCCCTCAAGCAGCGGCCCTGACTGGCAGATCATGATCGGTGCGCCCAGGCGCAGCGCGACGTCGCGGCTCTTTTCGAGACCGGCCAGGAACCGGTCATGGTCGTCCTCGCGGGTGAGGTCAGCAAAAGGCTCGGCGACAATGCCGGCCAGCCTGACGCCTGTCTGCGCTAGCGCCCGTTCGACGGCATCGAGATCCTTGTTCGACCACAGCCAGAATTCGACGAGGTCGAAGCCGGCAGCCTTGGCCAGCGCGATGCGGTGCGGGAAATCTGTCGTCTCGGGGACGAACAGCATTTCGATGCAGGCGGAGTATGTCGTCATGCCAAACGGGTCCCGCCGGCCATTTCGGCCAGGATCGCCCGGGCTGCTGCCGCCGGATCGGCCGCCGCGATGATGGGGCGTGCCACCACCAGATGACTGGCGCCGGCGCTGAGCGCTTCGGCCGGGCTCATTACCCGCTTCTGATCGCCCGGGGGGCTGCCCGCCGGGCGGATACCGGGGGTCACCACGGCCATGGCGGGCCCGACAATCGTGCGCACCATCTGTGCTTCATGTGCTGAAGCCACCAGCCCGCCAATGCCAGCATCATGCGCCTGCTGCGCCCGCAGCGCGACAAGGCCGGCGGTGTCGCGGGCAAAGCCGGCTTCCTTGAGGTCGGCATCGTCCATCGAGGTCAGCACCGAGACGCCCAGGATGGAGAGGGTCGAACCAGCCGCACCCTTGGCGGCGGCGCGCATGCACTGCGGATAGGCGTGCACCGTCAGCATGGTGGCGCCGGTCTCGGCGATGGCCGCGACGCCCTGTTCAACCGTGTTGTCGATATCGAGCAGCTTGAGGTCGAAGAACACTTTCTTGCCGGCGGCCAGCAGCGCCTTTCCCAGGGCAAAGCCGTCGGCACCATAAAAGCACTGATAACCGATCTTGTAGAAGTCGACGCTGTCGCCCAGCAGCGCCACGATTTCCTCGGCGCGCGCGCGTGACGAAACGTCCAGACCCACGATCAACTGGCCAGCCATGGTCTTCCCTCCGATGTGTTTGATGGCTTGCACCTAGTGGATTTGCTGCCGCGCCGCAACTGGCGGCGGCAATCTTGTCACTCGATGCCGGCCGGGCCTATCCTCTGCCCATTGCCACCACAGGATATTGCTGATGTCCAAGCTGTTGCTCACCCACCTCAATCACGACCTGACCAACAACACGTCCTATGTGCATGTCGTCTGGTCCGATGATCCGAACCGCCGGCTGGGCATGGTTGTGCCGTTCGGCACCACGCTGGCCGATGCCGAGCGCGAGGCTGTCGCCGCGGTGCGGGCCCTCTCGGCTGAACTGGCCGCGGCCGAGATCGAGGCGCCCTCGCCTAAAACCTAGCCAAACCAGCCTGGCGCAAAATCTTCCATGGCCTGCCATTCGCCGCTCAGGCGCGCTGGATCGAGGTCAAAGGCAAAGCAGTTGCCGCCGCCTTTGTTGGCGTGCCGGCTCTGGTCTTCGCTGCGCGCGATGGGCCGTCCGGCCAGGTGACATTTGAGCAGCGTGCCCACCGCGCCATGGCCACAGAACACGGCCGGCACGTCGGGCGGCACGCTGGCCAGGGCGGTGGTGACGGTGTCGACAATGCGCCGTTGGGCGTCCACCGCCCTTTCCCAGCCCTCGGCACTCACCTCGGGTTCGGCAAAGAACCGGTCCGCCATGGCTTCGAACAGGCTCGGCGGCAGAAAGCCCGTGGCGCTGCGGTCATTCTCGCCCATCAGGTGGTCGCTCAGCACCGGCGTGCCGGTAGCAGCGGCGAGGATATCGGCCAGCTCCATGGCCTTGGTCTCGCGGCTGGTAAAGATCATCGCCCCCGCCGGCACCACGCCGCGCGCGGCAAAGGCCTCTGCCCGCTGCCGACCCAGTTCGGACAGGCGCCAGAGCGGTACCGGGATCTGGGCATCCATTTCTACCTGCGGATGGGTCACATAGAGCGCGCGCATGACTCAGCCCCGGCTGAAATGGGTCAGTTCATGCACCATCTGCTCGACCTTGCGGATGATCGCCGGCTCGAGAAAATCGCCGTTGACGTCAAACGCCTCCTCGGCCGGGCCGATGCCCAGCAGCGTCGGCACCACCAGGGCGCCCACCTTGGTCAGCGATTCGCGCAGGTGGCTGAGCGACCAGATGGTGCCATATTTGCCCGAGCTGACCCCGCCAATGCCAAAGATGGCGTGGCGGAACGGGCTCGGCTTCTGCCGGCTGATCCAGGTGATGGCATTGACTAGCAGCGGCGGCACCCCGCCATTATATTCGGGCGTGGCGATGAAGACGATGTCGTGGCTGCGCCACAGCGCTGCCAGCCGGACAGCCGCAGCGGGCACATTGTCGGCCTCGAGATCCTCGTTGAAGATAGGCAGGTCGAAATCGCCCAGGTCGAGCGCGGTGACGGCGACCCCGGCGGCGTCGAGCTGGCGGCCCATATGGGCCTGCAATTTGCGGTTCTGCGAGCCCTTGCGGATGGAGCCCGAAAGCGTCAATGCGGTCTTCATCTTGCATTCCTGTTGCCGAAGCGTCGAAATTGACCCGACTGGCGCGTCGCTGCAAGATAAATGGCGAGCCGGCGATCATTCGGCAGCTTGCCACCATAGGGAGACAATCAATGGCCGCTTCGATCTTCGTCAATATCCCGGTGCGCGACCTGCCGGCATCCATGGCCTATTACAAGGCCATCGGTTTTGACCATAATGCCCAGTTCAGCAACGAGGACGGCGCCTGCATCGTGTTCAGCGAGACCATCTATTTCATGCTGCTGACGCATGAGAAGTTCCTGGCCTTCTCGCCGCTGCCTATCCCTGATCCCAAGACCCATACCCAGGCGCTTTACGCCTTGTCGCGCGACAGTCGTGCCGCCGTGGACGCCATCGCCGAAACGGCGCTGAAGGTGGGTGGCACCGAGGTGCGCGAGGCGCAGGACCACGGCTTCATGTATGGCCGCTCCATCGCCGATCTCGACGGCCATGTCTGGGAATATTTCTGGATGGAGTTCAGCCCGCAGCAGGGGGCGTGAAGGCCTTTGAGAAGCAAGGGGCCGGCATGCGCGAAAGCGTCGTACCATTCGAGCCTAGCTCTCATGGCCTTGATGCGGGAAATCGCTCCACCGGAGCGATTTCGTTTCCGCCTCAAGCCTCAAACATCTTCTTGAGCTTGTCGAAGAAGCCGCCCGAGGTCGGGTTGGTTTCCTGGGTTTCGAGCTTGGCAAATTCCTCGAGCAGTTCGCGCTGCCTGCGGCTGAGCGCCTGCGGCGTCTCGATATCGAGCTGCACATAGAGGTCACCGACATCCTTGGATCGGAGCACCGGCATGCCCTTGCCCTTGAGCCGCACCCGCTGCCCCGGCTGGGTGCCGGCGGCCACCTTGACCTTGGCCCGGGCGCCGTCAAGGGTCGGCACTTCGAACTCGCCGCCCAAGGCGGCGGTGGTCATGGCGATAGGCACGCGGGCGAAGAGATCGGCGCCATCGCGCTGGAACAGGTCATGCGGCCGTAGCGAGATGAAGATGTAAAGATCGCCCGGCGGGCCCCCGCGTAGCCCCGCCTCGCCCTCATTGGCCAGGCGGATACGGGTGCCGTCCTCGATGCCTTGGGGAATATCGACGCTGAGCGTGCGGTTTTCCTGGCGGCGGCCCTGGCCACCGCAATCGGTACAGGGCTGGTCCATCATCTGGCCGCGGCCCTGGCAGACCGGGCAGGTCCGCTCGATGGTGAAAAAGCCCTGTGCCGCGCGTACTTTGCCATGGCCATTGCACTGACGGCAGGTATGGGTGCCGGTGCCCGGCTTGGCACCCGAGCCCTCGCAGGTCGTGCAGCCCACCAGGGTCGGCACGTCGATTTCGACGGTACGGCCCTCAAAGCTTTCTTCCAGGCTGATTTCAAGATTATAGCGCAGGTCGCTGCCGCGCAGCTTGGCCGCGCCGCCGCCACCGCGCCGGCCGCCACCGCCACCCATGAAGTCGCCGAAGATATCGTCGAAGATATCGGACATCGAGGATGTGAATTCGGGCCCGAAGCCAGCCGGGCCGCGGCCGCCACCATTTTCGAAGGCGGCATGGCCGAACCGGTCATAGGCGGCCCGCTTCTGGCCATCCTTGAGCGTGTCATAGGCCTCGCTGATTTCCTTGAACTTGGCCTCGGCCGCGTCATTGCCCGGATTGCGGTCCGGGTGATGGGCCATGGCAAGCTTGCGATAGGCGCTCTTGAGCGCAGCGTCATCGGCGCCCTTGTCGACGCCGAGCACTTCGTAGAAATCGCGTTTTGACAAGAAGCACGTCTCCAATGCATTGCCGGTCGCGACAGGCGCGCCCGACCAAATCTAGCCCCTAGATGGCCATCGACCCCGCGGCCCGCAAGGGGGCGCGGGCACATCACTGCCATTCACCGCCCCGGAAGGCAACTTTGGGCAACGCCAGTCGTGCCGGGGCCAGAGGGCCAACCAATTCCCCGCTCTGTAGCAAGAGCGCGCGCCGTCTTCAACATGGCTGAGCAGGCTTTGGCTAACGCGCCGGTGGTGCAAAGGCCCGCGCCAGGGCGTCGGCCAGTTCGGCCTGGGCAAACAGCGCCTTGGTAACGATCTGGCCCAGCCCAAAAAATCCCTGCGTCACGCCCTCATAAATCGTGCAGCTGACCGGCACCCCTGCCCGCTGCAACGCCGCCGCCAGCAGTTCGCCCTCCGAGCGCAGCGGGTCGATCCGCGCCAGGATAATGCTGGCCGGCGCGAGGCCTGCCAGGTCGTGACGCGTCGCCAGATTGAGCAGCGGCTCGTCTTCGGGCAGGCCATCGGCAAAGATCTGCCGCAGCCGCCAGCGCATGGCCGGCATGTCCACCGGCAGCGTCCGCAGCGTCTCGCCATAGGAGGGCATGCTGAAATCGGTCCCGGCCATGGGATGGATCAGCGCCTGATGAAGGGGCCGGTGGCCGCGGCCATCGCGCGCACGCAGCGCCACTTGCAGGGCCAGATTGGCGCCAGCATCCTCGCCGGCCACAGCCACCCGGCGCGGATCCCCGCCCAGGCGATGGGCCTGATCACCCAGCCAGGTCCACGCGGTCCAGGCATCGTCATGGGCTGCAGGCCAGGCATGCTCGGGCGCCAGGCGATAGCCCACCGACAGCACGATGGCGCCTGTCCGACGCGCCAGGGCGCGGGCCGAGCCGTCATGGCTGTCGAGATCGCCGGTGACAAAGCCGCCGCCATGGAAATAGAGGACCATTGGATTGAGGCGCGGCAACAGCTCGCCTGGCCGGTAGAGCCGCGCCGCCAGGTCGCCCGCCGCGCTGTTGATGGTCACGTCCGCGCTGGCGACGCCATCATCGTCGGCGACGGTTCCCGCCACCGCCATCAGGGCCTTCACCGCATCGGGCAGGCCTGGCTGCGCTCTGGCTGCCGCGGGGGTCAACTGTTCCAGCCGCTGCGCGCCAAGTTGCGTCAGCATATCGAGTACCGCCTTCATGTCGGCGTCGAGCCCGGCGGTCGGATCGCCGCCGATCAGTTCGGCAAGTCGGCCGATCGATTCCTGCGGATCGCCCGGGGCGGGAATGCTGTCGGTCATGGGCACGCCTTGTCGGTTGCGGTGCCCCCTTTGGACAGGGGGAACCGGCCCGCAATTGGGCTCAATCATGATGAATTTGCGGCAATGGCGAACCCGGCCCCGCCAGTCGCACCGGCCTGATTCACGTGAAACGCCGAGCCGGCCCTCGCAATTGTCCGCGGGGCCGAAGATCTGGCGGTCCGGGGAGAGCGGTGCTCTGATGGCAGGAAGCTCCTGCCGGGTAAATCGCGCCACCGGCGCGATTTGAGGCGACAAAATCTGCCGCGCTGTGCGTGACCAACAGGCCGCCAGGCATGGAATCGATTGGCGGCCCGATGGAACCATCCTGGCCGCGCCCGCAGGCCGGCGGCCATAGAAAAGTGGACTTAGCCGGCCACGTCGGCGACGGCCACGCCCTTGTCCATCAGCTTCTTGCGCGCTGCATTGACCACATCGACGCTGAAGGTTTCTTCATGGCGCATGACAATGGCTTCGCCGGTCAGGTCGCCCCGGCCATGCTCGACCAGCTTGTCGAAGCCGTCGCTGAGCGCGTCTTCCATCATCTGGTCGCTCAGCACCTTTTCGGCGCCGACGCGCTTGTGCTTGGCGCGCACCTTGACCAGGCGGGTCACCCGGCCATTGTCGGCGGTGCGCAGTTCTTCGGCCGCGGCCAGGCCGGTCCAGAACTCGCGCTCGACGGCGCTTTCATTGTGGGCGGCGCCCACCAGTTCGGCGATGCGCATTTTGCATTGAAACGCCAGATCGTCGTAGCCAAGGCGGACGGCATTGGCCATCAGCTTGCGCAACTTGTCTGGGTCGGTGAAAGTTTGGGGGTCTGGAATGTTCATGGATCACCATACCCACTTCTATTTCAAACCAAAAGGGGCCCGGCTGCTGCCGGACCCCTTTATCTGGTGGATTGATGTCGCTTAAGCAGACTTCTTGTCGTCGTCGTCGCTGACTTCTTCGAAATCGGCGTCAACCACGTCGTCATCGCCGTCATCGTCCGAACCATTGGCCTTGGCTTCGGCTTCCGCCTGGCTGGCCTTGTACATGGCCTCGCCCAGCTTCATCGCGGCCTGGCCGAGCGCGTCGGTCTTTTCCTTGATCACCTCGGCATCGTCGCCATCGATCACCGCCTTGAGCGCGCCAATGGCGCTTTCGATGGCGGCCTTGTCCTCGGCCGAAACCTTGTCGGCATATTCGGTGAGTGACTTCTCGGTCGAGTGGATCAGGCTCTCGCCCTGGTTCTTGGCTTCCACCGCTTCGCGCTTGCGCTTGTCGGCGTCAGCATTGAGCTCGGCTTCCTTGACCATGGCTTCGATATCGGCGTCGCTCAGGCCACCCGAGGCCTGGATGCGGATCTGCTGCTCCTTGCCGGTGCCCTTGTCCTTGGCCGACACCTGCACGATGCCATTGGCGTCGATGTCGAAGGTCACTTCCACCTGCGGCACGCCGCGCGGTGCGGGGGGAATGCCGGCCAGATCGAAATTGCCCAGCAGCTTGTTGTTGGCGGCCATTTCGCGCTCGCCCTGGAACACCCGGATCGTCACGGCGCTCTGGTTGTCCTCGGCGGTCGAGAAGGTCTGGCTCTTCTTGGTCGGAATGGTCGTGTTGCGATCGATCAACCGGGTGAACACGCCACCCAGGGTCTCGATGCCCAGCGACAGCGGGGTCACGTCAAGCAGCAGCACGTCCTTGACGTCGCCCTGCAGCACGCCGGCCTGGATGGCCGCGCCCAGCGCCACGACTTCGTCCGGATTGACGCCCTTATGGGGCTCCTTGCCGAACAGTTGCTTGACGATTTCCTGCACCTTGGGCATGCGGCTCATGCCGCCGACCAGCACGACTTCGTCGATCTGCGCGGCAGTAACGCCGGCATCCTTCATGGCCATCTTGCAGGGCTCGATGGTCTTCTGGATCAGGTCATCGACCAGGCTTTCAAGCTTCGAGCGGCTCAGCTTGAGCGTCAGATGCTTGGGGCCCGAGGCGTCGGCAGTGATGAAGGGCAGGTTGATTTCGGTCTGGGTCGAGCTCGAGAGCTCGATCTTGGCCTTTTCAGCCGCTTCCTTGAGGCGCTGCAGCGCCAGCTTGTCGGTGCGCAGGTCGATGCCCTGCTCTTTCTTGAACTCGTCGGCCAGATAGTCGACCAGGCGATGATCGAAATCCTCGCCGCCGAGGAACGTGTCGCCATTGGTCGACTTCACCTCGAACACGCCGTCGCCGATCTCGAGGATCGAGACGTCGAAGGTGCCGCCGCCAAGGTCATAGACCGCGATCGTGCCGGTATTCTTCTTGTCGAGGCCATAGGCCAGCGCCGCCGCGGTCGGCTCATTGATGATGCGCAGCACTTCGAGACCGGCAATCTTGCCGGCATCCTTGGTGGCCTGACGCTGGCTGTCGTTGAAATAGGCGGGCACGGTGATGACGGCCTGCGTGACGGACTCGCCGAGATAGCTTTCGGCGGTTTCCTTCATCTTCTGCAGGATCATGGCCGAGACCTGGCTGGGCGAATACTTCTCGCCCGATGCCTCGACCCAGGCATCGCCATTGTCGGCGGCCACGATCTTGAACGGCACCAGATTCTTGTCCTTGCCCACGACCTTGTCGTCATAGCGACGACCGATCAGGCGCTTGACGGCAAACAGCGTGCCCTCGGGATTGGTCACGGCCTGGCGCTTGGCCGGCTGGCCGACCAGACGCTCGCCATCCTTGGAGAAGGCGACCATGGAGGGGGTGGTACGCGCACCCTCAGCGTTTTCGATAACCTTGGGATTGGCGCCGTCCATCACTGCGACGCAGCTATTGGTGGTGCCCAGATCAATACCGATGACTTTAGCCATTACTCTAGCCTCTCTATTCAGCAAACCCATGCTGGAGCCCCTCTCGCGAGGCAGTTCCGTGGCCCCGAAGGACCGGGTTCCTTGCAATTGAAATTGCGCCCATTGCCGGGCCTGTCGGGTATATAGGGGGGTCCCCGTACGGCTTCAAGCGCTCATAGGGCACATTTGCCGCCTGGCGCCGCTTTGCGGGGGCTCTGGGCGAAATCGACGGCACTGGGGAACCGGCGGGCGCCGGTCCCCCGTCACGCCTAGTCCTGCAGCGTATAGCTGTTGAGCGAACAGATATCGATGGCCATCACCTCAAGCACGGCGCCCTCGCCGGTCTCGAAGCGGAAATCATACTCACACTGGTCCGAGCCATCGCCGATGGTAACGACGCCCTGCTCGCCCGGCTCCAGCGTGCCGTCCTCACCGAGCAGGTCCTCGCCCCACTCCTCCATATTGCTCGGATTGGTGTAGAAATAATGCAGCGACTGGCTGCTGTCATTGATCAGTGTGAACTCGACGGTTTCGGCCCAGGCGGGCACGGCGCCAGCCAGCAGCACGAGGGCGGCAAGGCTGCCCTTCAGGAAGGTATTCATGACAAATGTCCCCAAAGCCGGGCGCATCGGCGGCCGGCACCGCACTATCTTCAGCGGCAGGAATTAATCAAGATGCCGCCGCGCGGCGGCGCACTTTTCTTTGCCCCTGCGAAGCCCTAGAACCACGCCATGTTCACGCCCGGCTCCATCCTGCTGCACGATACGCTCAACCCCGGCGCGACCAGCCTGCTGTTCACCGCCCCAAGCGACGTGATCGCGGCCCATGACGCCGATGGTGTGCGCGCCGCGCTGGCCCGGCTGGAGGACGCCCAGCGCCAGGGCCTCTGGGCCGCCGGTTACCTCGCCTATGAGGCCGGCTTTGCTTTTGAAGAGCGTCTCATCCCGCTGCTGTCAGCATCCAGCGAGACACCCCTGCTCTGGTTCGGCCTCTATGATGCCCCGCAGCGGCTTGATGCCGCCGCCGTCGCCGCCTATCTGGTCGATCTTGTCGGCACCCGCACCGGCCATGCCCGCGATATCGTGCCCAGCCTCAGCCTGGCGCAATATGCCAAGGCCTTCGCCCGGGTCAAAGCCCTGATCGCGGCGGGCGACACCTATCAGGTCAACCTCACCTTCCCCGCCGATTTTCGCCTCGAGGGCGATCCAGTCGCGCTTTACGCCGCTTTGGTGCGCCAGCAGAAGGCGGCCTTTGGCGCCCTGCTCAATACCGGCAGTCACTGGATCCTGTCGCGCTCGCCCGAACTCTTCGTCGCCCGTCACGGGGACAGGTTGAGCGCAAGGCCGATGAAGGGCACGCTCAAGCGCGGCCGCAGCCTTGCCGAGGACGCGGCGGGCCGCGCCGCCCTGGCCGCCGACCCCAAGAACCGCGCTGAAAACCTCATGATCACCGATCTGCTGCGCAATGACCTGGGCCGCATTGCGGAGATCGGCTCGGTGAAAGTCACCGACCTCTTCACCGTCGAAACCTACCGTACCCTCCACACCCTGACCTCGGGCATTACCGCGACGGCCCGTCCCGGCATCGGCACCACGGCCCTGCTGGAAAACCTCTTCCCCTGTGGCTCCATCACCGGCGCGCCCAAGCTGCGCGCCATGGAAATCATCCATGATGTCGAGGCCGGTCCGCGCGGCGTCTATACCGGCTCGATCGGCTATGTGGCGCCCAGTGGCGACCTTCAATTCAACGTCGCCATCCGCACCGCGGTCATCGACGAGACAGGCAAGGGCCGCATCGGCATTGGCGGTGGTATCGTCGCCGACTCCACTGCCGAAGACGAGTATCGCGAGGCTTTGCTCAAAATGGCCTTCTTCACCGACCCCGCCGACCCGGTCACCCTGATCGAAACCCTGCTCTGGACACCAGCTGAGGGCTACGCCCTGCGCCAGCGCCACCTCGACCGGCTGGCAGCCTCGGCCGCCTATTTCGGCTTGGCCTGTGACCTTGCCGGCATCGAGACACTGCTCGACAGGCAGGCCTTCACCCAGCCCATGCGCGTCCGACTGACCCTCGACGCCCAGGGTCCGGCGCTGACCGCCATGCCGCTGCCGCCCAATCCGCCGGTCTTCCGCTTCATGATCGCCGATGACCGCCTCGACAGCCAGAGCCTCTGGCTGGCGCACAAGACCACCAACCGCGATTTCTATGACACCCCGCGCCAGCGCGCCCATGCCACCCATGGGGTGGACGAGGTGGTCTTTCTCAACGAGCGCGGCGAGCTGACCGAGGGCTCGATCACCAGTCTGTTTGTCGAGCGGGACGGCATGCTGCTGACCCCCCCTCTGGCATCGGGCCTGCTGCCCGGCACGCTGCGCGCCGAGCTCTTGGCCACCGGCCGGGCGGCCGAGGCGGTTTTGACGCTTGCCGACCTTGCCGGCGCCGAGGCAGTCTGGCTGGGCAATTCCGTGCGCGGCCTGCTGCCGGCACAATGGGTGCAACCCTGATTTGAGCTGGAGTATGGCCCGATGACGCTGCAGATTTCCCCGAGCGACCTGCTGGTCGTCGTCGATGTGCAATATGACTTCCTGCCCGGCGGCAGTCTGGCGGTGGCCGATGGCGACGCCGTGGTGCCGCTGATCAATGCCCTGGCCAAAAAGTTCACCCATGTCGTCTGCACCCAGGACTGGCACCCGGCCGACCACATCTCCTTTGCCAGCCAGCATCCCGGCAAGGCCCCCTTCGAGACCGTGCAACTGCCCTATGGCAGCCAGGTGCTCTGGCCCGACCACTGCGTCTGGAATAGCCATGGCGCGGCGCTCTCGGCCGATCTCGATATCCCGCAAGCCCAGCTGATCCTGCGCAAGGGCTATAACCGCGCCATCGATTCCTATTCCGGCTTCCAGGAAGCCGATCGGGAGACCCTGACGGGTCTGGCCGGCTACCTCAATGAGCGCGATATCGGCCGGCTCTATATCGTGGGGCTGGCCACCGATTTCTGCGTTGGCTGGACCGCCATCGACGGCGCTGCTGCCGGCTTTGACGTCACCGTCATCGAGGATGCCACGCGGGCCATCGACAATGAAGGCAGCCTCGCCCGGGCCTGGGCCGACATGGCAGAGGCCGGTGTCGAGCGCGTGATGAGCAGGGATATTCTGGGCTAAGCCGCCCCCCAAAACGAAAATCCCCGCTGGTGCGGGGATTCACGTGAAACGTCGAAGCGGCGGCACCGCCGTAAAATCCTTCCGGCGGAAGGATCTTAGCCGAAAAGGCCATGAGGGCTGCGGCCGAATGGCAGCGCCAAATCAGACACTCTTGTCGATCGCCTCGTCGGCCGGGGCGTGGCTCGGGCCGCCCTTGGCGACGCCCACCATGGCGGGGCGCAGGATGCGGTCGCCAATGGCAAAGCCGGCCTGCACCACCTGCACCACCGTGCCCTCGGGCTTGCTGGGATCGGGAACCTCGAACATGGCCTGATGCCGGTGCGGGTCGAATTTCTGCCCTTCGGCCTCGATCGGCTTGACGCCATGCTTGGCCAGCAGGCGCTGCATTTCGCGCTCGGCCATCTCGATGCCTTCGATCAGCGTCTTGGTCGTGGCGTCGCCAGAATCGCGGGCCTCGGGCGGCAGCATCATCAGCGCCCGGCTCAGCGCATCGGTGGCGCTCAGCATGTCGCGGGCAAAGCCGGCAATGGCATAGCTGCGCGTATCGTTGACTTCGCGCTCGGTACGCTTGCGCAGGTTTTCCATCTCGGCAACGGTGCGCAGCACGCGGTCCTTGAGCTCGCTGTTTTCCGCCCGCAGGGCCACGGTCGGATCGATGCTCTCGATGTTATCATCGGTCTCTTCAACCGGGACTTCGACTTCAGGCACTTCGCCTGAGGCGGCGTTCTCGTCGCTCATCATTGCTGTTTCCGCACATACCAAAGGATTTGATCCGCATATCGGCTAATATCGGGGTGATTTCAACCCTGCCTGCGCCGATGCCTGCCCCGCGCCGGTGACCCTCGCCCCTGCCGGGGCCCCCGATCAGTGCTTGCGGGCCATCATCGCGGTGATGACATGGGCGGTGTAATCCACCACCGGCACGATGCGCGCATAGTTGAGCCGTGTCGGCCCGATCACCCCCAGCACGCCCACCACCTTGTCATTGGCATCCTTGTAGGGGCTCAGGATCACCGAGGAGCCCGACAGGGAAAACAGCTTGTTCTCCGAACCGATGAAGATGCGCACGCCCTGCGCCTTGTCGGCATCGCCGAGCAGCTCAAGCAGCCCGTCCTTGCTTTCGAGCTCGTCGAACAATTGCCGCATGCGTAGCAATTCGTCTGATGCCATGGTGTCGTTGAGGAGGTTCGCCCGGCCGCGCACGATCACCGTCGGCGCGCTGGAGGGCGAGCTCTGGCTCAGCGTGGCAATGCCGGCATCGACCAGCTTCTGCGTCAGCTCGTCGAGCTCGGCCCGCTGTTCGGCCCGCTGCGCCGCCAGCACCTTGCGTGCTTCGGCCAGGGTCCGCCCCACCACGTGATGGGCAATGAAATTGCCGGCCTGGGTCAGCGCGCTGGCGGTGAGCCCGGGCGGGGTCTCCATGATGCGGTTTTCCACCTGCCCGTCCTGACCGACCAGGATCGCCATGGCCCGGGTCGAATCGAGTCGCACGAATTCGAGATGCCGCAACACCATGTCGGCCTTGGTGGCGATCACCACCCCGGCGCCATGGCTGAGGCCGCTGAGCAGCTGGCTGGCTTCGGTGAGCACGTCTTCGACCTGGCCCTTCTGACCCTGGATCGACTGGGCGATCTGGCTGCGCTCGCTTTCATTGACCGCGCCCACTTCGAGCATGGCATCGACGAAAAACCGCAACCCCTCCTGGGTCGGCGCCCGGCCCGCCGAAGTATGCGGCGCCGCGATCAGCCCGAGATCTTCGAGATCGGCCATGACATTGCGCACCGAGGCCGGCGACAGCCCGCCCTGCAGCATTCTGGAAAGGTCGCGCGAGCCCACCGGCGCGCCGGTATCGAGATAGCGCTCGACGATGCGGCGAAAAATGTCCTGGCTGCGGGCATTGAGCACGCTCAGAAAGTCTTGCGGCAGCTGGCTCATGGTTTTTGCTAAAATCGTCCGCTTTAACTGTGGTCACTCATTTAGGCGCATTGCTGCCATCCGCCAAGCGCCCGCGGCTTGTGAGCCGGCTCAAGGAGGGTTAAGAGGCGGTTAACAGCAATTGCCAAGTGGAAAACTGATGCGGCCTTCCGGACGTCAACCCAACCAGCTGCGCGCCGTCGTGATCGAACGCAACGTCGCCATGAAGGCGGAGGGCTCCTGCCTCGTCTCGTTCGGCAATACCAAGGTACTGGTCACCGCTTCGGTGGAAACCAGCCTGCCAGGCTGGCTGCGCGGCAAGGGCCAGGGCTGGGTCACCGCCGAATATGGCATGCTGCCCCGCGCCACCGGCAGTCGCAACCGCCGCGAGGCCACCGCCGGCAAGCAGACCGGCCGCACCCAGGAAATCCAGCGCCTGATCGGCCGCAGCCTCCGTGCCGTGGTCGACATGCAGGCTTTGGGCGAAGCCCAGATCACGCTCGACTGCGACGTGCTCGAGGCCGATGGCGGCACCCGCACCGCCGCCATTACCGGCGCCTATGTGGCGCTGGTCGACGCCATCAAGTGGATGGAGGAGCGCAAGCTCACCCGCTCCAACCCGCTGCGTGATTCGGTCGCCGCCGTCTCCTGCGGCATCTATCGCGGCGCCCCGGTGCTCGACCTCGACTATCTCGAGGATGTCGAGGCCCATACCGACGCCAATTTCGTCATGACCGGCAGCGGCAAGTTCGTCGAGATCCAGGGCACGGCCGAACAGGCCCCCTTCAGCCGCGACGAACTCAATTCTCTGATGACCCTGGCCGAACAGGGCATTGCCGACCTTACCCTTCTCCAGCAGGCAGCCCTGGCAGCATGATCACCTGGTTCAAAAAACTCGTCGCCGGCAAAACCGCCCCCCACCAGGCCAGCGCCTCGCGCCAGGCCTCGCCGGAAAACTGCGCCCTCTGGCGCGACGTAGCCCGCGCGCTCGATGCCAAGCCCAAGAATGCCGGCATGGGCACTTCCAAGATGGGCAGCGGCAAATGAGCCTGCCGCGCCTGCGTTCGGGCGATCGGCTGGTGCTGGCCACCCACAATGCGGGCAAGCTCACCGAATTCCGCGAGCTGTTTGAGCCCTTTGGTCTCGACATCGTTTCGGCCGGCGAACTCGGCCTGCCCGAGCCGGAAGAGACCGGCACGACCTTTGCAGAAAATGCCCGGCTCAAAGCCCATGCTGCCGCCCAGGCCACCGGCCTCTTGGCGCTCAGCGATGATTCGGGGCTCTGCGTCGATGCGCTCAATGGCGATCCGGGCGTCTATACCGCCGACTGGGCCGGCGTGCCGCGCGATTTCAACCACGCCATGAAGCGGGTCGAAGATGCGCTGCAGGCCGCCAATGCCACCTCGCCGGGCCTGCGCAGCGCCTCGTTCAATGCCACCATGTGCCTGGCCCATCCCGATGGCCGCGACGTGCTCTATGTCGGCAAAATCGAGGGCACCCTGGTCTGGCCGCCCCGTGGCACGGTCGGCCATGGCTATGACCCGGTCTTCATGCCCAAGGGTTTTGACATCACCTTTGGCCAGATGCCGGCGGAGATGAAGCATTCCTGGGCCCCCGGCCAGTCCGGCCTCAGCCACCGCGCCCGCGCCTTTGCGCAGTTCTACGAGGCCCAGATTGAAAAATAACCCCAACGATCTGTTCGGGGTCTATGTGCACTGGCCCTTCTGCGCGGCCAAATGCCCCTATTGCGACTTCAATAGCCACGTCCATCGCGGCGCCTTCGACGAGGAAGGCTATGTCGCCGCCTATGAGCGCGAAATTGCCTATGCCGCCCAGCTGGCACCCGGCCGCGTCGTGCAGTCGATCTTTTTCGGCGGTGGCACGCCCTCGCTGATGTCGCCGTCGAGCACGGCCCGCATCATCGACGCCATTGCCAAGCACTGGACCGTCGAGCCGCAGGCCGAGATCACCCTTGAGGCCAATCCGACCAGCGTCGAGGTCGACCGCTTCCGCGGTTTCCGCGCCGCCGGCGTCAACCGCGTGTCCCTTGGCGTACAGTCGCTGCGCCCGGGCCCCCTGGCCGAACTGGGCCGGCGCCATTCCGTCGAGGAGGCCGTGGCTGCCGTGCGCGTCGCCCAGTCCGTCTTCGAGCGCTCCAGCTTTGACCTGATCTATGCAAGGCCGCGCCAGACGCTGGAAGATTGGGAAGACGAGCTCAAGGAAGCGCTGTGGATGGCGCAGGGCCATATCAGCCTCTACCAGCTCACCATCGAGCAGGGCACGCGCTATTTTGACCTGCAGACCGCCGGCAAGCTCACCATCCCCGGCGAGGACCTGGCCGCCGATTTCTATGAAATGACGCAGGAATTGACCGCGGCAGCGGGCCTACCGGCCTATGAGATTTCCAACCACGCCCGCCCCGGCCAGGAGAGCGAGCACAACATGCTCTACTGGCGCTACGGCGAATATGCCGGCATCGGCCCGGGCGCCCATGGCCGGCTGATGATCAACAATCAGCGCCACGCCACCGCCGATGAGAAGCTGCCCTTCGAGTGGCAGAAGCATGTGCTTGCCAAGGGCCATGGCATGGTGGTCGACGACGTGCTGACCTGGGAGGAGCAGGGCGACGAATTCCTCGTCATGGGCCTGCGCCTCAAGGAGGGCATTTCCCCGGCCCGCTTTACCGCGCTGTCGGGCCGCCAGATCAACCCGGCCCAGATCGCCGCGCTCAAGGGCTATGGCTTTGTCGAAACCCTGCCCAATGGCAATCTGCGCGTCACCGACCGCGGCTGGCCGGTGCTGGATGCCGTGGTGGCCGATCTGGCCGCCTAATCCAGCGCCCTGATATAGCGCGCCGCCGAGCGGGCCACCGCGGCCTTGGCATCACTGGCAATGACCTTGTCCCACCAGCCGCCATAGATCCGGTCAAAGGTGAGGCCGGCGACGCGACCGGCGATTCGTCCGACCTCGTGGGCCGGCAGCGGGATCAGGTTGGGATAGGAGCGCATGAAGCTCACCCAGCCTGCGGCCGGGACGACCTGAATGGTGTCGCCGACCAGTAGCGCCCCCTTGCCCTCGGCGCCCGCCGCCCATTCGAGCACGCTGCTGCCCGCAAAATGCCCGCCCAGCCGATGCACGGTGACGCCGGGCAGGATGTCCAGCCGGTCGCCGCTCCAGGGCTCGATCAGCGGGCTGGGCCGCATCACATGGGCCAGGTCCGCCTCGGGCAGCCGGATCGGCACGCCGCCCAGCGCCTCGCTCCATTCCACCATGCCGGTATAAAAATGCGGGTGCGAAAAGCACATCGCCTTGACCCCGCCCAGCGCCAGCAGGCGCGCCGCGGTGGTGTCGTCCAGCATCGGCACGCAGTCCCACAGCACATTGCCAGCCGGCGTCTGCACGAGCAGCGCCCGCTGGCCAATGGCGATTGTCGGTACCAGGCCGATGCCGCTCAGTCCCGGTTCGATCTCGCGCCAGTCATTGGCATGGCTGGTACGGAGGCTGTCGCGATCAAGCCATTCCTGCCCGTTCGCACCGACATATTGCCGCTCGTCCAGGCAGATGGCGCAGCCAAGCGGAGGCGCATCGCCAGGGGGATGGTGGGCACCACAGGTCTTGCAGATCCATACTGTCATCGGACATCTCCGGTTCGGGACCAGATTACACGACGACGGACACGGGAAAATACCCTGCTAGAGTTTTGCGCCCTCGACCTGGACCGCCCCGCCCGGCGCCACGCGCATGATGGCCAGCGCATAATCGCTGCGTCCGTCGGCGCGGAAGCGGAACACACCGTCGCGGCCATTAAAGCCGGTGGGGCTGGTTAGCAGCGCCGCGCCATAGGGCGGATTGGCCAGCGACAGCGTATTCACATTGGCCAGGATCGTGGCGGTATAGGCCAGGGTCGCCAAAGCATGCGGCGCGGCGCCGAAGCGCGCCTGGTAATCGGCCCGGATCGCAGTCAGGCCGGCCGGGTCGACCGCCGGATAGATTGCCCCCGCCAGGCCTGGGGTCGCTAGAATCGTGGTATCGCCCTGCCAGTCGGCCGAGCCGACGATCTGCACGTCCGTCGGACTCACCCCCGCCTGGGTCAGGGCGGCGGCAAAGCCAGGGGCGCTCGCCCGGTCGGGCAGGAACAGCGTATCGATCATCCCCTTGTCGATCAGCGGCTTGGCCTGGGCCACGATCTGGGCCGCCTCGGCGGGGCTGCTGAAAGTATAAACCGCACTCGGCGCGAAGCCGGCCAGCATGGCCTGCTGCCGGAAGGCGGCCTGCTGCGCTTGGCCGAAGGCCGAGCCCGGAAAGGCCCCGGCGACGCCGCGCCGGCCGCCAGCCTTGACCGCGTCGAGGGCCCGCTTCATTTCCATGTCCGGCAGGACGCTGAGCAGGTAGACGCCGGGCACGGCCGCCGCCGGATTGTTGGAAAAGCCGATCAGCGGCACCCCGGCCGAGCGGGCTACGGCCCCGGCGGCCATCACCGCATCGCCCTGCAGCGGCCCCAGGATGAGCTTGGCGCCAGCCGCGATGGCGGCGCTGGTGGCGGCTGTCGCGCCGGCGACCGAGCCGCCGGTATCGCGCAGCGTGATGGTGGTATTTTCCGCAATGTTCGGATTGGCCTCGATGAAGGCCATGGCCAGCTGGCTGGCATTGGCCATCGATTGCCCGACGGCGGCAAGGCCTGGATCCCCGCTCAGCGGTAGCAAGAGGCTCACCTGTACCGGGCCGCGGCCGAATTGCTGGCTGGGGCCGGTCGGTGTCAGCGGCGTCAGGGCGGGATTGGCCGCGGCCTGCTGCTGGCTCGGGCCCAAGCCGAAATCGATGGTGCGCGAGGCAATATGGATCGGCGAACAGCCCGCCAGCACCAAGAGGCCGACGGCGCCCAGTACCCGTGCTATGCCATCACCTGCCATTCGATCTAACGTCGCCCTTGGCCGTAAATTGCGAACAGTATGTTAACATTCTGGTCGCAATTGCTTAACCAAGTCTCAATGCCCTCTAGTTGCCAGGAAACCGTCGCGCATGGCTGATCCCACCCCCGGCTATTTCATCGCCGGTACCACCTTTGTCGCGCCCCCGCTCGCTCCCGGCCTCTATGTCGTGGCGACCCCGATCGGCAATCTGCGCGACATCACCATAAGGGCGCTGGAAACCCTGGCCGCCGTCGACGCCGTGCTCTGCGAGGACACCCGCATGTCCGCCCGCCTGCTCGATCACTATGGCATCCGCACCCGCCGCATCGCGATGCACGAGCACAATGAGCGCGCCAAGGCCGACGACATCGTCGCCCGCATCGCCGCCGGCGGCTGTTTCGCGCTGATCTCCGATGCCGGCACGCCGCTGCTCTCTGATCCCGGCTTCCCGCTGATCCGCGCCATGGCCGAGGCCGCCCTGCCCGTCTTTGCCATTCCCGGCGCCTCCGCTCTGCTCTCGGCTTTGGTCGTGGCCGGCCTGCCCACCGACGCCTTTGCCTTTCACGGCTTCCTGCCGCCCAAGGCCGGCGCCCGCCTCAATGCGCTCAAAGCGCTCAGCGATTCACGTGAAACCATGGTGTTCTACGAAAGCCCGCGCCGGCTCGACGATAGCCTGGCCGCCATGGCCGAGGTCTTTGGTGATCGTCAGGCGGCGGTGGCTTTGGAACTGACCAAGCGCTTTGAACGCGTCCATCGCGGCACGCTAGCAGCGCTCGCCGCCGAGTTTGCCGGCACCGAAACCAAGGGCGAGGCAGTAGTTGTGGTGGCCGGTGCCGCCGCGCCTGCTGCCCCCGAGGCGGCCGACTGGCAGGCGGCGCTATTGGCCGCTATGGCTGACCAGCCGCTGCGCGCCGCCGTTGACGTTATCGCCGCCCAGTACAAGCTCAAGCGCAAGGATGTCTATGATGCCGCGCTCGCCCTTAAAGCCCGGCAGTAAGGCGCGCATCGCTGCCTATCGCGGTGGCCATCGCGGCGAGGCTTTGGCCGCCTGGTATCTGCGGCTCAAATTCTACCGCATCCTGGCCCGGCGCTACAGGACGCCCCTGGGCGAAATCGATCTGATCGCCGAGCGCTGGGGCACGATCGTCTTTGTCGAGGTCAAGGCGCGCGCCCGGGCGGAGAGCCTGCTGGCAACCTTTGAATCTATCAACCGGGGCCGCATCGTCCGGGCGGCGGATTACTGGCTATCCCGAAACCCCCGTCTGGCCGGCCGGGACCGGCGCTTCGACGTCATCTTCCTGGCGCGCTGGCGCTGGCCCTATCACCTGGCCAACGCCTTTGGCGGCTGAGCGCCACCGCCGCAACGGCCCTCCAGCGGCCGCAGCAATCGACAGCGCCGCCCCGCCGTGCCATCAACGCGCAGCGCGTTTCGCCCGACCAGGGCCTTCGCGCGCCATGCCAGTGCAGATGAGGCCAGAATGAAACTCAACGTCGCGGTCCAGATGGACCATGTCGCCACCATCAACCCCAATGGCGATTCCACCTTCGCCCTGATGCTCGAGGCGCAGGCGCGCGGCCACAAGCTGCTGCACTACACCCCCGACACCCTGGCGCTACGCGACAATGTGGTGACGGCGCTGGCGGCCCCGATCGAGGTCTTCGACAAGCCCCGGGGCGAGCACTTCACGCTGGGCGAGGCCAGCCGTGTGGATCTCTCGACCCAGGACGTGATCCATATGCGCCAGGATCCGCCCTTTGACATGAACTATATCACGCTCACCCACATGCTCGAGCGGCTGCACCCCAAGACGCTGGTGGTCAATCCGCCCGCCGCCGTGCGCAATGCGCCCGAAAAAATCCTCGTCACCGAATTCCCCGAGCTGATGCCGCCAACTTTGGTGACGCGCGACCGTGCCATGATCCACGCCTTCCGCCGCGAACATGGCAATATCATCGTCAAGCCGCTCTACGGCAATGGCGGCGCCGGCGTGTTCTTCATCCAGGAGGGTGACCATAACCTCGCCAGTCTTTTGGAACTGTTCGAGGCCAATTACCGCGAACCCTTCATGATCCAGAAATATCTCCCCGACGTGCGCAAGGGCGACAAGCGCATCATCATCGTCGATGGCGAGCCGGTGGCCGGGCTCAACCGCATCCCCGCCGATGGCGAGGCGCGCTCCAACATGCATGTCGGCGGCCGGCCGGAACTGAGCGAACTCACGGCCCGCGAGCGGGAAATCTGCGCGACGATCGCCCCGGCGCTGAAGGCGCGAGACATGATCTTTGTCGGCATCGACGTCATCGGTGACTATCTCACCGAGATCAACGTCACCTCCCCCACCGGCATCCGCGAGATCAAGCGCTTCGGTGGCCCCGACATCGCCGTGCTGATCTGGGACGCCATCGAAAAGCGCCGCGCCTGATGGCGCTGCTGGTCGGGCTGGTCCTGGCGGCGCTGTCCTGGTTCCTGTTCCGCCGCTGGCGTCGCAACCAGCAGGCTAGCCAGACCCTGACCCTGCCCTATTGGCGCAACTCCGCCGCCATGACCGGCGCCTATCTGCTGTTCATCCTGCTCGGCGCCGGCATTACCCGCATCATGGTCGGCTTCAACCGATCTGGCTGGGCCGATCTGGTTATGGTGGCCTTCTTTGGCGTCTGGGTGCTCTTTGGCGCGCTCTGGCTGGTCAGGTTTTTGCCAAGCACCCGACCAAAGCCGGCCTGGCTCGGCCGCTCGCGCGGCTGGCTCGATGCCCTGGCCCTGCTCGCTTTGGCCGGTCTGGCGACGCTGGCGCGGCTGCTCTAGCGCCCCGCAAACAGCGCTGGCAGGTCGGCAATGCTATCGACGATGATATCGGCCAGGCCCGCCAGTTCGGCGCGGCTGCTATTGCCCGACAGCACGCCGATGGCCAGGCCGGCCCCGGCGGCATGGGCCATGTCGAGGTCATGGCTGTTGTCGCCCACCATGGCGATGGCGCTGGGCACTAGGCCCGTGCGGGCGGCAAACAGCGCCAGCTGGTCCGGCCAGGGCTTGGGCCGGGCAACACAATCATAGCCGATAATGGTGGCAAAGTGATCAGTCACTCCCAGCGCCGCGGCGGTGGCCCGGGCGCCGGCGACCGAATCATTGGTGGCGATGCCCAGCAGCAGGCCGCGTTCCCCCAGCGCTGTCAGCGTCTGCTGCAAGGGACCAATGCCCACGGCCCGGCGGCTGCCTTCGGCGACGGCCACGGCGTCATAGGCGGCAATGCGAGCCAGGCGTTCCGACTCGGGCAAGCTCGGGTGCCAGAGATCGACGAGATCCTCGATCGTGCCGGCCGCCACCACCGAACCGCCGACGAATTTCTGCTGGCTCCAGTCATAGCCGCCCTGCCCGATCAGCGTGCGTGCGGCGCTTTCATCCCCGCCGCTGGCCTGACGGGCCAGAGCGGTGATGATGCCGAACCAGGTCTGGTTGAAATCGATCAGCGTCCCGTCCTTGTCGAACAGGATGCCGCGAATTTCGCCTGTGTCGCGCATCATGGGGCTCCGGCTGACCAGGCGCGACCCTAGGAGGGCCGGCCGGCACTGGCAAGGTTGGCCGCGTGTCGCAAATGCCGTAGAAGGAAGAAAACTGGAGCAGCGTCATGCCCACCACGACCTTCCTGGCCGCCTTTGCCACCCTGTTTGCCACCGTGGGCGTGGCCGATATCGCCTTCATCTTTGCCGCGTTGACCAAGCGCAATACCGCCAAGCAGCGCTTTGCCTTTGCCACCCGCGGCGTCATCATTGCCGGCGTCATCCTGCTGCTGTTCGCTGTGCTGGGAAACGCCATTCTGGGTGTCTTCGGCATCACCATTCCGGCTTTGCGCACCGCCGGCGGCCTGCTGCTGTTCCTGATCGCCATCGACATGGTCTTTGCCCGCCATTCCGGTGGCACCGATATAACCGACGAAGAAGAGGTAGAGGCGCGCTCGCGCGACGACATCGCCGTCTTTCCGCTGGCCATGCCGCTGCTGGCCGGACCAGGCGCCATCAGCGCGGTGATTCTGCTGAGCACGGGCACGCGGTCCCCTGCCGAATACTGGGCCGTGCTGGCCGCGGTGGTGGTGATTTTGTTCCTGGCCTGGCTGACGCTGCTGCTGGCCATTCCCATCCAGCGCCTGCTCGGGGTCACCGGCCTGGCCGTGGTGTCCCGCGTCGTCGGTATCCTGCTGGCGGCCCTGGCCGTGCAGTTCGTTTTTGACGGTATCCGCTCCAGCGCCCTGTTTGGCGCCTGAACCGTCCCGGGTGCAACCGGCAGCGGGGTCTGCAGCGTTAATCAACTCTTAAGGCCGGCGTTGACCGGCCGGGTCGATCGGTTCACATCAAGGGACCTGCCGCAACGCAAGGTGCCATCATGCGGATTGCCGTCGTCCTGACCCTGTTGATTCTGGCGCTCTGCGCTGCCAATGCCGGCTCGGTGGCGGCGCCCCGCTCGGAAATCCTGCTGCCGCTATCGACCGGCGCGGCCTGAGCGCGGCGGCTCTGCCTGGCGCCAGTCGGCAAAAAGGGCGATCGACCCTGTCGACCGCCCCCACATCATCCACGATCCTACTTTTTGGCCGAATTGCCGGCGCTGCCTGAACCCAGACCCGTGACCTGCTTGACGGCAGCCACCTTGTCCTTTTTCGGCTTCTTGGCTTCCTTGTTGCTCTTCATCTGACCCTTGGCCATCATCGATCTCCTCAGTGCGGGCCACAGGACCCGCATCAATACCGTTTGACGCTAGCCCCGCCCCCCAGCGCTGGCAAGGCCTGCCTTGCCCGCTGGCTCGCGTGTCGGCCTACTTGGACGGCAGGCAACGCCCGGTTGGCGCCAGGGTGGCAATGGCGCGCGGATCGCAGCCGGTCATCAGGAAGGTCAGCCAGTCATTCTGGTTGCCGTAGAACGCGTTGCGGTCGACCTCGCCACGCACGCCGCGCACCACCCCGGTCTGCGTCCACTGCCAGAAGGTCCAGGTGCGGTTGCTATAGCGCTCATGCGGCTCGGCCGCGGTCGAGCGCAGCCAGAACGCATTGGGGAAATACTCGTTTTCCAGCACCTCGCGGTGGAAGGTCATGTCGGTGTAGATGATCGGCAGCTTGCCGGTATGCCGCTCCATGGCGTCCAGCATCACCCGGATCTTCTCCAGCGCATCGGCGCGGCTCGGCTTGTTCTTGCAGCTCGAGAGGTGATTCCACTCGAGGTCCAGCACGGGCGGCAGGGCATCGGGATCATTGGGCACATTGGCCACGAACCAGGCAGCCTGCTCGGAGGCCAGCGAACACCAGGCCATGAAGTGATAGGCGCCGCGCGGCATGCCGGCCTCGCGCGCCCGCGCCCAGTTGGTGCGGAAATTGGGGTCCAGGTAATCCTTGCCCTCGGTCGCCTTCATGAAGACGAAATGCGTGCCGGCCTGGAAGGCGGCGCGAAAATCGATGTTCTCCTGATAGCGGGCCACGTCGATCCCCTGCACCGGCATGGCGCGGGCGCGATCGACCCCGGCATGTGGGCGGTTATCGCCCTGGATCGGGCCATAGAGGCCGCCGCCCGAGGAACAGGCCACCAGAATGCCGGCCAGCAGCGCCCCCAGCACACCCTTTGCGATCGTGACGGACGAGGGAAAAGGTCGGCGGAACTTCATGAGGGCAGCACTCTACGCGGAACAAAAACCTGCCTTTCAATCAACATGTCGCGGTTAATCAAAGCTTAGATTAACCATTGTGGCGCATGCCGTAGTTAACAGGCCATTTTTCGTTCGCTCTACGTTCTTGTTTGGCGCCACCGGCTTTGCTAGATTTGTCAGTGGGGTCAGAGGGAACAGGCATGGGCACCCGTGTCGCCACCGTCGCGTTTGAGGGTATCGAGGCCGTGCCGGTCGACGTCCAGGTGCAGATTGCGCCGGGCAACCCCAACTTCATCCTGGTCGGCCTGCCCGACAAGGCGGTCAAGGAATCGGGCGAACGGGTGCGCGCCGCGCTGTTCGCCTCGGGCATCGGCCTGCCGCCCAAGCGCATTACCGTCAATCTGGCACCTGCCGACCTGCCCAAGGAGGGCAGCCATTATGACCTGCCGATTGCCCTGGGCGTCATGGCGGCCATCGGCGCCATCCCCCAGGATGCGCTCGATGGCTATCTGGCGCTGGGCGAACTGGGGCTGGACGGGCGGCTGGCCCATGTCGGGGGCGTGCTGCCGGCCGCCATCGCCGCCCAGAGCCGCGATCTGGGGTTGATCTGCGCCGCCCCCTCCGGTCCGGAGGCGGCCTGGGCCGGCGAGGGCCTCGACATCGTCGCCGCCGAGAGCCTGCTGGCGCTGGCCAATCACCTGACCGGCCACCAGCGCGCGCCCCGCCCGCTGCCGGCTCGGCACGTGCCCGGCGCCGCCCTGCCCGACCTCAGCGAGGTCCGCGGCCAGCAGGTGGCGCGGCGGGCCCTCGAAGTCGCCGCCGCCGGCGGCCATAACCTGCTGATGATCGGCCCGCCCGGCGCCGGCAAGTCCATGCTGGCGGCACGGCTGCCCTCCATCCTGCCGCCGCTCAACCCGCGCGAACTGCTCGATGTCTCGATGATCCAGTCGATTGCCGGCGAACTGGTCGGCGGGGCGATTTCCGACCGCCGGCCGTTCCGCGCGCCGCATCACTCCGCCTCCATGGCGGCCCTGGTGGGCGGCGGCCTCAGGGTCCGCCCCGGTGAAGTCAGCCTGGCCCATAATGGCGTGCTGTTCCTCGACGAACTGCCCGAATTCGCGCCCGGCGTGCTCGACAGCCTGCGCCAGCCACTTGAATCGGGCGAGACCGTCATTGCCCGCGCCAATGCCCGCATTTCCTATCCCAGCCGGGTGCAGCTGATTGCCGCCATGAACCCCTGCAAATGCGGTCTGGCCGGCACGCCCGGCCATACCTGCCGCCGCGGCGCCGCCTGCGCCGACGATTATCAGGCCCGTGTCTCCGGCCCTTTCCTTGATCGCATCGATATCCGTATCGATGTGCCCGCCGTGACCGCCGCCGACATGATCGCGCCCGCCACCGCCAGCGAAAGCTCTGCTGCCGTGGCCGCCCGGGTCGCCGCGGCGCGCGACCGCCAGCGCCAGCGCTTCCTCGAACACGGCGCCACAGGGCTGCATACCAATGCCGCCGCCGGCCCCAGCCTGATCGAGGCCATGGTCAATCCGGACCGGGAGAGCCAGGCGCTGCTGCTGCAGGCCGCCGAGCGCTTCAACCTCTCCGCCCGCGCCTATCACCGCGTGCTCAAGGTCGCGCGCACCCTGGCCGACCTGGCCGGGAGCGACCGCGTCACCCGCCCCCATATCGCCGAAGCGCTGAGCTATCGGCTCAATCTGGGCAAGGCGTGAACCGGCCGGCGCCCGGTGAGGCGACAGCCTGTGCACAAACTGTGCATAAGTGTTTCACGTGAATCCGCCTCAGCGCCGGCTGGTATAGCCGCCCAGCACGCCGCGGGGCGAGAGCACCACCTGCCAGAGGCTGATCTGCCGCGCCCGGAAGGAGGCGGCAAAGACGTTGAGATAATAGCGCCACATCCGGTAGAAGCGCTGGTCATAGCGACTTGCCAATTGCGGCCAGGCGGCCTCGAAACGCGCCAGCCAGGCCATCAGCGTGGTGTCGTAATCGGCGCCGAAATTGTGCCAGTCTTCCATCACGAACAGCCCCTCGATGGCCCGGCCGACCTGGCTCACCGACGGCAGCATGCCATTGGGGAAGATGTGCTTTTCGCTCCAGGGGTCGCCATGGGTGGTGCTGGTATTGCCGCCGATGGTATGCAGCAGCATCAGCCCGTCCGGTACCAGCAGCCTCGCCGCCTTCTCGAAATAGGCCCGGTAATTCTTGTAGCCGACATGCTCGAACATGCCGATCGAGATGATCCGGTCAAAGCTGCCATCGAGCGCCTGGTAGTCGAGCAGCCTTGTTTCCACCGGCAGATGTGCCGTCCGCGCATTGGCCAGCGCCGCCTGTTCCTTGCTGACGGTGACGCCGACGCCGGAGACGCCATAGCGCTCGGCGGCGAACTGCAGAAAGCCACCCCAGCCCGAACCGATATCGAGAATGCGCATGCCCGGCGCCAGCCCGATCTTGCGGCAGATCAGGTCGAGCTTGGCCTCCTGCGCCGCGTCCAGATCGCTGGCGTCCTTCCAGTAGCCGCACGAATAGATCATGCGCCTGTCCAGCATGGCGGCGTAAAGGTCATTGCCGATGTCATAGTGCTTCTCGGCCACCTCGGTGACGCGCAGCCGCTGCAGGTTGAGCAGCTTGCCCCGCGCCAGGCTCCACATCACTGCCAGGTCCCTGGGAAAAGCCTTCTGCACATCGGCCCTGATCAGCCGGAACAGAAACTGGTCGAGCGCTTCGGCATCCCACCAGCCATCCATATAGGCCTCGCCCAGCCCCAGCGTGCCGTCGCGCAACACCCGGCCCCAGAGGGCATCATTGTGGATCCGCGGATCGGCAGGATCGGGTCCGTTGGGGACAAGGCCGGTCCGCTCGAGCTGGCTGATGACAAACCGTTTGGCTGATTCTGACATGGCAATGACAAGAATTGGTTGAATGGCTCGGCAATTCGACGCAATGACTGGTGGCCCGCAATGGGCAAAGCCTAACGCCGGACAACAAGCGCAATCAAGCCCCCCGTGCGGACCTCGATGCAGGCCCGTCGCCTGGCTTGCCGGCTGCGATGCGAAGGATGCTATGCCAAGATCTGGCGAACTGGTGCAGTGGAACAACAAGGGTGGCTTCGGCTTCGTGCGTGACGCCGCCGGCAACGACTTTTATGTCCATATTTCCAAGCTGGCCGAGGGCCAGACGCGTCCGCGCATCGGCGATCGACTGTCCTATGACGTTGCCAGTGGTCGCAATGGCCGTCCGGCGGCAATCAATGTCGCGGTGGCCGTTGCCGCGCCGCTGCCCGAGCGCAGCATGGCCGACATCAAGCGGCCATCCGGCGCGGTCTCGCGCTACAAGGTCGGGCTGCGGACGGCCGCCGCTACCATGATGACCCTGCTGATCCTGCTGGCCATCGGCACCGATCGGGCGCCGGTCTGGCTGGGCGGCACCTATGCCCTGATGGGCGCCGCCTCGGCCCTGCTCTATCGCTTCGACAAGCTTTACGCGCTCAGCGGTCGCTGGCGCGTCAGCGAACTCAACCTGCATGTCGTTGACTTCTGCTTCGGCATTATCGGCGGCCTGGCGGCCCAGGAAGTCTATCGCCACAAGACGGTCAAGCCGCGCTTTGTCGCCACCACCTGGGCCATTGCCCTGCTTCATGTCATCGGCCTGGCGGCGCTGGCCATGGGTTGGGTCAGCGTCGCCCTGCCCTAGGGGCCTAGTGGAACTGCGCCGTTTCGGTGCTTTCGCTCATGGCGGTCGTCGCACTCTTGCCTTCGCTCACCGCCATCGAGACGGCGTCGAAATAGCTGGTGCCCACCTCGCGCTGGTGCCGCACCGCGGAAAAACCATGCTTCTCGGCGGCAAACTCGGCCTGTTGCAGCCGGCTGTAGCCAGCCATGCCCTCTTCCTTGTAGGCGCGGGCCAGCTCGAACGTGGTTAGGCTCAGATTATGGAAGCCCGCCAGCGTGATGAACTGGTATTTGTAGCCCATCGCCGCGATCTCGCGCTGGAACGAGGCCATCGCCGCCTCGTCCATATGCTTGGCCCAGTTAAAGCTCGGCGAGCAGTTATAGGCCAGCATCTGCTCGGGATGGACCTTGCGCACCGCCTCGGCGAACTTGCGCGCCTCGGCCAGGTCCGGCTTTGAGGTCTCGCACCAGATCAGGTCAGCATAGGGCGCATAGGCAATGCCCCGGGCAATGGCCGCATCGATGCCGCCCTTGAGCTTGTAAAAGCCCTCCGGCGTCCGCTCGTCGGTGACGAAGGGCGCGTCATAGGGATCGATATCGGAGGTGATCAGTCGGGCCGCCTCGGCATCGGTGCGCGCCATGATCAGCGTGGGCACGCCCATCACATCGGCGGCCAGCCGCGCCGCATTGAGCGTGCGGATGAACTGGCTGGTCGGCACCAGCACCTTGCCACCCAGATGGCCGCATTTCTTTTCGCTGGCCAGCTGGTCCTCGAAATGCACCGCCGCGGCGCCCGCCTCGATCATCGCCTTCATCAGCTCGAAGGCATTGAGCGCACCGCCGAAACCGGCCTCGGCATCGGCAATGATCGGCACGAAGAAGTCGAGATCGGTGGTGGCCACGCCCTCCGCCTGTTCCATGGTCTGGATCTGGTCGGCGCGCTGCAGCGCCTTGTTGATGCGCTTGACCACGCTGGGCACGCTGTCGACCGGATAAAGGCTCTGGTCGGGATACATATTGCCCGAGCTATTGGCATCGGCCGCCACCTGCCAGCCGCTGAGATAGATGGCCTTGAGCCCCGCCTTGACCTGCTGCACCGCCTGGTTGCCGGTAAAGGTACCCAGTGTCGGCACGAAATCCTCGCTCCTGAGCAGTTCCCAGAGCCGCTGCGCGCCGTTCTCGGCGAGCGTATGCCGGATCGGCAGCGAGCCAGCCAGCCGGGTCACATCGGCCGGACCATAGGTCCGCTCGATCAGCCGCCAGCGATCGGGCGCATAATCGGGGGTGGGAAAGGCGGCGGGCAGTCTTGGCTTGTCGAGCATGTCGGTTCTCCTCGGTTTGGACATGGCTCCGCCGGTCCGGTGGGCCGGCGGTGTTGCTGATTCACGTGGAACAAGGGGTTCGGTTCGACAGACTCACCAGGAGCGCTGTCGAAAGCTGGCTCCTAGCCGGCCACCCTGCGGCTGAAGGTGGCGGCGATCAGCCCCTCGCCGGAAAACAGCGTGCTGCTGCCTTCGGCGCCGACCAGCGAAAACTGGTGCCGGCCGATCTTGTTGGCAATGGCATAGCCCTGCGCGGCCAGGTCCCGCGCCTTGAACTGGGCCATGGCCGCACTGGCCGTGGGGGCAATGATGGTCAGATATTCCTCGCGTTCGCTGCTGGCTGGGCTCATCCTAAAGTCTCCTCACGCTGTTGCTGTAAATATTTGACAAGCGGCAGTGATATGCAAGAAATAAGCGCTACAAGCCCAGTAAAGCTGTAAATCGCCACACAAGATGGCAGACGGTTTTGTAAAGCCTGTAAAGAGTGGCGAGGAGGCCAGCGTGAACAACAGTCCGGACAGCCAGATTGGCGGCGCCATCAAGCGGCTGCGCCGCGCCCGTCACCTGGCCCAGGCCGACCTGGCAGCGGGCCTGGGGATTTCGGCCAGCTATCTCAACCTGATCGAGCACAATCGCCGCAAGGTCACCGTGCCGCTGCTGTTTGCCATTGCCGGTTATTTCGGCGTCGAGCCGGGCGATCTGGTCGACAGCGATGAGGGCCGGCTGTTGGGCGACCTGATGGAGGCCTTCGGCGATGATCTCTTTGCCGACAGCGACGTGACCAATCTTGATATCCGCGACCTGGTCCAGGCCAATCCGGCCGCCGCTCGCGCCATGCTCCGGCTTTATGACCGCTACCGTCTGGTGGCCCGTACCGGCCCGGCGCCGGCGGTGGCGGGCGTCACCGAACCCTTTCATCTCGCCACCGACGCCATTTCCGATTTCCTGCAGGAAAATGCCAACCACTTCCCGGCGCTCGAGGCCGCGGCCGAGCGCATTCGCGCCGATATCGACCGCGCCGCCGACAATCTCGAGCTTGGCCTGCGCAGCTATCTGCTCAATGTCTTTGGTATCGAGCAGAGCCTGGCCTCGCTGCCGCACGGCATTGCGCGTCAGTTCGACCCGCAGCGCAACCATCTGCTGATCTCCGACATCCTGCCCGCGGAATCGGGCCTGTTCCTGACCGCCCACCATCTGGGCCAGTTGGCCGCCAGTGCCGAGATCGAGGCGATCATTGCCGCTGCCGAACTGCCCGAGGGCGACGCGCCGGCGCTGGCGCGCAATGTGCTGGCCGCCTATTTCGCCGCGGCTTTGCTGATGCCCTATGCACCCTTCCTGCGCGCCTGCCGCGATTATCGCTATGACATCGAGCGCATCGGCCGTCGTTTCGGCGCCAGCTTCGAGCAGGTATGCCACCGCATGACGACGCTGCAGCGGCCCGGCGCCGCCGGCATTCCCCTGCATCTGGTGCGCACCGACATTGCCGGCAATATCTCCAAGCGCTTCTCGCTGTCAGGCATTCACATCCCGCGCCATTCTGGCGCCTGCCCACGCTGGAACATCTATTCGGCCTTCCTCGCCCCCGAGCGCATCAACCTGCAATTGAGCCAGATGCCCGACGGCCAACGTTATTTCTGCATTGCCCGCACCATCGTCAAAGGTGATCATCGCTACAATGCGCCGCGCCGCTACATGTCCATCGGCCTGGGCTGCGCCATCCAGCACGCCAGGGAAATGATCTATGCCGATGGCATGGACCTGGCCGGCGACAGCCAGCTGGTGCCCATCGGCGTGGGCTGCCGCATCTGCCCGCGCCTGCAATGTGGTCAGCGCGCCCATCCCCCCGCCGATCACCGCTTCGAACTCGATGCCAATATCCGGCCGGAAAGCCTCTACGGCCGCATGGCCTAGCCGTTGACAGTTCGGCTAACGACGAATTATCTATTGGATACTTCGGCTCTATACGAACTATGGAGACTGCCATGGCGCAGCTTCAAAAACCTCATTCCATCAATGGCTTCGGCCATTTCGACATTGCCGGCCCCGAGCTCGAACCCCTGCAGCGCTTCTACACCGCGCTGTTTGGCTGGGATGTCACGCCCCGGGGACCGGGCTATGCCATGGTGGCGACACCACCCGGCAGCCCCGATGGCGCGCTGGTCGAAACCCCCAGCGCATCGCTGATCTTCGGCGTGGTTGTGGCCGACCTGCCGGCCGCCCTTGAGCTGGCCGAGCAGCAGGGTGGGCAGGTCGTGCTGCCAGCGACCGACAATGGCTGGGTGAAAAAAGCCCGCATCGCCGATCCCGCCGGCAATGTCCTGACCCTGATCCAGGCGTGAGCGAAATCGATCTCGATGCCGTGCTCCGGGCTTTGTCGCATCCCGATCGAAGGCTGTTCCTGCTCGCCTGCCGCGACCGGCCGCGCGCCGCCGGGGAACTGGCCGACCTCTCCAGCCTGGCGGTAGCCACCGTATCCGAGCATCTGCGGGTGCTGCGCACCGCCGGCCTGCTGCTGCTCGACAAGCAGGGGCGAAACTGGTTCTACCGCACCGATCCGGCCGTGCTCAAGGCAGCCCGGCGCGCGCTCAAGGGTATCCTCGCGGATTGACCGCGGCGCTGGTCGTGGCCTAGCGCCCCTGCCCGCCATTGCTGGGCCAGTCATGCTGCCAGCTGTCGCGCCATTCCTTTTCCAGCACCGCTCGGCGCTTGCCATAGCGCGCATCGGTCACCGTCAGCGCGACGATGCGGTCGGTGCGGAAATTGCGGAAGGCCTGGCGCAGGCAGCACCAGGCGGCAATGGTCTGCTTGCCCTCGTAATAGGCCAGCTGCACCGGCCAGATCACCCGCTCGCTGGGGGTGCCGGCCTCGTCCTGATAGGATATCTGCAGCGCCTTTTCCGTGCGCATGGCCTGGCGCACCTGGCCCAGAATCGGCATCGGGCGTCGTGAATTGGCGCTCCATACCGCCACCGGCCACAGCCCCGTATCATTGATCCGGTCGCGCAGGTCCTCTGGCGAGGCGGTGGCGATCTTGGCCAGCGCGTTCTGCGCCGCCGCGCCCAGTCCGTCATCGGGCTGCGCCCCCACCCAGCGCGCGCCCAGCACCAGCGCCTCGAGTTCCTCGGGGGTAAACATCAGCGGCGGCAGGAAAAAGCCGGGTTTCAGCATATAGCCGACCCCCGCCTCGCCATCGATCGGCGCGCCCAGTCCGATAAGCGTCTGCACGTCGCGATAGAGCGTGCGTACCGAAACGCCCTGCTCTTCGGCCAGGCTCGCCGCCGTGACCGGCCGTCGGTGGCGGCGCAGCGCGTCCATGACGGCAAACAGGCGCTCGGTCTTGTCCATGCTTGGTTCACTCCTGGGCGTCTTGGATGCCAGATTTTACGCACGGCGCCAACACCGCCAAACTCCGGGCGGTGGCTAGGATATCTGCCCATGGAAGGCCCTGATGTCATGCGCCATTGCCTCGGGCACTTCGAGCGCCGGAAAATGTCCGCCCTGGTCGAGTGCCGTCCAGCGCACGATATTGCGCAGATGCCGTTCGCCCCAGGCGCGCGGCGCCGGATTGTCGGCTGGCGGCAGCAGCACGGCATGCGGCACGTCGTGTTCGGGCGCCTTCTGGGTCAGCTCGCTATCGGCAAAGGCCTCCTTGTAGAGCCGCACCGAACTGCCAATGGTCTGGGTGAACCAGTAGACCGAAAGAATCGTCGCCAGGTCTTCGAACTCGAAGGCATTGGCAATGTCCCCGCCATCATCGCTCCAGCTGCGATACTTCTCGAGTATCCAGGCGGCCAGCCCGGCCGGGGAATCATTGAGCCCCACCGCCAGCGTCGCCGGCTTGGTGCCCTGGATCATGGCATAGGCGCTCTCGGCAAAGGTCCAGTAATCGACCTTGCCGAAATAGGCCTGTTCTTCGGAAGTCGGCTCGTCCGGGCGAGCAAAGCCCGAATAGACATTGACGTAATGCGCCCCGATCAGCCGCTGCGGAAAGTCGCGCACCAGCGCCATTTCGGTGCCGCCGCCCATATCCGAACCGGAAATGAGGAATTTGTCATAGCCCAGCCGCGTCATCAGCTCGGCCCACAGCGGCGCTACGGCACTGAGATTCATGCCGGGCCGGGTCGGCTGGCCCGAAAAGCCAAAGCCGGGCAGCGAGGGAATGACGACATCGAAGGCCACGCCATCCACCGGCGCGGTCAGCAGCGGCACCAGCGGCAGCAGCTCGACGAAATTGGACGGCCAGCCATTGGTGAGCAGGATCGGCACATTGGTCTGGCCGCGGCCGCGCACATGCACGAAATGCACCGTCTCGCCATCGATCTCCTCGATGAAATGGGCAAAACTGTTGAGCCGGGCCTCGGCGGCGCGCCAATCGTACTCATTGCCCCAATAGGCGACGAAACGGCGCAGGAAGCCGTCCTCGATGCCATAATCCCAGCCGACGCCTTCCAGGCTCTTCGGGAAGCGCGTTGCGGCAAGGCGGGTCTTGAGGTCGGCAATCTCGGCGTCGGGGATAGCGATGGTGAAGGCTTGCATGGGGGTTTCTCCAGAGATCGTTGGAGAGACCATTGCTGAATGCCCTGACAGATGGCGTCAGCAGGCGCTCAACGGCGCCCGCTGGCTGGCGCCTCAGGCGATTTCGATCTCGCACCAGTGGCTATAGGGCCGCTCGGGCGAATAGATCACATGGGGGAAGTGCGGATTGTGCACGGCATCGGCAAAGGCCTGGTCCTCGAGGCAGAAGCCGGCGTGCTTCTTGTAGCTCCTGCCGCCCAGTCCCGGCACCGGGATGTCGGTCCAGACGCCGTTATAGACCTGCACGCCCGGCCGGTCGCTCCACAGCTTGAGCGTCAGGGCCTGGTCCGGGCCCACCACGGTGGCAATCGGATCGGTCAGCTTGCGGCCGGTGTCGAGCACCAGGCCCATGTCATAATCCACCGGCTGCCCGGCGGCGTCGCGCATGGTCCGCGCCCGGCGCAGGTCATAGATGGTGCCACGCGACGGCAATATGGCGCCGGTCGGCGCCAGGTCCGCGCCCAGTTCGGTATAGGCGCTCGAATTGACCGCGATGGTATGGTCGAGCACGGTGTCAGTGGTGCCCAGGTTGAAATACTGGTGCTGCACCAGGCTGATCGGGGTGGCCGTGTCAGTAGTGGCCGCCAGTTCGAGCCGCAGCACATTGCCCTTGAGACTATAGGTCGCCGAAAAATTGACATTGCCCGGATAGCCCATGGCGCCGTCGGGCGAAAAATGCGTGAAGCGCACGGCATTGTTGGCCTCGTCGGCCTGTCCTGTCCACACTTGGCGCCCGAGACCCTCGGCGCCGCCATGCAGTTGCAGGTCACCCGCATTGGCGGGCAGGCGATAGGTCATGCCGTTGAGATCAAAGGCCGCGCCCTTGATGCGGTTGGCCACGCGCCCGGCCAGCGCGCCGAAATGCGGGCTGTGTTCGACATAGGCGTCAAGCGTATCAAAGCCCAGCACCACGGTGCGTTCGCCGCCCGCTACCGGCACGCGCCAGTCGCGCACCGCCACGCCATAGCCGATCAGATCGACGCTGACGCCGGTATCGCTGACCAGACAAAACTGGTCTACCCGCTTGTCGTCCTGCGTGCCGAAAGTTGAAACCGCTATGGCCATGGTCTGCTCCCCCATCAATTGGCGCAAAGCTGTAGCCTGCTTTTCTGTCCCGCTGCAACGTTGCCCTTGACCTTTTATCGAGCCCTGCCAAAGCTCGCGCAAGACAACCCAGGGAGTTCGCGTGAACGAAATCGGTCTGCAACGCCGCGCCACCGTCCATGATGTGGCCCGCGCCGCCGGCGTGTCGCTGGCCACGGTCGATCGCGTGCTCAACGGTCGTCCCGGCGTACGCCCGGCCACCGCCGCCAAGGTCGAAGCCGCCATTGCCAGCATCGGTTTCCAGCGCGATCTGGGCGCCTCGCTGCTGGCCCGGGCCCGCGATCTGCGGCTGACTTTCGTTATTCCCGACGGCTCCAACGAATTCATGGCCAGCCTCGCCGATGCGGTGGCGCGCCGGGCCGGCCCGGCCCTTGCAGAGCGCATGCATATCCAGACCCGGCGCGTCCGGGCGCTCGACGGCCATGCCTTGGCGCAGAGCCTTGATGGCCTTGATCCGCGCGACTGCGACTGCGCCATCATTGTCGCCAGCCAGGAGCCGGTCGTGGTCGCGGCTGTCGATGCCGCCAGCCGGCGCGGCGTCGTGGTGATGACCCTGGTGTCCGACCTCCCCGGCACGCTGCGCCGCCATTTCATCGGCATCGACAATATCGCCGCCGGCCGCACCGCGGCGGCGCTGCTTGGCCGCTTCCTGCCCCAGGGCGGCACGATTGCCGTCATCGCCGGTTCGCTGCACCTGCGCGATCACGCCGATCGCCTGGCCGGCTTTGCGGCGGCGCTGGCGGAAGAATTTCCCGCCATCACCCTGATCGGCCCCATCGAGGGCCATGACGAAAGGCGCGAGACCGAGGCCCGGGTCAGCGACCTGCTGGCCCGCCACCCCAATCTCGGCGGCCTTTACAATCTGGGCGCCGGCAATGGCGGCCTCGTCACCGCCGTCGAGGCCTCCGGGAGCGCTGGGAGACTGCGCGTCATCGCCCATGAACTGACCGACCCGACCCGACGCGGCCTGCAATCGGGCGCCATCGACGTGGTGCTGGACCAGAATCCGGAGGGCGAAATTCGCGCCGCTTTGGCGGCAGCGCGGACCCTGGCTTTGGGCGGCCAGGGCAGTGTCACGGCCGACCCCATTGAAATCGGTATTTTCCTGCGCGACAATCTGCGCTAGTAACAGCGCCAATCAAGCAAACTGGCGGGCCCGAAAATCGGGCTGGGAGGACGTTCACATGTATTTGTTGCCCGTGTCTGAGGTACGTGCCTCATGACCTATCTCGGCATTGATATCGGCACGTCCGGGGTCAAGGCGCTCCTCATCGACGAGCATGGCCGGGCCCTGGGCGACGCTACCGCCGCCGCGGTCGAGCCCGTCCGTCCCCATCCCGGCTGGTCCGAACAGAACCCGGCCAACTGGTGGACAGCGACCCTGGCCGCGGTGGACAAGCTGTCCAAATCCCATCCGACCGAGCTGGCGGCGGTGCGCGGCATCGGCCTTTCCGGCCACATGCATGGCGCCACCCTGCTCGACAGCAATGACGAGGTCCTCCGCCCCTGCATCCTGTGGAATGACGGCCGCTCGGCCGCCGAGTGCACGGAAATGGAGGCCGCGCTCCCCTCCCTGCGGGCTCTGGCCGGCAATATTGCCATGCCCGGCTTCACCGCCCCCAAGATCGCCTGGGTGCGCAAGCACGAGCCGCAGATTTTTGCCAAGATCGCCAAGGTGCTGCTGCCCAAGGCCTATATCCGCCTGCTGCTGACCGGCGAGCATGTCGAGGACATGAGTGACGCCGCCGGCACGCTCTGGCTCGATGTCGGCAAGCGAGACTGGTCCGACGACCTGCTGGCGGTGACCGGCCTCAATCGCAGCCACATGCCGCGCCTGGTAGAAGGCTCCGATCCCTCCGCCATGCTCAAGCGCGAATTCGCCCAACGCTGGGGCATGGATGCCAGCGTCGTCGTGGCCGGCGGCGCCGGCGATAATGCGGCTGCCGCCTGCGGCATCGGCGCCATCCGCCCCGGCGAAGGCTTTGTCTCGCTGGGTACGTCCGGCGTGCTCTTCGTTTCCAATGACCGGTTCCGCCCCAATACCGAAGGCGCCGTGCACGCCTTCTGCCACGCCGTGCCCGATACCTGGCACCAGATGGGGGTGATCCTGTCGGCCACCGATTCGCTGAACTGGCTGAGCAAGATCACCGGCCAGCAACAGGCCGCCTTGTCGGCTGCCGCCGAGGCCCAGTTCACCGGCCCGGGCGAGGAAATCTTCCTGCCCTATCTGTCGGGCGAGCGCACGCCGCACAACAATGCCGCTGCCCGCGGTTCCTTTGTCGGCCTCAGCCACCTCTCCGATCCGGCCCGGCTTGCCCAGGCCGTGATGGAGGGCGTGACCTTTGCCTTCCGCGACAGCCAGCGCGTGCTGGCCGATGCCGGTACGAAAATCGATCGCCTGCTGGCGGTGGGTGGCGGCTCAAAATCCGCGCTCTGGCTCAAGCTGATCGCGACCAATCTCGACATGGAAATCGCTTTGCCCGAGGACGGCGATTTCGGTGGCGCCCTGGGCGCCGCCCGGCTCGGCCTCTGTGCCGCCGAGGGCGCCAGCCCCGCCAGTGTCATGACCATGCCGGCAATCAAGACCGTCATTACCCCGGACAGAACCCTGTCCGCTGCCTATGCCGACCAATATGCGCGCTATCGCGCACTCTACCCCGCCATCGAGGAGGCAATTTCGTGAGTGATTTTTTCAAGGGCATCGCACCGGTCAAGTTCGAGGGCGCCAAGAGCGCTAATCCGCTGGCCTTCCGCCACTACAACAAGAACGAGATCGTCGCCGGCAAGACCATGGAGGAGCATATCCGCCCCGCCATCGCCTATTGGCACACCTTTGCCTATGAGGGCGGCGATCCCTTTGGCGGCCGCACCTTCGATCGCCCCTGGTATGATACCGGCATGGATGGTGCCAAGCTCAAGGCCGAGGTAGCCTTCGAGTTCTTCGACCTGCTCGACTCGCCCTTCTTCTGCTTCCACGATGCCGATATCGCCCCCGAAGGCGCGACGCTGGCCGAGAGCAACCGCAATGTGCGCACCATTGGCGAGATCTTCGGCAAGAAGATGCAGTCCAGCCGCACCAAGCTGCTCTGGGGCACGGCCAACCTCTTCTCCAACCGCCGCTACATGGCCGGCGCCGCCACCAACCCCGATCCCGAGGTCTTCGCCTATGGCGCCGCCCAGGTGAAGAACGTGCTCGAGCTGACCCATGAACTGGGCGGCGAGAACTATGTGCTCTGGGGTGGTCGCGAGGGCTATGAGACCCTGCTCAATACCAAGATCGGCCATGAGCAGGACCAGATGGCCCGCTTCATCCATCTGGTGGTCGAGCATGCCGAAAAGATCGGCTTTACCGGCCAGATCCTCATCGAGCCCAAGCCGCAGGAACCCAGCAAGCACCAGTATGACTTCGACGTCGCCACGGTCTATGGCTTCCTCAAGAAGTACGATCTCGACACCAAGGTGAAGTGCAATATCGAGGTCGGCCACGCCTTCCTCGCCAACCACTCCTTCGAGCACGAGCTGGCTTTGGCCGCCTCGCTGGGCATGCTGGGTTCGGTCGACGCCAACCGCAATGACATCCAGTCCGGCTGGGATACCGACCAGTTCCCCAATAGCGTTCCCGAGACCACCCTGGCCTTCTACCAGATCCTCAAGAATGGCGGTCTGGGCAAGGGTGGCTTCAACTTCGACGCCCGCGTCCGCCGCCAGTCGCTCGATCCGGCCGACCTGCTGCATGGTCACATTGGCGGTCTGGATGTGCTCGCCCGCTCGCTCAAGGCAGCGGCGGCCATCATCGAAGACGGCAGCTATGACAAGATTGTCGACGCGCGCTACGCCGGCTGGGGCCAAGGCCTGGGCAAGGACATTCTCGGCGGCAAGCTCAGCCTGGCCGATCTGGCCGCCAAGGTCGAAGCCGACAACATCAACCCGCAGCCAAAGTCCGGCCAGCAGGAATACCTCGAAAACCTGATCAACCGCTTCGTTTGATGCTCAACCCGACCCGGGGCGCCCTGCGCTCCGGGTCCCTATTGCAGCAGCGCCGCCGGCGGAATGCTGACGACAAAGGCAGTCCCCTTGTCCAGCCGCTCTACCGAAAGGGTAGCGCCGATATGGTCGATCTCCCGCAACAGCATGCGCATGCCAAAACCGCTGACCTGGCGGGGGTCGAAATCGGGACTGACGCCCCGCCCGTCATCGCGCACCGACAGCCTGATGCCCCCGCTCTCGCGTCGGGCCGTCACCGCGATAATGCCGCCATCCTCACTGTCATAGGCATGCTTTTGCGCATTGGTCACCAGTTCAGAAACGATCAGCGCGATGGGCGTCACCAGCGCCTCGCCGATCTCGATCCGGTCCGACGAAGCCGCCACATGCGCCCGGCTGATATGGTCGAGCTTGGCGCAGATCGAGCCGATGATCTCGCTGACCTCAAGTTTGGTATCGAGGTCGACATGCTCGATGATGCGCTGGATTTCCACAATGGCGCCGATGCGGCTCAACGCCCCGATCAGGGCATTGCGCGCGGTATCGTCCTTCAGGCTCGACAGTTGCATGCGCAGCATGGCCTGGATCAGGGCCAGCGAATTGCGCACGCGATGGGTCATTTCTCGCGCCATGTGATGGGTCTGCTCGGCCTGGTCGCGCAGCGCCTCGGTCTTGGCGTCGAGATCCACGCGCAGATCGTTCTGCCGCTGCACGCGATCGGTGACATCGACCTGCGTGGCAATGAAATAGAGCAGCTCCCCGCTGTCATCGAGCATGGGCGCGATATGCAGTTCGTTCCAGAACGGGGTGCCATCCTTGCGATAGTTGAGAATTTCCACGCTCGTGGTGGCGCGCTCCTGCAGCGCGGCACGAATGGCGACGCGGTCCTCCGGGCGCGTATCCGGCCCCTGCAGGAACCGACAGTTGCGCCCCAGCACGTCATCCTCGTCATACCCTGTCAGGCGCAGAAACGCCTCATTGACGAAGACCAGCGGCTCGTCCGGCTCAAACGGATCGGAGATGGCGATCGGCACCGCACTGGATTCCACGGCATGCACAAAAGGCTGCAGCCGCATCTTGGATTTGACGTTCTTCCAGTAGCTCAGCTCACGAATATGATGATCCAAATTCCGTTCTCGTTTCTGCGGTCGGCGTGCAACAGCCGGTCTTTGAATTGCCGTTCCTGGCCGGGCTAGTCCAGACAGCCAAGGGCAAATTCCACCCCACAACCCTCAACAATGCGTGAGGGACCCCATCAGTCGCACCGAGGAGCAAAAATGCCCCAGCTTACCAATCCCATCCTGCCCGGCTTCAATCCGGATCCGTCCATCCTGCGGGTTGGCGACGACTATTATATCGCCACCTCGACCTTCGAATGGTTTCCCGGCGTGCAGATCCATCACTCCAGGGATCTGGCGAACTGGGAGCTGGTCACCCGCCCGCTGACCCGCAAGGCTCAGCTCGACATGCGCGGCGATCCCGACAGCTGCGGCGTCTGGGCCCCCTGCCTGACCCATGACGGCGAAAAATTCTGGCTGGTCTATACCGACGTCAAGCGCAAGGACGGCTCATTTAAGGACGCGCACAATTTCATCGTCTGGGCCGACAGGATCGAAGGCCCCTGGAGCGACCCGGTCTATACCAATTCTTCCGGTTTCGACCCCAGCCTGTTCCACGATGATGACGGCAAGAAATGGTTCGTCAACATGATCTGGGACCATCGCGTCCGCCCCCTGCTGTTTGCCGGCATCGCCCTGCAGCAATTTGACCCCGAGGCCGGCAAGCTGGTCGGGCCGATCAAGAACATCTACCAGGGCACCGATCTCAAGCTGGTCGAGGGTCCCCATCTCTACAAGCGCAACGGCTGGTATTACCTGCTGACTGCCGAGGGCGGCACGGCCTATGACCATGCCGTCACCTTTGCCCGCTCGCGCAATATCGACGGTCCCTACGAGACCCATCCCGACAAGCATATCCTGACCAGTAAGGACGCGCCCTTTGCCGCGCTGCAGCGCGCCGGCCATGGCGACATTGTCGAGACGCCGGACGGCAAGACCTTCCTCGTCCATCTCACCGGCCGCCCCACCACCCAGGAGCGCCGCTGCGTGCTGGGCCGGGAAACCGCGATCCAGGAAGCCTATTGGGGCGAGGACGACTGGCTCTATGTCAAGAACGGCCCGGTGCCGTCGCTGCATGTCGAGGTGCCCGGCACCCGCGACGAGGAAAAATACTGGGCCGAACAGCGCTACAGCTTCGAAGCGGGCCTGCCGCTCGATTTCCAGTGGCTGCGTACCCCCGAATCCGAGCGGATATTCTCCCTTCAAGACAACAAACTACGTTTGTTTGGTCGCGAATCCATCGGCTCCTGGTTCGAACAGGCGCTGGTCGCCCGCCGGCAGACGCATTTTTCCTATGATGCCGAGACGGTGGTGGATTTCACTGCCACCGACGAGCGCACCATGGCCGGGCTCACCGCCTATTACAGCCGCTACAACTTCTTCTATCTGGCGGTAACGGCCCATTCGGATGGCCAGCGCGAACTGCTGATCCTGGCCTCGGAAATGAGCTGGCCAGACGGCAAGCTGAATTTCCCGGCCGCGCCGGTACAGATCCCCAATGCGGGCAAGGTCCGGCTGGCTCTGACCGTGCGCGGCTCGGCCCTGCAGTTCTTCTATGCCTTGGAAGGCGAGGAACTGCGGCCGATCGGTCCGGTGCTCGATGCCAGCCTGCTCTCGGACGAATGCGGCGGCCACCAGGCCCATGGCAGCTTTACCGGTGCCTTTGTCGGCGTCGCCGCCCAGGATCTCAACGGCACGGCCAGCCCGGCCGACTTCGATTATTTCACCTACCGGCCGGTGCATCACCACAGCGATCGCTACGAAGTCTGACCGGCATCACGTTTTCCGGAACCAGGGGCGACAAGCCTCTGGTTCAGGCCTAGTCTCTCCATTCGCAGACCGCGTTCGCATTCGCGCCGCCCTGTATAAATCCCGGCCGAACCGACGAGCGCCCTCGCAGCGAGAGGGAGGATAGTCATGGCCCATTTTCACGTCATCGCCGGCACCGGCGACAAGCTCGATCTGCCCATCATCCGCAGCATTACCGTGGCCGATCTGGGCGATGTGCTGCGCCGCGGCGCCGCCGACTTCTGGGAGCGACCGAGCCACTATGCGATGCTGGCCATCATCTATCCCATTATCGGCATCGTGCTGACCGTGTGGATGAACGGCTATCATACCTGGCCGCTGCTCTATCCGCTGATCGGCGGTTTCGCCCTGATCGGCCCCTTCGCCGCCCTCGGGCTTTACGAAATTTCTCGCCGCCGCGAACTGGGGCTCGACACCTCCTGGCGCCATGCCTTCGGGGTGCTGAAGTCGCCCGCCATCGGCGCCATCATCGCCGTCGCGGCCATGCTGCTGGTGGTCTTCACGCTCTGGCTCACCGCAGCCCAGGCGCTCTATGAAAGCCTGTTCGGCGCCGCTACCCCCCAGACGCTGGGCGGCCTGATGGCACAGATCTTTACCGAACCGGGCGGCATCACCCTGCTGCTGGCCGGCACCCTGCTCGGCGCCCTGTTTGCCCTTTTTACCCTGTGCACCACCGTCATCGCCTTTCCGCTGCTGCTGGACCGCGATGTCGGGGCCTTCGTGGCGGTCGAGACCTCGTTTCGCGCCGTGCTGAAAAACCCGCTGCCGCTGCTGGCCTGGGGCTTTGTGGTGGGGGCCGGCCTGATGCTGGGTGCGGCGCTGCTGTTTGTCGGTCTGGCCATCATCATCCCGATTTTCGGCCACGCCACTTGGCACCTCTATCGCAAGCTGGTCGAACCCGCCTCGGCGATTCGCGGCCTCTGATCGAGACGGGCAAAGACGGTTTCGCCCGGTTGGAATTTGCCGGCAAAGCCCATATGGTCTCGGCTTTCCCGCCGAGACCCAACGCGCCGATGGATCAGTCGACAATCGAACCCGAGCCGAGCCCGGCACTGACGCCGATGATGGCGCAGTTTTTCGAGATCAAGGCGGTCAATCCCGGCTATCTGCTGTTCTATCGCATGGGCGATTTTTACGAGCTGTTCTTCGAGGACGCCGAGATCGCCAGCGCCGCTTTGGGCATCGTGCTGACCAAGCGCGGCAAGCATCTGGGCCAGGACATCCAGATGTGCGGTGTGCCCATCCACGCCGCCAATGACTATCTCAACAAGCTGGTCAAGCTGGGCCACCGAGTCGCCATCTGCGAGCAGATGGAGGATCCCAAGGAAGCCAAGAAACGCGGCGCCAAATCGGTGGTGCGCCGCGGCGTGGTCCGGCTTATCACCGCCGGCACGCTGACCGAGGACGAGCACCTCAATGCAAGGGCGTCCAATTTTCTCGCGGCTCTGGCCATGGTGCGGCATGGCGAGACCGATTTCGCCCTGGCCTGGGCCGATGTCTCGACCGGCGAGAGCTTCACCGCCGACCTGTCGGCCGAACAGCTTGCCGACGAACTGGCCCGCATCGATCCGGCCGAGCTGCTGCTCACCGAAGCCACAAGGGCGGCGCTGGTCGAGCGGCATCTGTTCGCCCCCGCCTGGGCCGCCATCGCCCATGCGGCGCCCGCCGAGAGCTTTGACAGCGAAGCGGCTAGTGCCACGCTGCGCCAGGCCTTTCCGGATGGCGATTTTGACGCCTCCATCCTCTCGCGCGCCAGCCGTGCGGCGCTCGGCGCCGTGCTTGCCTATGTGCGCGACAGCCAGAAGGGTATCGGCGTGGCCCTGCGGGCGCCGCGCGGCCAGACCACCAACGCTTATCTGGCCATCGATGCCGCTACCCGCTCAAGCCTCGAACTGCACCAGACCCAGCGCGGTCAGGCGCGCGGCTCGCTGCGCGATGTCATCGACCTGACCGTCACCGCCCCCGGCTCGCGCCTGCTTGCCGCCCGGCTGGCCGCGCCGCTGGCCGATGCCGCCCCGATCAATGAGCGGCTCGACGCGGTGGGCCTGCTGGCCGACGACACCATGCTGACTGGCCGGCTGCGGGCCGAGCTCAAGGCCGTGCCAGACCTGGCCCGCGCCCTGACCCGACTGGTACTCGAGCGCGGCGGGCCGCGTGACCTGGCCGCCATCGGCAAGGCGGTCAGTGCCGCCGCGGCGCTGTCGACGCATCTGACGGGCCTGTCGGACCGCCCCGCCATTCTCGACCGACTGGCCGGGACCCTGGCGGCGGCGCCGCTGCCGCTGGCTTCTCAGCTGGCCGTGGCGCTCGACGACGAACTGCCCCTGCTCAGCCGCGATGGCGGCTTTGTCCGCAAGGGCTATGACCAGACGCTGGACGACGAACGCGCGCTGGCCAGCCAGACCCGCGACGTCGTTGCCGCCCTGCAGGCAAGGCTGATCGAGGAGACCGACGTCCGCTCGCTCAAGATCCGGCACAATGGCGTGCTCGGCTATTTCGTCGAAGTGCCCGCCGCGCACGGCACCCGCCTGCTCGAGGAGCCGCACCGCCAGAGCTTCATCCACCGCCAGACCATGGCTAATGCCATGCGCTTTACCACCAGTGAACTGGCCGATCTCGAGGGCCGCATCGCCCGGGCGCATGAGGCCGCACTCGATATCGAGGTCCGGGTCTTTGCCAGCCTGCGGTATGACGTGCTCACCCGCACCGCTGAACTGCGTGGCCTGGCCGATGCCCTGGCCGAGCTCGACGTGACGGCGGCGCTGGCCCATCTGGCCGCCACGCGCCGCTATACGCGGCCCGAGGTGGACAATTCGCTGGCCTTTGCCATTACCGACGGCCGCCATCCGGTGGTCGAGGACATGGTCATGGCCCAGGGCCAGAGCTTTGTCGCCAATGACGCCGATCTGTCGGGCGATGACGCCGGGGGCGGTGGCCGACTCTGGCTGGTGACCGGTCCCAATATGGGCGGCAAGTCCACCTTCCTGCGCCAGAACGCCCTGATTGCCATCCTCGCCCAGATGGGCAGTTTCGTGCCCGCCAGTTCTGCCCATATCGGCGTCATCGACCGCGTCTTCTCGCGCGTCGGCGCCAGCGACGACATCGCCCATGGCCGCTCCACTTTCATGGTCGAAATGGTCGAGACGGCTGCCATCCTCAACCGTGCCACAAGACGTTCCCTCGTGGTGCTGGACGAAATCGGCCGGGGCACCGCCACCTTTGACGGGCTCTCGATTGCCTGGGCGGCCGTGGAGGCCCTGCACGAAACCACCGGCTGCCGGGCGCTGTTTGCCACCCATTTCCACGAATTGACCAGTCTCGCCAAGACCCTCAGCCGGGTCGCCAACGTCACCATGAAGGTGCGCGAATGGCAGGGCGACGTGGTATTCCTGCACGAGGTCGGCCCCGGCGCGGCCGACCGCTCCTATGGCATTCAGGTGGCGCGCCTGGCCGGCCTGCCTGAACCGGTGCTGGCCCGCGCCCGCCAGGTGCTGACCGTGCTCGAGCAGCGCTCGGCCGGAACCGCCTCTTCCAGCCAGAAAGCCAGCGTGTTAGATGATTTGCCACTCTTTGCGCACCAGCCCGCCCCCGCGCCGGCGCAGACCGACCCCGTCCTCCTAGCGCTCGACGCGGTTCGCCCCGACGAGATGACCCCCAAACAAGCGATCGAAGCGCTCTACGAACTGAAGAAAATCCGCGATGACGCTCGTCGAAGCTGAAGCCAAGCCGCGAAAATCGCTGTTCGCCCTCAAATCGGCCGACACCCTGTTCGGTGAGTTCGATGCCGCCATTGGCGAGCATGAACCAAAATCGACTGCCGCCCGTGCTGCCGTGCTGGCCCATATCCGCCAGACCCTGGCCACCGCCCGCCGTGAAGCCGAGGCCGAACTGCTGGCCAGCGGCAAGGGCCTGCGCTGCGCCCACAACCTGAGCAATGCCCAGGACGAGATCATCACCGCGGTGCACCTGTTTGCCACCCGCCGGGTCTATCCTGTCGACAACCCCTCCGGCGCCGAAACCATCGCGCTCTCGGCCGTCGGCGGCTATGGCCGCGGCACGCTGGCGCCGGGCAGCGACATCGACCTGCTGTTCATCCTGCCCTACAAGCAGACGCCCTGGGGCGAGCAGGTCACCGAATATATCCTCTACATGCTCTGGGATCTCGGCCAGAAGGTCGGCCACGCCGTCCGCTCGGTGGATGAATGCATCCGCATGGCCCGCGCCGACATGACCGTGCGCACCGCCACCCTCGAATCGCGCTTCCTGACCGGCGACAAGACGCTGTTCAACCAGCTGGTGCGGCGCTTTGAAACCGAGATCATGCCGCGCACCGGCCCCGAATTCATTGCCGCCAAGATGGCCGAGCGCGACGAGCGCCACAAGGCCATGGGCAATACCCGCTATGTCGTCGAGCCCAATATCAAGGACGGCAAGGGCGGGCTGCGCGACCTCAATACCCTGTTCTGGATCGGCAAATATTTCTACCAGGTCAAGACCAGCCACGAACTGGTCGGCAAGGGCGTACTCAGCGCCGCCGAGAACCGCATCTTCTCGCGCGCCGAGGATTTCCTCTGGGCGGTGCGCTGCCACCTCCATTTTGCCACCGGGCGCTCGGAAGAAAAGCTGACCTTCGACATGCAGCCCGAACTGGCCCAGCGCATGGGCTATGCCCAGCGCATCGGCATGCTGGGCGTCGAGCGCTTCATGAAGCGCTATTTCCTCGTTGCCAAGGATGTCGGCGATCTCACCCGCATCATCTGCGCCAGCCTCGAATTCAACCACGCCAAGGACATGGATCTGGTCGGGCGCGTACTGGCTCCGTTCCGGCCCGGCCGGAGCAAGATCCGCGGTGAGACCGACTTCGTGCTCGATACCGGCCGGCTCAACATTGCCGGCCCCGATATCTTCGAACGGGATCCGGTCAACCTCATCCGCATGTTCCTGGTTGCCGGGCGCGAGCAATTGCTGTTCCACCCCGACGCGATCAAGCACATTTCGCGCTCGCTCGGCCTGATCGACCGCACGCTGCGGGCCAATCCCAAGGCCAATGAGTTTTTCCTCACCATCCTGACCGCGCCGCAGTCGGTCGAGCGCATTCTGCGCCAGATGAACGAGAGCGGCGTGCTGGGCAAGTTCGTGCCCGAATTCGGCAAGATCGTCGCGCTGATGCAGTTCAACATGTACCACCACTATACGGTGGACGAGCACCTGATCCGCTCGATCGGCGTCATGGCCGACATCGCCAATGGCGGGCTGGCCGATCAGCTGCCGCTGACCCATGAACTGCTGCCCCAGCTCAATGACATCCGCCTGCTCTATGTCGCTCTGTTCCTGCACGACATCGCCAAGGGGCGCCCGGAAGACCATTCCATTGCCGGCGCCCGCATTGCCCGCCGCTTCTGCCCGCGGCTGGGCCTGTCGGCCGCCGAAACAGACACCGTCGCCTGGCTGGTCGAATATCACCTGCTGATGAGCGAGATCGCCCAGGCGCGTGACATCCAGGATCCCGAGACCGCCAAGGCCTTTGCCGATGTGGTGCAGTCACCCCAGCGCCTGGCCTTGCTGATGATCCTGACCGCCTGCGACATCCGCGCCGTGGGCCCCGGCGTCTGGACCGGTTGGAAAGGTAGCCTGCTGCGCGCGCTGTTTTACGCTACCGAGCCGCTGCTCTCGGGCGGCCACAGCCAGGTCACCCAGTCCGATCGCATCAACCAGGCCCGCCATGACCTGTCTGAGGCGCTCAAGGCCTGGCCGCAGGCCGAGGTGCAGACCTATGTGGCGCGCCACTATGACCATTACTGGCTACGCGCCGAACCCGAACTGCAGGTCGAACATGCCCGCATGATTCGCCTGGCGGACAAGACCGACGAACCCTTTGCCGGCTCGATCCGCATCAAGGCCTTCGAGGGCATTACCGAGGTCAGCTTCTATACCCCCGACCACCCTCGCCTGCTCTCGCTGATCGCGGGTGCCTGTACCATGCAGGATGCCTCCATCATCGGGGCGCAGATATTCTCCACCCGTGACGGCCGCGCCATCGATACCTTCCGCCTGCGTCGCGCCTTTACCTCGGACGAAGACGAAAAGGTCCGCGCCACCCGCATCATCGATACGGTCAAGGCCCTGCTGCAGGGCAAGCGCCATATCCTGATCGACCTGGGCAAGGACAGCCGGCTCAACCGGCGCCTCAAGCCCTTCGCCCTGCCCACCGAGGTCACCGTCTCCAACGCCCTGTCGGAAAAGTTCACCGTCATCGAGGTCTCGGGGCTCGACCGCACGGGCCTGCTGCACGCGCTGACCCGCGAGATTGCCGACCTCAACCTGACCATCGGTTCGGCCCATATCGGCACCTATGGCGAAAAGGCCGTCGACGTCTTTTACGTCACCGACCTGACCGGCCAGAAGATCGTCAGCAAGCCGCGCCAGCGCAAGATCCATGATGCCCTGATGGCGGTGTTTCACCCCCGTCCGGAGCAGAAGGTGGCCAATGGCTAGGCAGTTGCGCAGCCGATGAGCCTCTACCGCAATTTTCTGTCGGTGGGCGGGCTGACCCTGCTCTCGCGCCTGGCCGGCTTTGTCCGCGATGCGCTGATGGCGGCCGTGCTGGGCATTGGCCCCACGGCCGACGCCTTCAACGCCGCCTTCCGCTTTCCCAACCTGTTCCGGCGGCTGTTTGCCGAAGGCGCCTTCAACACCGCCTTCGTGCCCATGTTTTCCACCGCGCTCGAAAATGATGGCGCCGACAGTGCCCGCGATCTGGCCGGCCGCATCATGAGCTGGCTGGTGGCCGCCATTCTCGTCGTCACCGTGCTGGCCGAAATCTTCATGCCGCAGCTGATGCTGCTCTTCGTGCCCGGCTTTACCGACGATCCGGCAAAGTTCGAGCTGACCGTCTTCCTGACCCGGCTGATGTTTCCCTATCTGGCCTGCATGTCGCTGATGGCGGCCTATGGCGCCATTCTCAACAGCCTCGATCGCTATTTTGCCGCCGCCTTCGCCCCGGTGCTGCTCAATATCGTCAATATTGCCGTGCTGGTGCCGCTGGCGGTGCTGACGCTGGACAACCCGGCCGACGTGGCCTTCTGGATGGCAATGGCTGCCCTGGCCGGTGGGGTGGCGCAGCTGGCCCTGGTCTATGGGGCCATTCGCCGCTCCGGCTTCCTGCCGCGCTTCTCCTGGCCCCGCTACGATGGCGATGTGCGCCGCTTCTGGATCCTGGCCATCCCCGCCATCCTGGCCGGTGGCATTACCCAGATCAATATCTTCGTGGGTACCATCATCGCCTCGGGCGCCGACGGCGCCATCGCCATCGTCTACAATGCCGACCGGCTCTACCAGCTGCCTCTGGGCATTATCGGCATTGCCATCGGCACCGTGCTGCTGCCCGAACTCAGCCGCCATCTGGGCGCCGGCCGCGAGGTCGAGGCACGCGCCACCCAGAGCCAGTCGCTGCTGCTCTCCATGCTGTTTTCCCTGCCGGCGACCGCGGCGCTGATCGCCATTCCAGTGCCCATCGTCCGCGTGCTGTTTGAACGCGGCGCCTTTGATGCCCTGGCCACCGAACAGGTGGCCGCCACCCTGGTCGGCTTTGCCGTCGGCCTGCCGGCCTTCGTGCTGATCCGGGTGCTGCAGCCGGGTTATTTCTCGCGCCAGGACACCCGCACACCGACGATTTTTGCCGGCGTGTCCGTGGTCGTCAACATCGCAGTCTCGCTGCTGCTCTTCCCCAGCCTGCAGCATGTGGGCATCGCCTTGGCCACCTCCATTTCGGCCTGGATCAATGTCGCCTGCCTCGCTTTTTTCCTGGCGCGGCGTGGCCACTTCACCCTGACCGGCCGCGAACTGCGCCAGCACGGTCTGCTGCTGTTCGCCAGCGCGGTGATGGGAGCGACGCTCTATGTGCTGGCCGCGCGGGCCCATTCCATCATGGCGCCGGGGGCCTTCTTTGCCGTCCAGGCGCTGGCTTTGCTGGCCATCTGCACCTTCGCCACCATCACCTATTTCACCCTCGTCCACATCACCGGCGCCCAGCCCCTGGGCCAGTTGCTGGCTCGCCTGCGCCGTCGCTGACTTGCATCCACCCCGCCTGCCGGTGTAATTCGGCAGGCCGCTATTCCTGATGGGTACTTCTCTTATGGCTTTTACGCCGCGCGTGTTTTCGGGCATCAAGCCTTCGGGCGACCTGCATCTGGGCAACTATCTCGGCGCCATTCGGCGTTTTGTACCCCTGCAAGAAACCCATGAGACCATCTATTGCGTGGTCGACATGCACGCCATCACGGTCTGGCAGGACCCGGTCGACCTCAAGCGCTGGACCTATGAGATCGCCGCCGCCTACATCGCTTCCGGACTCGATCCGAAGAAATCCATCATCTTCAACCAGTCCCAGGTCATGGAACATGCCGAGCTGAGCTGGATCTTCAACTGCGTCGCCCGCATGGGCTGGATGGAGCGGATGACCCAGTTCAAGGACAAGGCCGGCGAAAACGCCGAGAATGTCTCGCTGGGCCTGTTTGCCTATCCCAGCCTGATGGCCGCCGATATCCTGCTCTACCAGTCCACCGCCGTGCCGGTGGGTGAGGACCAGCGCCAGCATCTCGAACTGACCCGCGACATTGCCAAGAAGTTCAACCACGACTTCAAAAAGCAGATCAAGGCCAACGGCCACAAGGGCGACTTCTTCCCCATTACCGAGACCCTGGCCACCGGCCCGGCCATGCGGGTGAAGAGTCTGAAGGACGGCTCCAAGAAGATGAGCAAGTCCGACCAGTCGGACCTTTCCACCATCTACATGATGGACGGCGCCGATCTGATCGCCAAAAAGATCAAGCGCGCCACCACCGATGCCGAGGCCCTGCCCAGCGAGGTAGCCGGCCTTGCCGGGCGCCTTGAGGCGGAAAACCTCGTCGGCATCTTCGCCGCCCTGGCCAATCGCAGCGTCGATGACGTGCTGGGCGAATATGGCGGCCAGGGCTGGGGCAGCTTCAAGCCGGCTTTGGCCGACCTGGCGGTGGCGGTGCTGTCCCCCATTGCTGACGAAATGCAGCGCCTGGTTGCCGATCGCGGCGAAATGGATGCTATTCTGCGCGACGGCGCCAAACGCGCCCGGGCGATCGCCCAACCCGTCATGGATGATGTCCGCAACATTGTCGGCTTTGTCCGCTAAGGAGGTCCGGCCATGTACGAGACCGAATACAAGCGCAAATTCCTGGTGGTCATCGACGAGACGGTCGAATGCGACCGCGCGCTGACCTTTGCCGCCTATCGCGTCAAGCGCACCGGCGGCACCGTGGTGCTGATGACCATTGTCCAAAAGCCTGAATTCATCGGCCTGGGTGTCGAGGATGTGCTGCGGGCCGAAGCGGTCGAAGAGGCCGAGCGCAACCTTGACGCCCGGCTTGCTCGCCTGCGCGATATCGGCGAGGTCAAGGTCGAGTCGGTGATCCGCGAAGGCGAGGGACCCGAGCAGATCGAGCAGGTCATTAACCAGGACCGCGACATAGCCATTCTGGTGCTCGCGGCCTCCTCAATGGGCGAAGGCCCGGGCCCGCTGGTGACCCACTTTGCCATGCGCGCCCATGCCTTGCCGATCCCGCTCACCGTGGTGCCCGGCCGCATGAGCGATGCCGAGATCATCGACATCTGCTAGGCCGCGGCCGCGATGCATGCCAGTGCGGCGCGCAAAGCCCTTGCGCTCAGCCATTAAAAGTCTATTTTAGAAGCGTTCTAATTGCAGTTTCCGAGGCAGACCGATGTTCATCCAGACCGAAGCCACCCCCAATCCGTCGACCCTGAAATTCCTGCCCGGGCGTGACGTGCTGGTGGGCGAGCCGCGCGATTTCCGCAGCCTCGAGGCCTCGGCCAACTCCCCCCTGGCCACCGGCCTGTTTGCCATTTCCGGGGTGACCGGGGTGTTCATGGGCGCCGACTTCATTTCGGTGACCAAGGACGATACCAACTGGGCCCATATCAAGCCGGCAATTCTCGGCGTCATCATGGACCACTTCCTCTCAGGCAAACCTGTCATCGTTGAGGGCGGCGTCGAGGTGGCCAATCACGATGAGGTCGACGAATTCTTCGAAGAAGATGACAGCGAGACCGTCGAGGTGATCAAGGAATTGCTGGCCACCCGCGTGCGCCCGGCTGTGGCCATGGATGGCGGCGACATCACCTTCAAGGGCTTCCGCGACGGCACTGTCTTCCTGCATATGCAGGGCGCCTGCTCGGGCTGCCCGTCCTCGACCGCCACGCTCAAGAGCGGCATCGAGAACCTGCTCCGCCACTTCGTGCCCGGCGTGGAATCAGTCCAGCAGGTCTGAGTCTTCATCACCTCATCAGCAAAAAGCCCCGATGCGATGCATCGGGGCTTTTTTGTTTGTGATCCGGGCCAGTGTCGCGACAGCAGTGAATTACGCCCCGGTGACTACGGAATCCGAAGCGAGGCCCCCCGCTGCCGCGGCATTGACCCGGAAATCTGCAATCAGGCGTTGATCACCACGACCTTGGCCCCGGTGGGGACGCGGCGATGAAGATCGATGATGTCCTGGTTCATCAGGCGGATGCATCCCGAGGATACATTGGTGCCGATCGTATAGGGCTCGGTCGTGCCATGGATGCGGAACAGTGTGTCGCGGCCATCCTTGTAGAGATAGAGGGCACGGGGTCCCAGCGGGTTCTCGACGCCGCCCTCCATGCCGCCGGCATATGGGCCATAGCGCTCTGGCTCGCGGGCGATCATCGATTGGGTCGGGGTCCAGCGTGGCCATTCGGCCTTGCGACCGACCGTGGCGGTGCCGCGGAACACCAGCGCTTCGGTCTTGCCGACGCCGATGCCATAGCGCAGCGCCCGGCCGCCTTCCATCACCAGATAGAGGAAACGGTTGGGGGTATCGACCACCAGCGTGCCAGCCCGCTCGGACGTGACATATGGTACTTCCTGGCGCCAGAACTGCGGATCGACGCGCCGCAAATCGGTGGCTTCCACCGGGAACTTCCCGCTGTAATCGGCGCCATACATGGCCTGGTAATAGGGATCGATCTGCGGCTCGCTGACCACTGGAGTGCGCGTACCGGAGCAGGCGGCCAAGGCAGTGGCCGACAGGCCCACCATAAATAAACGACGAGAGATCAAGACTGTATCCTAAAACGGGACTGACGCGAACGGGGGCGGGGAGCCAAGCCATTATGGTGCGGCTAACGCCTGCGCTAGTGCAGGAAAGCCTCACTGCGCCAACGCCCGACAGGCCGGGCGGTTCCTCGCGTCAATGTGATGATTTATCGCGGTGTTGCCCTTATGCCATAGTGCCGCGGGTCGCCGCTCCCGCCGCGATCGCCGCCAAGGCATCCGCACTGCGGATCACGTGCGTCTTGATCGCCGTCCGCGCCACATCCTCCCAGCGCACCCCGTGCTGGCCGATGGTGCGCAGATCCAGCAGCGGCCGGATCGGCGCGATATAGATGATGCAGCGCCCGTCCCCGGCGTCGCGGAACATCATGATGCGTTCCTTGGCATGCCAAGGCGCCGAACCAAAACTGCCGTCATCGGTCTTGCTCGAGCTGATCATCGCCCCCTTGGGATGGGTATAGGCAGCGAAATGGCAGCGCCCGATGCCGTCGACCTTGACGGTGTTGACATTGACCGGCGTTACCCCGGCGATCAGCCTGAGCGTGGCCGCCAGCGCCTTCTCGCGATTGGCCATCTGGAAGCCGTTCCCAAGGGTGAGAAACCGGACATTGGGCACGTCAACCCGCTCGAGGTCATCCTGCAGGATGGTGAACTTGGCCAGCTGGTCGACCAGCTGCGGATCGATCAGCGGCTCGCGTGGCAGCGGGGAGGGGGCATTGTCCAGATGCGCCAGCAGCTGGTCGGCCAGCTCCTCGAGTTTGTTCACCCACCGCGAATTCTTCATCCGTTCTGCTGCACCCAGTGCCATTTCCTGTTCTCCGAACATTGCATTGTTACAAACGTAAGGGAAAATCCCCTCGATTGTCAACATTGCGATGTTCAAAAAGAAAAGGCCCGGATTGCTCCGGGCCTTTGGGATTGTAGGCGGCTTGCGCCGGCTGATTATTCGGCAGTGGCCTCGGCGATTTCCTTGCCGGTTGCCTGGTCGACGATCTTCATCGACAGGCGGACCTTGCCGCGCTCGTCAAAGCCGAGCAGCTTGACCCAGACCTTGTCGCCCTCCTTGACCACATCGGTGGTCTTGGCAACGCGGGCTTCGGCCAGCTGGCTGATATGCACCAGGCCGTCCTTGGCGCCGAAGAAGTTCACGAACGCGCCGAAATCGGCGGTCTTGACTACGGTGCCCTGGTAGATCGCGCCCACTTCGGCCTCATCGGTGATCGACTTGATCCACTTGATGGCCGCTTCGATCTGGCTGCCGTCCGAGGACGAAATCTTGATCGTGCCGTCATCATCGATATTGATCTTGGCGCCGGTCTTTTCGACGATCTCGCGGATCACCTTGCCGCCGGTGCCGATCACTTCACGAATTTTCTCGGTCGGGATCTTGATGGTCTCGATGCGCGGTGCGAACTCGCCCACTTCCGAACGGGACGCGGTAATGGCCTTGGCCATTTCGCCCAGGATGTGGATACGGCCGCCCTTGGCCTGCTCGAGGGCGATCTTCATGATCTCCTCGGTAATGCCTGCGATCTTGATGTCCATCTGCAGGCTGGTTACGCCCGCTTCGGTACCGGCCACCTTGAAGTCCATGTCGCCCAGGTGATCTTCGTCACCCAGGATATCGGACAGCACGGCGAACTTTTCGCCTTCCATGATCAGGCCCATGGCAATGCCGGCCACGGGACGTGCCAGTGGCACGCCAGCATCCATCAGCGCCAGCGAGGTGCCGCAGACGGTTGCCATCGAGGACGAGCCGTTGGACTCGGTGATCTCGGAGACGACGCGGATCGTGTAGGGGAACTCTTCAGCCGATGGACGCACCGGGTTGATGGCGCGCCAGGCCAGCTTGCCATGGCCGATTTCGCGACGGCCGGGCGAACCCATGCGGCCAGCTTCACCCACCGAATAGGGAGGGAAGTTGTAGTGCAGCAGGAAGTTCTGCTTGTAGGTGCCTTCGAGGCTGTCGATATACTGCTCGTCGTCACCGGTGCCCAGCGTGGCCACGACCAGCGCCTGGGTTTCGCCACGGGTGAAGATGGCCGAACCATGGGTCCGCGGCAGCACGCCGACTTCCGACATGATCGGGCGCACGGTGCTCAGATCGCGACCGTCGATGCGCAAGCCGGTATCGAGCACGTTCCAGCGCACGACCTTGCCCTGCAATTCCTTGAACACGGCGCCGACGTCCTCGGCGGTGATCTCACCGGCTTCGACACGGGCAGCGAAATGCGCCTTGGCGGTTGCCTTGACGGCATCCACGGCAGCATAGCGCTCTTCCTTCTTGGTCTGCTTGTAGGCGGTGCGCAGATCGGCTTCGATCACGCCCAGCATTTCGGCTTCCAGCGCCGACATGTCATGCGGCTCGAAATCGCGCGCATCCTTGGCAGCCAGCTCGGCCAGCTTGATGATCGCCTGGATCACCTTGCGGCTCTCGGCATGGCCGAACATCACGGCGCCCAGCATGACTTCTTCGCTGAGTTCCTTGGCTTCCGATTCCACCATCAGCACGGCATCGTCGGTGCCGGCCATGACGAGGTCGAGCTTGGAGTCGGCGCGACGGTCAACGGCCAGGTTCAGCACATATTGTCCATCGACATAGCCGACGCGGGCAGCGCCGATCGGGCCCATGAAAGGCACGCCCGAAATGGTCAGAGCGGCCGAAGCGGCGACGATCGCCAGCACGTCCGGATTGTTTTCCATGTCATGCTGCAGCACGGTGATGACCACCTGGGTCTCGTGCTTGTAGCCGGCGGGGAACAGTGGGCGGATCGGGCGATCGATGAGGCGGCTGGTGAGCGTCTCGTTCTCGGTCGGGCGGCCTTCACGCTTGAAATAACCACCCGGGATCTTGCCGGCGGCAAAATACTTTTCCTGGTAGTTCACGGTGAGGGGGAAGAAGTCGATGCCGGGCTTGGCGGTCTTGGCGCTGACCACGGTGGCCAGCAGCACGGTTTCGCCCAGGGTGGCCAGCACGGCGCCATCGGCCTGGCGGGCCATCTTGCCGGTTTCGAGCGTCAGGGGCTGACCGCCCCAGTTGAGCTCGACCTTGTGGTGATCAAAATTGATCGTCATCTGTTTCGTCTTTCCATTTCTGCCGGCTGAGCGGTAACGCAGGGGCGTAGGTCATCCCGCGAACTCAGATCGGTGCGCCCGCACCCGCTGTCACACCCCATGTGTGACCCGGGCTCAAAATCAGGCGCTGTTGCGTCTGGCAAAGACGAAACATGGGCAAGACAACAAGCCGCTCCTGAAACTTCAGGTGCCTCACAGCTGCAAAACCAGGGCTGATTTTGGGGTGAGGCGGGGGAGCGGCCAATAATCCTGCCATGCTCCGGCATTCGCCGGTCTACGCAGTCGTCACATGTCGTCACCGGTATGACCGGCTGATGAATGCAACGACGGCGGGCGCGGAGACTGCTCCCCGCGCTCGCAATTCTACTGGCGCGCCTAGCGGCGCAGGCCGAGCTTTTCGATCAAGGTCTTGTAACGGGCGTCATCGACCTTCTTGACATAGTCAAGCAGGCTGCGACGGGTCGAAACCAGCTTGAGCAGGCCGCGACGGGAATGGTTGTCCTTGCCATGACCTTTGAAGTGCTCGGTGAGGTTGGCAATGCGCTCGGACAGGATAGCCACCTGAACTTCCGGCGAACCGGTATCGTTTGGCTTGATGGCATATTCTTCAATCAGAGCGGTCTTGCGCTCAGCAGTGATCGACATCGGATAGATCCTTTCAGAAGAGGATTGGGGTCGCCCCGGCCGGGATGTCGTCCAGGAGGGGCCATGAGTGCCGCCGTGCATAGCTCGGCAACAGGCGTCCCTATAGGGCAAATGCCGCTATAATGCCAGAATTATTCGCCCGTCCCGTCCCCGACCGGCGGCGGCCCGCGTTCGGGATCGATTGCCTCGAGCGGGATGGAAAAGCGCCATTCCATGCCGCTCGGATGAACGGTGCGCTCGACATCGGCCCCCAGCGCGTGCCCGACCATGGATTTGAGCACCGTCGTGCCAAAGCCGACGCGCTCGGTGGCGGTCAACAGGTGCGGCACGCTTTCGCGCCAGACCAGGTTCAGCCGCTCCCCGGTCAGGGACCACTGCACGGTCAGCGTGCCGCCTGCCTCGCCAAAGGCGCCATATTTGGCCGCATTGGTGGACAGTTCATGCACCGCCATGCCCAGGATCTGCGCGGCCTGCATATTGAGCCGCACCGGTGGGCCTGCCAGGCTCACCCGGCCCCGGTCGGGCGGGCTGAACGGGGCGATCTGGCTTTCCACCAGTTCCTGCAGCGCCACGCCGACCCGGCCATGCGTCAGCAGCAGGTCGGTGGATCGCGCCAGGCCGAGAATGCGCCGCTCGAAGGACTGCACATAGCCCGGCACATCCTCGGCGCCCCGCGCCGTCTGGCGGGCCATGGCGGCAATCACCGTCATCTGGTTCTTGGAGCGATGGGCCACTTCGCGCATCAGGAAGCGCACTTCGCTGTCAGCCGCCTGGCGCAGGGCCGAGGCATCGGCCAGTGCCCGCGACACTTCGGCGATTTCGGCCACCGGATAGGATTTGGCTTCGACCGGCTCGCCGCGGCCCAGCCGCTGGGCGTCGCGCCGCAGGCCGCGCACCGACAGGGCAATGCGCTCAGCAATCAGAAAGGCCAGCAGGGCCGCCACGGCTGAGATGACCACGCCCCAGGCCGCCAGCCAGATCAGGCTTTCTCCCAGTGGTCTGTCGACGGCATCGGTCGAGGCCCAGGCGATGACCCGCCATCCGGCGACACCCGAACGCCACTCGGCCGTCACGACCTGCTGCCCGCTGAACCGCTCGCGCTGCCATTCGTCCGGATTTTGTGCCTGGCTTTGCCGCATGGGCAAGACGCTGCCGGTCACGAAATCGGCTTCTGGCGTGGCGGCAATCACCAGATTTGTCGCATCGACCAGTGCCGCATGCCAGCCGGCCGGCAATTGCCGCGATTGCAGCGCCGCCGCCAGGTTCTGTGCGTTCTGGGTCAGCGCCAGCAAGGCCACCGTGTCGCTGTCCGGGACGGGCAGCAGCACGTTGAAAACCCAGCGCTCTGCCGTTTTGCCGAAGAACAGGCCCGAGACGGTGGCTCCGGATCGTTCGAGAGCCTGTGCCGCCGTGACCGGGTCGGAGGTGGCGCCCAGCGGCGTGCCATAGGGCACGCGGGTATTGAGCAGCTGGTCAAAATTGTCGTCCAGCGCGATCAGATAGGCGCCGCTGCCGGCCAAAGCCGTCACGACCCGCTCATGGAAATCGGCGAACTGGTTGTCCCTGAGCAGTTCGCTGGTCGAGAGCACGCGCAGGGTGGTCACCATGCTGGAGATTTCCCGCTCCACCGATTGGCCGATGGCCTGCACCGTGGCATTGGTGAGGCTGCGCACTACCTCTTCCTGCGCCTGGTTGTTGCGATTGAGCAGAACCAGCGAGACCAGCAGGGCCGGCAGGATGATGACCAGCACCAGCGCGAACAGGTAAATCGCGATCGGCAGGCTGCGCGCCGGCAGCCAGGAGGGGCGCCTGTGCTCTGCCTGTCGGGTCACGTCTTGCGAGGGGTCGGTCATGCCGCGCTTTCTTGGCAGATCGTGAGGATAGGGCCTGCGGCCAGCGCCGACCATAGCGACGTGTCCGGCTGCTGCGAAGCGGCGGCGGGGCGAAATCTGTTCGTCCTGCCGGACTCCGGCGGTTTATGGGGAGGGTGACGTCTCAGTATTTGGCGGTAGCGTCGCTGGCCGGAAAGCTCTCGTCGAGCGCTTCGTCCTGCGCATCCCAGTCCTGGCTCTTGTCGGCCTGGGCCTCGTCGCCGGCATTGCGAACCTGCACGGGGGACTTGTCCGGACCCGGCTTCTTGCCGTCCTTCATCGCCGCCGCGTCGTCACCTGTCTTGGTGGTGTCTGCCTTTGGCTTGCTCGTATCGGTCATCACTGTTCTCCGGGGCTTGGTACGCATTAGAACCCCCGAGGGACCACAAGGGTTGCAGGTGCTTTGATAAGCGCGCGTCCTCTGGTATGAGCCGGTCATGACCGAGATGCGCGCCAATACCAAGAAGCTCTTCATCAAGACCTATGGCTGTCAGATGAATGTCTATGACAGCGACCGCATGAGCGATGCGCTGGCGCCGCACGGCTATGAAACCACGCTCGACATGGCCCAGGCCGATCTGGTGCTGCTCAATACCTGCCATATCCGCGAAAAGGCCTCTGAAAAGGTGTTTTCCGAACTGGGGCGCCTCAAGGAATTGCAGGGCGAGCGCCGCGCCATGGGCGGCGACATGCTGATCGGCGTGGCCGGCTGCGTGGCGCAGGCCGAGGGCGAGGAAATCGCCCGCCGCGCCCCGGTGGTCGATATGGTGTTCGGGCCGCAGGCCTATCACCGGCTGCCGCAGATGCTGGCGCGCGCGGAGGCGCAGCGCCATCTGCACCCCGCGCTCAAGACGCCTATCGTCGATACCGACTTCCCCGAGGAAGACAAGTTCGAGCACCTGCCGGCGGCGCGCAAGGAAGTCACCATCAAGCGCGGCCTGACCGCCTTCCTGACGGTGCAGGAAGGCTGCGACAAGTTCTGCAGCTTTTGCGTCGTGCCCTATACCCGCGGCGCCGAAACCAGTCGTCCGGTCAGCCAGGTCATTGCCGAGGCGCGCGGCCTGGTCGATGCCGGCGTGCGCGAAATCACCCTCTTGGGTCAGAACGTCAACGCCTATCATGGCCTCGATGCCAGTGGCCGCAGTGTCACCCTGGGCGAGCTCGCCTATCTGTTGGCCGAGATCGACGGGCTCGACCGCCTGCGCTACACCACCAGCCATCCCCGCGACATGGATGACGCGCTGATATCAGCCCATCGCGACCTTGATATCCTGATGCCCTATCTGCACCTGCCGGTGCAGTCGGGCAGCGACAGCATTCTCAAGGCCATGAACCGCCGCCATACTGCCGCCGAATATATGGAGGTCATCGCGCGCATCAAGACCGCGCGGCCGGACATGGCACTGTCAGGCGATTTCATCGTCGGCTTTCCCGGCGAAACCGATGCCGATTTCGAGGACACGCTCAAGATCATCGCCGATGTCGGCTATGCCTCGGCCTATTCCTTCAAATATTCCACCCGCCCCGGCACGCCCGGCGCCAATCTGGGTGACCAGGTGCCTGAGGCCGTCAAGAACGAGCGCCTGTGGCGGCTGCAGGACCTGGTCAACACCCAGACCACGGCTTTTCACGCGTCCTGTGTGGGCAAGACCCTGCCCGTGCTGATCGACCGCCCCGGCCGCATGCCTGGTCAGGTCGGCGGCCGTTCCCCCTATCTGCAGGCTGTGCATCTGGACGGACCGACCGACCTGATCGGCGCGGTTCATCAGGTGGAAATTGTCGGGACGAGCACCAATTCGCTGGTCGGCCGGCTCAAGGCAGCGGTGGCGGCTTAACGTGGGTCAACGGCGTGCTCCAATGCCATTCAGGCATAGCCCTCTTGGCCTTCTCGCCTCAAATCGCTCCACCGAAGCGATTTGTGCCCTTGGCAACGGCTCGAAGCGTCACAATATTGCTACAGACACGGCAACCAAATCGGCCTAGCCTTGTTTCGTAGTCGCGGCGCAAGCCCGCAGCCGCGCTGAGCGTGGAGCCACACCAGTTTGAGCAGGCATTTGTCCCCGACCGCAGACAACGCACTCGCATCCCAACTCGAACTCGCTTTTGAAGACAATCGCCTGGCTGCCCAGCTGTATGGCGACTTCGACCAGAACCTGGCGCTGATCGAACAGCGTCTCAAGGTTTCGGCCATTCCCCGCGGCAATCATGTTCTGCTCAAGGGCGCCGCCAGCGCCGTCGATCAGGCACGCCGCGTGCTCGAATCGCTCTATGGCAGTCTCGAAGAAGGCCGCACCGTCGACATTTCCGAAGTCGACGGCGTCATCCGCATGATCCAGACTGAAGATAGCCAGCTCACCCTCCCCACCCTTGAGCGCAAGGGCAAGGTGCGCATGGCCCAGATCGCCACCCGCAAATCCACCGTCGTTGCCCGCACCCCGTCCCAGGACGGCTATATGCGCGCCATGGATCGGGCCGAACTGGTCTTCGGTATCGGTCCGGCCGGTACCGGCAAGACCTATCTGGCCGTGGCCCATGCTGCCTCCCTTCTCGAACGCGGCGACATCAACCGCATCATCCTGTCGCGTCCCGCCGTCGAAGCCGGCGAGCGCCTGGGCTTTCTGCCCGGCGACATGAAGGAAAAGGTCGATCCCTATCTGCGCCCGCTCTATGACGCGCTCTACGACATGATGAAGCCGGAAAATGTCGAGCGCTGCATCACCTCGGGCATTATCGAAGTGGCGCCCCTGGCCTTCATGCGTGGCCGGACCCTCGCCAATGCAGTGGTCATCCTTGACGAGGCGCAGAACACCACCTCGATGCAGATGAAGATGTTCCTGACCCGCCTGGGCGAGAACTCCAAGATGATCATCACCGGCGATCCGACCCAGGTCGATCTGCCGCGGGGCGAGAAATCCGGGCTCGTGGAAGCCGTCAACCTGCTCGACGGGGTCGAGGGCGTCCATATCACCCGCTTCAATGACAAGGATGTGGTGCGCCACGCCCTGGTGGGCCGCATCGTGCGCGCCTACGAGGCCGATACCGCCAAGCGTCTGGCCGAAAAGGCCATCGAAGGGGCGTCCCGCTGAGCGCCGTTCCTCTCGAGATTGCCATCATCCGCAATGATGACGCCTGGCCGGAGGATCTCGATCCTCTGGCCGAGCGCGCCGTGCTGGAAGCGCTTGAGCAGTCCGGCGCCCGGGTCAAGGGCGCCGCAGAGCTTGCCATCGTCCTCACCGATGACCAAGAACAGCACGAACTCAACCAGCAATGGCGCGGCAAGGACAGCTCAACCAATGTGCTGAGCTTTCCCCAGATCGAGCCCTTCGGGCCGGTGCTGGGCATTCTGGGCGACATCACCATGGCGCGTGAAACCATCGAGCGCGAGGCGCTTGAACAGGGGACCAGTTTCCCCGATCACTTCACCCATCTTGTGGTGCATGGATTTCTGCACATTTTAGGCTATGATCACCTCACCGATGCCGAAGCCCTGCAAATGGAGGGCCTCGAAACCCGTATTCTGGCCAGCCTGGGGATCGCCGATCCCTATGCCGACTGAGACCGGACCTGAATCGACCTGCGACATTCGCCCCTATCAAGGAAAATGAGCTGCCAGCGCGCAGCGAGCAAACATGAACGACACCGACACTCTGGCCCACTCGGCGCCTGCCAAATCCGAGCCTCCTTCTAGTCCCGCCTCCGTGCCTGCACGGGGGCCATCGATCTGGAACCGCCTCAAGGCCATGCTGGCCCGCAGCACGGTCTCGCTGCGCGACGATCTGCAGGTCGCCCTCGACGAACAGGGCAGCGCCGAAATCGCGGATTTCTCTGAGAGCGAACGCACCATCCTGCAGAACGTGCTCAAGCTGTCCAACGTCTCGGTCGGGGACGTCATGGTGGAACGCAGCGACATCCAGGCCATCGATATCGACGCCAATCTGGGTGATCTGCTGGCCCGCTTCCGCCATGTCGGCCATTCGCGCCTGCCGGTCTATGACAACGGGCTCGACAATATTTTGGGCTTCATCCACGTCAAGGATGCCCTGAGCAAGATCACCGCGCCGGTCGAGGACACGACCAAGGCCGTGCCGGTCAAGCTGATCTCCACCGTGCTCAAGCAGAAGCTGAGCAAGTTCGACGGCCTGCGCACCGCCATGTTCGTGCCTACCTTCATGCCGGTGGGCGATCTGCTGCAGTCCATGCGCGCCAGCCGGGTGCACATGGCCATCGTCGTCGACGAATATGGTGGCACCGATGGCCTTGTCACCATCGAGGACCTGCTCGAGGCCGTCGTCGGCGAGATCGAGGATGAGCACGATGAACTGGCCGCCTCGCTGATCCGCAAGGTCGGCGTCGATACCTATATCGCCGATGCCCGTGCCGAACTCAGCGACGTTGTCGCCTTGATCGGCCCTGAATTTGATCCCGGCGAATATGCCGATGAGGTCGATACCATTGGCGGCCTGGTCTTTGACCTGGCCGGCCATGTGCCCAAACGCGGTGAACGCGTCACCAAGCTGGACGGCTTCGACTTCGAGGTGCTGGCCGCCGACAGCCGGCGCATCAAGCGCCTGCGCATCATCCGCAAGCGCGATGCCAGTGCCCAGCTCGCCATCACCGACCAGCGCAGCGGCGACCAGAAGGCCGCCGCGGAGTAGCGCGGGGCGGTTGCAGACCCTCAGACAGCAAAAAGGGCGCGGTTCACACCGCGCCCTTTTTCTTGTTCTCGATGGCCGCTGACTAGAGCGTGCGCTGCACGGTCTCGACGCGGAAGCATTCGATGACGTCGCCTTCGCGCATGTCTTCGTAATTCTCGAAGGCCATGCCGCATTCCTGGCCGGTCTGGACGTCCTTGACTTCGTCCTTGAAGCGCTTGAGCGTCTTAAGCTTGCCCTCGTGGATCACGACGTTGTCGCGGATCAGGCGCACGCCGGCGCCGCGTTCCACGATGCCCTCGGTAACCCGACAGCCGGCAACCTTGCCCACCTTGGTGATCGTGAAGACCTCCAGGATCGAGGCATTGCCGATGAAGGTCTCGCGACGTTCCGGCTTGAGCAGGCCGCTCATCGCATTCTTCACGTCATCCACCAGATCGTAGATGATGTTGTAATAGCGGATTTCGATGCCGTCGCGGGTGGCCAACTCGGTCGCCTGCTTGTTGGCACGGACGTTGAAGCCGATGACGATGGCATTGGATGCCGCCGCCAGGGTGACGTCGCTCTCGGTAATGCCGCCCACGGCGCTCATCAGGATCTGCGCCGACACTTCGTCGGTCGAGAGCTTGTTGAGGCTGGCCACGATGGCTTCCACCGAACCCTGCACGTCGCCCTTGATGATCAGCGGGAACTTGGCAATGCCGGCAACCTTGAGCTGATTCATCATCTGCTCGAGGCTGGTGGCGCCGCCGCCGGCCGTCTTTTCACGGATGGCGCGCTGACGATATTCGGTGACTTCGCGAGCCCGTGCTTCGGTCTCGACCACCGAGAAACGGTCGCCGGCATTGGGCACGCCGGTAAAGCCGAGCACTTCCACAGGAACCGATGGCCCGGCTTCCTTGACCTGCTCGCCCTGGTCGTTGATCAGGGCACGCACGCGGGCAAATTCGGTACCGGCGACGAGAATGTCTCCGATCGCCAGCGTGCCGCGCTGCACCAGCACCGTCGCCACCGCACCGCGGCCGCGATCAAGCTTGGCTTCAATCACCAGGCCCTCGGCACGGCCATCCTTGGCCACGCGCAGCTCAAGCACTTCGGCCTGCAGCTGGATGGTCTCGAGCAGCTTGTCGAGGCCCTCGCCGGTCTTGGCCGACACTTCCACATCCAGCACGTCGCCGCCCATGGATTCGACGAACACTTCATGCTGCAGCAGCTCGGTGCGAACCCGCTGCGGGTCGGCATCGGGCTTGTCCATCTTGTTGATGGCCACGATGATCGGCACGCCGGCCGCCTTGGCATGCTTGATGGATTCGATGGTCTGCGGCATCACGCCGTCATCGGCCGCCACCACAAGCACGGCAATGTCCGTTGCCTGGGCGCCGCGGGCACGCATGGCGGTGAACGCCTCGTGGCCCGGGGTATCAAGGAACGTGATATGGGCGCCGTTCTTTTCGACCTGATAGGCACCGATATGCTGGGTAATGCCGCCGGCCTCACCCGAAACCACGCTGGCCTCGCGAATCGCGTCGAGCAGGCTGGTCTTGCCGTGATCGACGTGACCCATGATCGTCACCACCGGTGCGCGATCGGTCAGGTTTTCGGCCTTGTCGTCGGTCGGCAGGTCATAGAGACCCATTTCAACGTCGGCTTCCGACACGCGCTTGACCGTATGGCCCAGCTCGGTGGCGATCAGCTCGGCGGTATCGGCATCGAGCACATCATTGATAGTTGCCATCTGGCCCTGGGCCATCAGCATCTTGATGACGGTGACCGAGCGTTCGGCCATGCGGTTGGCCAGTTCGGCAACCGTGATGGCTTCCGGAATGACCACTTCGCGCAGCAGCTTGGGCGCTTCCTGCTGGTTGCGGCCCATCTTCTTGTCGCGGCGACGACGCATGGCGGCCAGGGACGGACCCTTGTCGCGATCGCTTTCGGCGCCGGCATTGGTAACGGTCAGGCGGCCGCGCGCATTGGCATCGGCGCCAGCACGACGGGTCGGCCGTTCCGGCGTCGCGCGGGAAGCGCGGCGGGCATTTTCGAGTTCGGCTTCGGTCGTCGGACGCACCTGCGGCGTACCGGAGCGAATCTTGCGGCCATCGGCCTCGTTGGGGCCCGCGGGCGGCACATTGCCGATCGGCGCCATGCCTGCACCAACCGGACGACGTTCACCGGGCGGACGGGTTGCCGTGCCTGAAGGCCGCGCAGCGGTGGTACCGGCCTTGATATAGGCATTGGCGCCGCGTTCGCTTTCCGGACGGGCATTGCTGGGACGCTCCACACGCGGTGGCCGCGGCGGCTGGCCGGGACGGCCGGCAACCACGCGCACGCTGGACGGGCCGGCATTGCGCTGCGACGCTGGCGTCTCTGGCTCGGCATCGACTGCCGGAGCAGCCTCAGCTGGCGCTGCGGCTGTTGCAGGGGTCGGCGCAGCGGCGTCGGCCGGGCTGGCCTCGGTCGGGGCAGCAGCTGGCGCTTCGGCAGCAGGCTGCTCGACACTGGTCTCAACCGCCTGGCGCTCCTCTTCGGCGCGCGCCGCATCCTCACGGATCTGGCGCCGACGGGCGTCATCTTCCATGCGACGGGCTTCGTCAGCCGCAAAACGTTCCTTGTCCTCGGCCTGGCGAGCACCGGCCAAAGCCAGTGCATTGCGACGGGCCTCGGCTTCTGCCGCCGACAGTCCCAGTGGCGCACGCGTCTGCTGGCCAGGACGGCCGGCGGCGGGGCGCTGATTGGCCGTGCTGGCGGGCGGGCGCTGTGGGGCGCCGCTCGGCACATTGGGCTTGGGGACCAGGCGGGTGCGCTTCTCGACGACCACCGTCGAGCGGGAAGGACCGCGCGACACGCCCGGACGGTTGCCCAGGCCTGGGCCGCCCTTCAATGTCAGCGTCTTCTTCGCGCCGTTGTCGTCGGTGCGCTTGTCGTCGTTTTCAGCCATGTATCTCGCGTCTTTCGTCCTGTTCCTCGGGCAAAACGTCACCGTCAACCGCAGGGCGGCCGGTGTCATTTTCCGTCAGTTTGGCAGTGAAAAGCGCCAGTCTTCTGGCTTTTTCTACTGCCGCTTGGGCTGCAGCCCCTCTTGTGAGGCCAGCATGTATCACATTTTCCATCCCGAGTGCCAAACCCATTTGCTCTGAGTCGAGCAATTCGAAATGGGGCACGTCGAAGCCGTTAATTTCTTCTTCCACCGCAGCGTAATGCAGCGCCTTGAGTGGTCCGACCATCTTGCTGCGCCCGTCTTCGGCCGCATCGGTCGCCGTAATCAGCGCAATCAGGCTGCCCGTGGTGATCAGGCTGCGTACCTTGGTGGCGCCAAAGGTCAGCTGTCCGGCCTTGCGCGCCATGCCCAGCGCATTGAGATAGCGCTGCTGCAGCCGCAGCTCGGTCAACCCGGGCAGATCCTCTGGCAGCGTCACCTCTTCCTTGAGGCTGCGCGCAAAAACCTTCTTCTTGACGGCTTCCGCCACCAGGGCCCGGTTGAGGCTGATCCAGACGCCACGCCCTTCGGCCTTGGCTTCCGTGTCGGGTACTAGCACACCATCGGGGCCCAGTACAAAGCGGATGAGCTCCGCCACGGGTTTTTCAACCCGTGTCAGAGCGCACATCCTGGTCGTTTCTGCGCGCCGGGCCATTTCTGGTGCCCTCGCTAAGGTTTCGGCCGCTAGGCCGAAACCTCGTCGGTTGCAATCGCGTCGAGATCGGCGGCGTCTTCGGCCGGCACGTCTTCCGCGGCAATCCAGCCGGCCTTGATGCGGGCCTGCATGATCATGTCTTCGGCTTCCTCTCTGGAGACCGGGAAGTCCTTGAACGTCCCTTCAAAGCGCTTGGTCTCACCATCCTTGCGTTCGCTCCAACCGATCAGGTCGTCGGCTGCACAGCCGGCAAAGTCTTCCACCGTCTTGATGTCTTCCTTGCCCAGTGCCACCAGCATGGAGGCTGTCAGTCCGGCAATCTCATAGAGCTCGTCCTCGACGCCGAGCGCCTTGCGCTCGTCGTCATGGGCTCGATCGATGGCGGCCAGATATTCGGCCGCACGGTTCTGGATCTCGCCGGCGGTTTCTTCGTCGAAGCCGTCGATAGAGGCGATTTCATTGGTGTCGATATAGGCCAGTTCCTCGACCGAGGAGAAGCCTTCCGACGCCAGCAGCTGGGCCACCATCTCGTCGACGTCCAGCGAGGCCATAAACAGGCTCGAGCGCTCGGTGAATTCCTTCTGCCGGCGTTCGCTTTCTTCCTGTTCGGTCAGGATATCGATATCCCAACCGATCAGCTGGCTGGCGAGGCGCACATTCTGGCCACGACGGCCGATGGCCAGCGAGAGTTGCTCGTCAGGGACAACGACTTCGATGCGCTCGGCCTGCTCGTCGAGCACGACCTTGGCGACATCGGCCGGCTGCAGCGCGCTGACCACGAGGTCGGCAATGCTGTCCGTCCAGGGAATGATGTCGATCTTTTCGCCCTGCAATTCGCCGACCACGGCCTGAACGCGGCTGCCGCGCATACCCACGCATGCGCCCACGGGATCGATCGAGGAATCCGATGAGGTGACGGCGATCTTGGCCCTGGAGCCCGGATCGCGGGCGATCGAGCGGATGGTGATGACGCCGTCATAGATCTCGGGCACTTCCTGCATGAACAGCTTGGCCATGAACTGCGGATGGGTGCGGGAGAGGAAAATCTGCGGGCCGCGCTGCTCGCGGCGCACATCATAGACATAGGCGCGGACGCGGTCGCCATAGCGGAACATTTCGCGCGGGATCAGCTCGTCGCGGCGGATTATGGCTTCGCCACGGCCCAGATCGACAATCACATTGCCATATTCGACGCGCTTGACCGAGCCGTTGACGATCTCGCCGATGCGGTTGATGTATTCGTCATACATGCGCTCGCGCTCGGCATCGCGCACCTTCTGCACGATGACCTGCTTGGCCGACTGGGCGGCAATGCGGCCGAATTCCATCGGCGGCAGGGGCTCGGTCAGGAAATCGCCGACCTTGGCCTCGGGGGATTTGATCTGGGCATGCTTGAGATCGACCTGGCGGCTGGTTTCTTCCACCGTCTCGACGATTTCGAGCAGCCGCCACATGCGCGTCTCGCCCGAGCGCGGATTGATCTCAACCTTGATCTCGGTCTCGGCGCCGTAGCGGCCCTTGGCGGCCTTCTCCATGGCGTCCTGCATCGCTTCGATCACGACCATGCGGTCGATCGACTTTTCACGGGCTACAGCATCTGCAATCTGCAGGAGCTCAAGTCGGTTCGCGCTAACGGCCATTTAATGTGTCTCCTCAGAGATGTCGTCGTCATTGTCGATTTCGACCGTTTCGGTCTCGTCGTCGTCAAGCGGATGCTGTTCCTGGTCGAGCCGCGCCTTTTCCATCAGGGCATCGGTCATCACCAGCTTGGCTTCGCCAATCGAGACGAGCGGCAGATGGTGGTCGGGATCGGTGCCGGCAGGCGCGTCGGGCAGGGTGATGGTCACCGTGTCGGCATCCACCGCCTTGATGAAGCCACGAAAGCGCTTGCGGCCATTGAGCATGTCGCTGAGCTCGATCTTGGCCTCGTGGCCGATATGGGCGGCAAAGTCGCGCTGGCGCACCAGCGGTCGGTCGATGCCGGGCGAGCTGACTTCCAGGTGATATTCCCGCTCGATCGGGTCTTCCACATCAAGCACCGGCGACACGTCCTTGGACAGGGTCTCGCAGTCCACAATGGTGAAGCGGCCGTTTTCGTCTTCGGCCATGATCTGCAGGGTCATGCCGTTTTCCTGGGTGATGCGCACCCGGACCAGGGCATAGCCCAAGCTGTTGGCCACGGGCTCGACAATGGCCGACACCCGGGCTTCCATGCCCGTTTCCTTGATATAACGCTTGGCGGTGAGATCGAAGCTCATCGGTCCCTTCGGATAATAAAAAAGAGCGGGGCCGGGAGGCGCCCACTCTGCAAACCTGCTGAGATGTTGGCCTCTGTATAGCGCCGAACCGGATGCACCGCAAGGGCAGGCTAAGCAGCCAGGCCCTGCGGCGGCCCAGGCCGCCACCTGTCAATGGCCTCGCCGGCCCATCAGGCGTTGCGAGGGAGCCGGCTGGGCAGGCGCCGCCCCATCTCCCGCCTGAATGTGACCGGAATTGGCCGCTTTGGGGCTTGCCAAGCGGGCGGCCCGATGGTCAGCTCAGCTGATAATCAGGGTCGGCCCGGATTTTTTTCGGTTTTTTGTCGTTTTTTTATCGTCGGCGGCGCTACCGAAAAAGCGTCGGATTTGCCGGCCGCTGACGGCAGGTTGTAGCCGAATTTGTCCGCTGCACCGCCCTTCCGACAGGGCCATAACGAGCGCTCAGGCCAGTGTCTCCGTACCGTCACATAGCCGAAACACAGTCACTCAAAGCATACTGACGCACATCGTAATGCCTTGATTTCCTTTGCAAAACTCTCGTGTGCCCGAGCAGAACTTCAAGCCCCGGATTGCGCGATTTCTGCACTTGAGGATCCCTCCGGTTAGGATCATTTCCAGGGTGTTCAAAACGAAAGGAACACTCGAAATGATCAAGCACACACTTATCGCTCTTGCTACTGCTACTGCTCTCCTGGGTGCTGCCGCTCCCGCAATGGCCGGTGCCTTTGGCGACGGCGACTCTGACTCCCGCCAGTTCGTCTCGGAAATCATTCTGAACGGTCTGCATGAAAAGGGCGTCGCTGCCACGTCGGTCGAAGAATGGGGCAACCTGGTTCGCGCCTATGTCGTCCAGGCCGATGGCACCGAGACGATGGAGTTCTTCACCCCGGTCCAGCTGCAGCCCGTCTCCCTCTAGACTGGCCGACCACGGCGCCGCCGGACATCCGTCCGACGGCGCCCGTATGCTAGGCGGGATGGATGAGCCGGATCACCGGCTCTCCGCCCGCAGCATCGAATTGCCGCCTGGCCGCTTCCACATGGGCGCGATTGCGCGCCGCAAAGACCCGCCAGCTATCGGCCAGTTGCAGCAGTTCCAGACCCAGCGCAGTCAGTTCGTAATCGACACGCGGCGGAATCGTCGCAAAAATCTTGCGGGTGACGAAGCCGTCCCGCTCGAGATCGCGCAGGGTGGTGGTGAGCATTTTCTGGGAGATGCCGCCGACATGGCGCTTGAGTTCGGAGAAGCGCAACGTTTCGCCGCGCAGCAGCGTTACCACGATTAGCGTCCATTTTCCCGGTCGTACCACCAGCACGTCGTCATCGGGCTGAAAGCTTTGCGATAGGGACATGACGCGCCTCAAGAACCAGTGATCAAGCTCCGCATATGGGGGGCTGGGGCGCGCAGTCTAGTGTCCGCAGCATTAAAATTCTGACAGGTCTGCCATGCGCCTTGTCGCTAAACGCGCGAAAAGCTCAGGTAAAAGCTGATCATGCGGCCCTCGCGGCGGGCCTTCTGCTCGTAGCGCGTGGCCTGCCAGCCTGGATAGGGCTCGTGCCACGCCCCGGGTCTTTCGGGCGCGAAGGCAAACGCCGGGCTGCGCACGATATGGGCCAGCGTCCAGTTGGCATAGTCTTCGATATCGGTGGCAAAATGAAACACGCCACCCGGCCGGATCACCCGCGCCAGCGCCGCCAGCGTGGTCGGGGACACGAAGCGCCGCTTGTGATGGCGCGTCTTGGGCCAGGGGTCGGGGTAGAGCAGATAGACTTCATCGAGGCAGGCATCGGGCAGGGCGGTTAGCAGCTTGAGCGCGTCGTCGGTATAAAGCCGGATATTGCGCAGGTCCTGCGCCGCGATGGTCTGCACCATCTTGCCGATGCCCCCGGTGAACACTTCGCAGCCAATATAGCCGGTATCGGGATGGCGGCCGGCCTCGAGCGCCAGATGCTCGCCCCCGCCATAACCGATCTCGACGATGATCTTGTCGGCAGCCGGGAACAGGCTGGTCGGATCCAGGGGGCCGTTCAGCGTGATCTCGAGGTCGGGCAGGGTGGCATCGAACAGCGCCTGCTGCCCGCCATGCAGTTTCTTGCCCGAGCGGCGGCCAAAGAAGGCGCGCGGTTCGCCCGAACGGGTCTTGGGCAATTCGTGGTCGGGCTTGCTCATCGGTCTCGCATCATCAAAAAAGAACCTCGCCACCGACGGATCGGCAGCAAGGTCCAGTGTAGCAGGCATTGATCGACCAGCGTTACTTCACGGCAGCCTTGAGGGCGGCGACCAGGTCGGTCTTTTCCCAGGAGAAGCTGCCGTCGCGGCCGGCCTTGCGGCCGAAATGGCCATAGGCCGAGGTCTTGGCATAGATGGGCTTGTTGAGGTCGAGATGGGTGCGGATGCCGTGCGGCGTCAGATCCATCACCTTGGACAGGGCCGCTTCGACCGCCTCCTCGGCGACCGTGCCGGTATCATGCAGGTTGACGTTGATCGACAGCGGATGCGCCACGCCAATGGCATAGCTGAGCTGGATGGTAGCGCGCTCGGCCAGACCCGCCGCGACCACATTCTTGGCCAGATAGCGGGCGGCATAGGCCGCCGAGCGGTCCACCTTGGTCGGATCCTTGCCCGAAAACGCGCCGCCGCCATGCGGGGCTGCGCCACCATAGGTGTCCACGATGATCTTGCGCCCGGTCAGGCCCGCATCGCCATCGGGGCCGCCGACCACGAACTTGCCGGTCGGGTTGACGTGCCAGACCGTGTCCTTGGAAATCCAGCCTTCGGGCAAAGCCTGGCGGATATAGGGCTCGACGATCTTGCGCACATCGGCCGAGGTCAGCGTCTCATCTAGGTGCTGGGTCGACAGCACGATCTGGGTGACGCCGACGGGCTTGCCGTCTTCATAGCGCACGGTCACCTGGCTCTTGGCATCGGGGCCGAGCGCCTTGGCCGGGCCTGTGCCTTCCTTGCGGGCGGCGGTCAGCACTTCGAGAATCTTGTGGGCGTAAAAGATCGGCGCCGGCATCAGCTCGGGCGTTTCGCGCGAGGCATAGCCGAACATGATGCCCTGGTCGCCGGCGCCCACATCCTTGTTGCCGCTGGCATCGACCCCCTGGGCAATGTCGGCCGACTGGCCATGCAGCAGCACGTCGATGCGCGCCGTCTTCCAGTGGAAGCCGCTCTGCTCATAGCCGATCGCGCGAATGGCCTTGCGGGCGGCGGACTTGAACTTGGACGGGTTGACCACCGGATTGCCGGCAGCGTCGAGCGCCTGCTTACCCTCCTTGTCCTTCTTCAGCAGCGAATCGGGGACGCGCACTTCGCCGGCAATGATCACGCGATTGGTGGTGGCCAGCGTTTCGCAGGCGATGCGCACCTGGGCGGGATCCATGCCAGCCTTCTTGGCCTCGCGGAATACCAGGTCGACGATTTCGTCGCTGATCCGGTCGCACACCTTGTCCGGATGACCTTCAGAAACCGATTCCGAGGTGAATACAAAAGACGACCTGACCACGCAACATCCCCTGGGCTTGCTGAAAACGGCTCAAAAACGAGCCTTTCTGTCAGGTTTGTGACATCCAAAGCCTAGCCGGTCAAGGCGGATATAAAGAAAGCTTGATATGATTTGGCGCGTTTGACGGACACGATATGCCAAGGGCGGCGTCGATGACGCGAAAGCGCCGGGTCATCAGCGGACCGCCCAAAACCAAAGACCCCGGCCACGACTTTCGTCGGACCGGGGTCAAAACTTGGTGCCCAGAAGAAGACTCGAACTTCCACACCTTGCGGTACACGGACCTGAACCGTGCGCGTCTACCAATTCCGCCATCTGGGCAGGCAGGGGGTGATTAGGGGCAGCAGGCACTGATGTCAATCACCTATTCGCGCTGCCCCGCAATTGGCGCTCTCTCCGGACGGCGCGCGCCACGGCAACCGCCCATGCCAACCGCACGGCCGTTACGCGGCAGCGCCCTCTGCCGCGGGTCCGGGCCTCGACAGCAATATGGCGCGTGCGCTAGAAGCGGAGGCGTTTTGCCCCCTTCTGCCGGAGCCCCCTATGGAAAGCCTTGATCCTAAACTTGTCACCGTATTTGGCGGCTCGGGCTTTGTTGGCACCCAGATCGTCCAGTTGCTGGCCGCCAAGGGCCACCGCGTCCGCGTTGCCGTGCGCCGCCCCGACCTGGCCGGCCATGTGCGTCCCCTGGGCACGGTCGGGCAGGTGGTGCCCATCCAGGCCAATATCCGCAACCTGGCCTCGATCGAGCGCGCCGTGGCCGGCGCCGATATCGTCATCAACTTGGTCGGCATCGGCGCCAATAGCGGCGCCCAGACCTTTACCGCCGTCCATGTCGATGGCGCCCGCGCCATTGCCCAGGCGGCCAAGGCCGCCGGTGTCAGCGCGCTGGTGCACATGTCCGCTCTGGGCGTCGACAAGGCCGCCGGGATCAGCCAATACGCCGCCTCCAAGCTGGAAGGCGAAGCCGCCGTCTTTGCCGCCTTCCCCAATGCGGTGGTGATGCGGCCCTCCATCCTGTTTGGCCAGGGCGATGGCTTCTTCAACCTGATGGCAGGCCTGGCGCGCCTGTTTCCCGTGCTGCCGCTGATTGGCGGCGACACCAAATTCCAGCCGGCCTATGTGACCGATGTTGCCGAGGCCTTCGTGCTGGCTGCCGAGGGCAAGCTCAAGACCGGCAAGGTCTATGAACTGGGCGGGCCGCAGGTCGAGACCTATCGACAGCTGATGGATCGGGTGCAGCGCGAGGCGCTGCGCAGCCGGCCGCTGCTGCCGCTCTCCTTTGGCGTCGCCAAGCTGCTGGCCGGGGTCATGTCGATCCTGCCTTTCCCCGCTCTGCTCACCGCCGACCAGGTCGAACTTCTCAGCGTCGACAATGTGGTGTCCGACGCCGCCATCAAGGACAAGCGTACCTTTGCCGGCATGGGCATCGTGCCCACCTCGATGGATACCATCCTGCCCACCTATCTCTGGCGCTTCCGCAAGCATGGCCAGTTCGACAAGGCGATCACGACGCCTGCGGACGACGCCACCGCCGCCTGATCCATCCTCATGCGCCAATCCGAGCCCGCAGCATCGCTGCGGGCTTTTTGCTGTCGACCCATCGGAAAAATTCATTCTGCGATATATCTTGAATTGAGGGCGTCGCGCTACGACTTGATGGTACAGACATATTTAAGATATATCGGAGACCAATCATGAGCACTTACTGGAAAGATGGCGAGCCTAATTGGCGCCGCATGGAAGCCATGGCGCGCCGTGGCTGGGAACGGCTGGCCGCAGGGGTCGATGGCGCTGAAAACTGGGGCAATATGGGCGGCAATTTCCGTATCGGCCGCATGCTCGCCTCCGGCGATTTGCGCATGGTCGCCCTCTACCTGATCGAGGCACAGCCCCGCCATGGCTATGACCTGATCAAGGCGATCGAGGAAAAGTCGGGCGGCTTTTATTCGCCCAGCCCCGGCGTGGTCTATCCGGCCCTGACTTTCCTCGAGGAGGCCGGCTATGTGACCTCCCATGTCGATGGCAACAAGAAGCTCTACACCATCACCGCCGAGGGCCGCGCCTACCTCAATGACAATCGCGAAGCCATCGAATCGACGCTGGCCTTTCTGGCCAAGGCCGGTGAGCGGATGCAGCGCTTCCGCGAATTCGCCAAGGCCGATTGGTCGGCACGCCGGGAAGGGCCTGCTGACAGTGATGCCGAGCCGACGGCGCCCGAGGGAGATCGCGATCTCAAAGACGTGGTGCCCGAGCTCAATGATGCCCGCCGCGCCCTCAAGGCCGCGCTCAAGAAGGCCCGGCGCTCCAGCGAGGAACAGCAGCGCCATGCTGCCGAAATCCTCAGACGCGCAGCAGCCGAGATCGAGGCCCTAGGCGACGACGACGTCGACATCTGAGCCTTTCCAATCGGGCGGTGACAGCACGCGCCGCCCGATTGTCTTCACGCCGATTTCCCTTCATGCTCCCCTTACCGGGTAACGCGTTGAGGGAGATGCGCATGCCACTGTCTGACCGTGACCGCCAACTGGGCATGGACCGCCCGATCAGCCGTCGGGATTTCCTCAATGGCGTGGCCCTGGCAACAGCCGGCCTCGCCGCTACTGCGCTAATGCCTGGGGCGGCCCAGGCCCAGGCGCCATCCTATCCGCCCAAAATCACCGGCCTGCGCGGCCATAGCGAGACCGCGATGAACATCATGCATGCGGTGCGCGACGGCACCTTCTGGAACAGCGCCCCGGCGGTGGTCGAGACCGGCGAAAGCTATGATCTGGTGGTCGTCGGCGGCGGCATTTCCGGGCTTACGGCGGCGCGGCTCTACCAGCGACAGATGCCCGGCGCCAAGATCCTCATTCTCGAGAACAATGACGATTTCGGCGGCCATGCCCGGCGCAACGAATTTGTCGCCGGCAATGGCAAGACCATTATCGGCTATGGCGGCAGCCAGTCGCTGCAGACGCCCACCTATTTCTCGCCCCTGGTCAAGGATGTGCTGGCCGATATCGGCGTGCAGGTTGAAAAGTTCGAAACCTATTATGACCAGGCCTGGCACGAAGAGCGCGGGCTGGGCGACGCCATCCTGTTCCGCGCCGGGGACTGGGGCAGTTCAGGCGACCTGCTGGTGGTGACCAGCGAGTCCGCCGCCGACTGGGTGCCAGGGACGCCGCTCAATGATACCGCCAAGGCCAATCTGATCGAACTGCTCGATGCCCCGCCCGATTATCTGCCCGGCAAGACTCGTGAGGAGAAGCTTGAGATCCTCTCCACCACCACCTATGCCGATTTCCTCACCACGATCTGCGGCTATGACGCCGAGCTGGTGAAATATTTCCAGCATTCCACCGAGGCCTATTTCGGCATGGGCATCGAGGGCACCACGGCACTCGACGCCTGGGGCAACTGGAATCCAGGCTTTGACGGCATGGACCTGGGCGACATGCCCTACAAGACCATGAGCCCCTCCGGGCGCCTGGCCCTCACCGATCCGGACCCCTATATCTACCATTTCCCCGATGGCAATGCGGGCGTGGCCCGCTCGCTGGTGCGCACCATGATCCCGGCCGCTTTGCCCGGCTCGACCATGGAAGACCTGGTAACCACCCCGGTCGACTATGACCGGCTTGATGTGGACGGCAGCGACGTACGGCTGCGGCTCAATGCCTCGGTGGTACGCGTCAAGCATGACGGCGATCCTTCTGCCGCCCAGAGCGTAACGCTGACCTATCTCGAGGGCGAAACCCTCAAGACGGTCACCGGCGCCCAGGTCGTGCTGGCCTGCTGGCACCGCGTCATCCCCTATCTTACCGACGAACTGGCCGCCGCCCAGGTCGAGGCGCTGCAGGACCAGCACAAGGTGCCGCTGATCTATACCAATGTGCTGCTGGCCAATTGGCAGGCGCTCGATGCCGCCAAGATTGCCGGCTTCAGCGATGTGACCGGCTTCTGGGGCGGCGCCGAGATCGATTTTCCGGTGTCGATGGGCGACTACCAGTTCACCGATGTCCCGGCCGATCCGGTCCTGCTGCATCTCTCCAAGATCCCGCTGACCGGCGATCCGTCGATGACAGCGCGCGAGCAGGCGGCCGCCGGCCGTCAGGCGCTGACCGCCATCACCTTCGAAGATATGGAGCGCGAAATCCGCGACATGCTGCAGCGGGCGCTGGGATCTTATGGCTTTGATGCCGCCCGCGATATCGAGGCCATTACCTGCAACCGCTGGAGCCATGGCTACGCCCTCGAATATATGCGGCCCTGGGACCAGTTCTGGCCCGACGGTCCCTTGCCCATCGAAACGGCGCGCCAGCCCTGGGGCCGCATTGCCATCGCCAATTCCGATTCGGGCGCCTATGCCTATGTCCATTCCGCCATCGACCAGGCGGCGCGGGCCGTGCATGACCTGCTCGGCGACAAGGCAAGCCTGACCGATTACAGCAAGTTCCCGGGTCCACCGCCTGAAATGGTGGGCCTTTAGGCGCAGCTGGGTCGGGGGCAGGGCGAAGGCTCTTCGCAGCCCCCGACTAACATGTTAGTACGGATGCATGCAGCACGCCCCTATCGCCCCATCGCCGGTCCATCAGGTCACCCCCGAACGGCACGCCGCCGGTGAGCGGTTGGTCGCCCGGCTCCAGGGCCAGGTGCGCGGCAACATGTTTACCGACCCATTGATGACCTATGCCTGGAGCGGCGATGCCAGTTCCTACCGGCTGATACCGGCAGCGGTGGTGTTCATCAATTCCGAGGATGAGGTACGCGCGGTGATGGCCGCAGCGCGAGCCGAGCACCTGCCCATTACCTTCCGCGCCGCCGGCACCTCGCTGTCCGGCCAGGCCGTGACCGATGGTGTGCTGGCCGTGCTGGGCGATGGCTGGCGCAAGCTGTCCATTCATCCCGGCGCCGACCAGATCACGCTGGGACCCGCGATCATCGTCGCCCAGGCCAATGCCGCGCTCAAGCCCTATGACAAAAAGATCGGCCCCGATCCGGCCAGCCAGGCTACCTGCAAGATCGGCGGCGTGGTCAACAATAATTCGTCCGGCATGTGCTGCGGCGTCAGCCAGAATACCTATCACACGATGGCGCGGCTGCGCCTGGTGCTGACCGACGGCACCATGCTCGATTCGGGCGATGCGGATAGCTGCGCCGCCTTTCGCCTGAGCCACGCTTCCATGCTCGAAGGCCTGCATCAACTGCATCACCAGGTAATGGCTGATGCCGAGCTGGTGGCGCTGATCACCCGCAAATATGCCATCAAGAATACCGTCGGCTATTCGCTCAATGCGCTGGTCGACTACCACGATCCGCTCGATATCCTGATCCACCTGATGGTGGGTTCGGAGGGCACGCTCGGCTTTGTTTCCGAGGTGACCTACAATACCGTCCCCGAACATCCCTTCAAATCCACCGCTCTGGTACCTTTCCCCGATCCGCAGACCGCCGGCCGCGCCATCATCGAAATGGCCAATGGCGGGGTACAGCTGACCACCGGCGTGACGGCCGCTGAATATATCGAGCGCCGGGCTTTGGCGACGGTGGAACATCTGGCGCCCATGGCGCCGCTGCTGCCCTGGCTGACCGACAATTCCCCGGCCGTGCTGATCGACGTGACGGCGCCGGATGCGGCCACGCTTGAGACCGAAGTCGCCAAGGCGGTGGAACTGCTGACTCGCCACGGCGCCACCCATGTCGATTTTTCGACGGACGAGCACCGCAGCCATGCCCTCTGGGATATCCGCAAGGGCTTCTTTGCCTCGGGCGGCGCGGCGCGGCCCAAGGGCACGTCCATGCTGACCGAAGACGTCGCGGCACCCATCGAGCGCCTCGCCGAATTCGTCCTCGACATGCGCGCTTTGCTCGATGATCACGGCTATGCCGATGCCATCATCTTCGGCCACGCTCTGGCCGGTAATTTGCACTTCCAGATGAGCGATGATTTTTCGCAGCCTGACGCGGCCGACAGGTTCGACAGGTTTTCCAAGGCGCTGAGCGATCTGGTCTCGGTGCAATATCAGGGCTCGCTCAAGGCCGAGCATGGCACCGGCCGCGCCATTGCCGCCTTTGTCGAGGCCGAATGGGGCGCCAAGGCCTATGGGCTGATGCAGGCCATCAAGGCCCTGTTCGATCCCGAAGGCCTGCTCAATCCGGGCGTGTTGCTCAATACTGACGACAAGATCCATATCAAGCATCTCAAGGTCATGCCGCCGGCCGATGAACTGGTCGATCTCTGCATCGAATGCGGTTTCTGCGAACCCGCCTGCCCTAGCCACCAGATGACGCTGTCGCCGCGCCAGCGCATCGCCGTCACCCGCGAACGCGAGCGGCTGCGGGCCAGTGGCGAGGACCCTGTTCGTCTCAAGCGCCTCGATGATGATTTCCAATATCCCGGCCTTGATACCTGCGCCGCCTGCAATCTGTGTTCGGTGCGCTGCCCGGTGGGCATCGAGACCGGCACCATGATCATGGGCCAGCGCGCCCAGCGTCGCAGTGGCACGGCACAGGCCGTGGCCGGTTTTGTCGCCGATCACCGCGGCAGCGTCGAGAGCATCATGCGCGCCGGCCTGGGTCTCGCCGATGTGGCGCGCACCATAATTCCCGCCCCGGCCGTTGCGGCGGTGACGGATACGGCGCGCCGCCTCAGTGGCAAGCGCGTCCCGCGGGTCTCGCCGCAATTGCATCGCGGTCCCGGCGCGCCCGAGCCGCGCGAAACGCGGCAGGATCCGCGCCGCAGCGGTTTTCCCGTGCCCATCGCCCAGAGCGGGCGACCATCGGTGGTCTATTTCCCCAGCTGCGCCACCCGCATGTTCGGCGCGCCGCCGACCGAGCAGGGCCTGCTTTCCGTGCCCGACGCCATGCTGGCTTTGCTCGAGCGCGCCGGTTTTGACGTGGTCATGCCTGAGCACCTCAATGGCCAATGCTGCGGCCAGCCTTTCCAATCCAAGGGCTTTCCCGAGGAAGCGGCGCGGGTCGGCGGCGACCTGTCGCGCGAACTCTCGGCGCTCTCGGATGCCGGCCGGCTCAGCGTGGTGACCGATGCCTCCACCTGCGCCAAGCATCTGCGCGACTTTCCCGGCGACGCCCCGGTGCTCGATTCCGCCCAGTTCCTGCTCGCCCAGGTGCTGCCGCGACTGACCATCACGCAAACCCTGCCCGTCGTGGCCGTACACCACAACTGCTCGGCCCAGCGCCTGGCCGAACAGCCGCTCACCGAGGCCATTGCCCGCGCCTGTGCCCAAACCATCGCGGTGCTGAGCTCGGTCACCTGCTGCGGCTATGCCGGCGACAAGGGTCTCTTCGTGCCCGAGCTCAACGCGCATGCCACCCGCTTTGTCAAAAACGACATTCCCGCTGGCTGCACTTTGGGGGTCTCGACCGTCAGCACCTGTGCATCCGGGTTGAGCGAACATGCCGGCCTGCCCTTTGTCGGCCTGGCCAGCCTGCTCGAATGGGCCAGCCGCCCACTGCACTAGACCTGACCGGGGCTTGCCGCTACTGAACGGGTTCAGCAAGCCCCGGATCACCATGACCAGCATCACGACCATTACCAGCCTCGGCCATAAGGGCGAGGGCGTCGCCGAGATCGACGGCCACAAGGTCTTTGTGCCCTTCGCCTTGCCCGGTGAACGGGTCGAGCTCGAGCTGGATGGTGATCGGGCGACCCTGCTGGGCGTGATCGCGCCGGCGGCAAACCGCATCGAACCCTTTTGCCCGCATTTTGGCGCCTGCGGTGGCTGCCAGCTGCAGCATCTCGATCGCCCGAGCTACGAGGCCTTCAAGATCGGCCTGATCGAAACGCCGCTGCGCTTTGCCGGCATCGAGCTATCAGTATCGCGCTTCATTGATGCCGCTGGCGCGGGCCGCCGCCGCGCCACCCTGCATGCCCGGCGCGAAGGCGTCGGCTATATGCGGCTGCGCAGCCACCAGGTGCACGACATCGATGCCTGCCCCATTCTGGTGCCGGGCCTCGACAAGGCACCCGACATTGCCCGCGCCGTGTTCCAGGCGGTGGGCGAGGCTGATGTGAGCCTGGTTGCGACCCTCTCGGGCCTCGACGTGGCCATCCGCACCGAAAAGAAGCAGGCCCGCCACGATCGCGTTGCCCCGCTGGTTGCCCGCTTCAAGATGGCGCGCCTGGCGCTCAATGGCGAAATGGTACTGCAGGCGCAGCCGCCCATCGTCGAAATGGGCCGCGCCCGCGTCGAACTGCCGATTGGCAGTTTCCTGCAGGCCACGGCAGAGGCCGAAAACCTGCTGGCCGACTATGTGCTCAATGCGGTCGACCGCAAGGTCAAGACGGTTGCTGACCTGTTCTGCGGCCTCGGCCCCTTCGCCCTGCGCCTGGCCGAAGAGCGCCCCGTCAAGGCCTTCGACAATGACCGGGCCGGCATTGCCGCGCTGGACCAGGCGCGCCGCTTCACCAAGGGCCTGCGCGAAATCACCGCCAAGTGCCAGGACCTGTTCCGCGATCCGCTGACCCAGTACGAACTCAATTATGACTTCGTCGTGCTCGACCCGCCGCGTTCGGGCGCCGAGGCGCAGGTGCGCGAACTGGCCAAGTCCAAGGTCAAGACCGTGGTCATGGCGGCCTGCGATGCGCGCACCTTTGCCCGTGACGCCGCCATTCTGGTGGCCGGCGGCTATGCCATGAGCGACCTCGTCGCCATCGACCAGTTTACCCAATCCACCCATATCGAAATGGCGGCAACCTTCCGGCGCTGATCAGCAGATGTGATCGACGCGCCTGTCGTGTCGGGCAACCAATGCGCTTTTGCCCGCGTTGGGCAACCATTCACTAATCATAGCGATGGCCCTGGGCGGGAGCTGTCGTGATGGAGATCACCATGAACATCTTGAAAACGACTTTTGCCGTGACTGCCCTCTGCGCCAGCCTTGCCGCGCCAGCCGTGTTTGCCCAGGAAGCCATCCCGACCGGCGTGTTCGTCGATGAGTGGGGCACGTCGTTTGAGTTCCAGGCCTGTGGCGACGGCACCACCCTCTGCGCCGTGCTGACCAACCTCGAAGGGGAATCGGCCACCGAAGATAACCTGGCCTTTGTCGGCAAGCAGGTCATCGAAGCCGAGCAGGTTGCGGAAAATGAGTGGCAGGGCGAACTCGTTGCCGGTGGCCTGAGCGCCGCCGCCACCATCACCATGGTCAGCGAAAATACCGTTGAAATCCAAGGCTGCCGTGCCGGTATCCTGTGCCAGACGCTGTCCTACAACAAGGCCTCGTAGCTCCTTGAATAAAGAACCCCGGGGTGCGGCCCCGGGGTTTTGTTTGCTTAGCAGACGGTGGCGACGCGCTCCTTGATCACCGCGAGCACCTCGTCGCCGGGGCGTTTCCACCAATTATCCTGGCTGAAGATTTCGACCTCTTGTGGCCCGTAAAACCCCGCATCCTCGATCATCTTCCGGATGGCGGGCAGGTCGATGACGCCGTCGCCCATCATGCCGCGATCAAGCAGCATGTCCTTGGTCGGCGCCAGCCAGTCGCAGATGTGATGGGCGAAGATACGGTTCATCCGTCCGGCCCGGGCAATGGCGCCCGCCAGCCGCGGGTCCCACCACACATGGTAGACGTCGATCGCGACACCGACATTTTCGCCCAGCGTCTCGCAGATATCGAGCGCCTGATCGATCGTGTTCACGCAGGCCCGGTCTGCCGCATACATCGGGTGCAGCGGCTCGATGGCGATCTTGACCCCCGAGGCCTTTGCATGAGGCAGCATGGCGGCGATGCCGTCACTGACCATGCCGCGGGCACCCGGCAAGTCCTTGGAACTGCCTGGCAATCCGCCGACGACCAGTACCAGGCAATCTGCATTGAGCGCAGCCGCCTCGTCGATGGCATGGAGGTTGTCATCGATCTGCGCCTGGCGTCCGGCCGCGGTTTCCGCCGGGAACATGCCGCCGCGACAGACGCCGGTGACCTGGATCTTGTTGTCGCGCACGATGCGCGCGGCTTCATTGAGGCCGATGGCGGCGATCTGGTCGCGCCAGGGGGATATGGCGGTGATACCGGCCTTGAGGCACCCATCGACCGCCTCGGCAAAGCCCCAAACCTGGCGTGTCGTCGCCAGGTTCAGCGAGATAGCACGGGGCCCCTTCATGCTAGCACACTGTTAACATTGAGCACCGCATTCATCCGCTTTACCGCCAGTTCGGGGTCACCCAATACGCGTGCCTTGTCGGCCAGGCGGAACAGTTCCGCCAGGTGCTGCACCGATCGAGTGGATTGCTGGCCACCGATCATCTGGAAATGATCCTGCAGCCCGTTGAGATAGGCCAGGAACACCACGCCGGTCTTGTAGAACCGGGTCGGGGCGGCAAAGATATGCCGGCTCAAGGGTACCGTGGGTTCGAGCAGCGCGTAGAAGTTTTTGTCGTCGCCCTTGCCGAGCGCCGCCAGGGCGGCGGAGGCGGCCGGAGCGATGGCGTCGAAGATACCGAGCAAGGCGTGCGAATAGCCCTGATCATCGCCGGCAACCAGTTCGGCATAGTTGAAATCGTCGCCGGTATACATCTTGACGCTTGCCGGCAGGCGCCGGCGCATGGCGATCTCTTTTTCTGCCGAGAGCAGGGAGATCTTGATGCCGTCGACATTTTTGGCATTGGCGGCGATGACGTCGAGACAGACATCCATCGCCTTGTCGTGGTCGATATTGCCCCAATAGCCCTGCAAAGCGGGGTCGAACATTTCGCCCAGCCAGTGCATCACCACCGGCTGCTGCACCTGGCTGAGGATGTGGCCATAGACGCGGGCATAGTCGTCGGGGGATTTGGCGGCAGCCGCGAGGGCGCGCGAGGCCATCAGGATGACGCGGCCGCCCTGGGCTTCGACAAAGCCGACCTGCTCCTCATAGGCCTTGATGATCTGGTCGATCGTCACATCCGGGCCAGGCATGAGGTGATCGGTGCCGGCACCATAGGCGATCAGCGCATCGTCCCTTGTACGGGCTTCGGCCTGGGCGCGCCGGATCAGCTCCTGCGCCTCGGCCCAGCCCAGGCCCATGCCGCGCTGGGCGGTATCCATGGCCTCGGCAACGCCGAGCCCCAGATCCCAGAGGCGGTGGCGGAATTTGAGCGTCGTGTCCCAGTCGATCGCCGGGGTCAGCCAGGGATCGTTATTGGCCAGCGGATCGGCCACGACATGGGCCGCCGCATAGGCGATGCGGTTGAAGTCGCTGGCCTTGTGCTTGACGAAGGCGATGGGTTCGCCGGTCAGGGTATAGGGGGTGATGGAGCGGTCGGGATTGGGCAGGTTGATGCTTGGCATAGGGCGTCTCCGGAGGAAGCCACAACAAACGCGGTGTCACCCCGGCTTGCGCCAGAATGACACCCGCAATGGTTAGTCTGTCGCCTAGAATTCGAGCTTGGGCACGTCGAGCCAGCGCCGTTCTGCCCAGCTCTTGAGCCCGAGTTCGGCCAGCTGCACGCCCTTGGCGCCGGCCTCGAGGCCATATTCCCAGGGCGCGTCCTCGGCGACGTGACGCAGGAACATCTCCCACTGCGCCTTGAAGCCATTCTGCGCCGGCCAGTTGTCCGGCACTTCTTCCCAGTCGTTGAAGAAGTTCATCGTCTGCGGCTGGTCGGGGTTCCACACCGGCTTGGGCGTATTGACGCGATGCTGGGTCCAGCATTTGTGCAGCCCGGCCACGGCCGAGCCATGCGTGCCATCGACATGGAAGGTCACCAGGTCGTCGCGGCGCACGCGGGTGGTCCAGCTCGAATTGATCTGGGCGATCACGCCGCCCTCGAGCTCGAAAGTGGCATAGGCCGCGTCATCGGTATCGGCCTTGTAGGGCTGGCCCTTTTCATCAACGCGATTGGGGATGTGGGTGGCGCCCAGGCACGAGACCGCCTTGACCTCGCCGAACAGATTATCGAGCACATAGCGCCAGTGGCACAGCATATCCAGAATGATGCCGCCACCATCCTTCTTGCGATAGTTCCAGCTCGGGCGCTGCGCCGGCTGCCAGTCGCCTTCGAAAACCCAATAGCCGAACTCGCCGCGCACCGACAGGATCTCGCCGAAAAAGCCGCTATCGCGCAGCATCTTGAGCTTCATCAGGCCGGGCAGGAACAGCTTGTCCTGCACCACGCCATGCTTGAGGCCCGAGGCCCGGGCGGTCTTGGCCAGATTGACGGCGATTTCCAGCGAATCCGAGGTCGGCTTTTCGCAATAGACATGCTTGCCGGCGGCCAGCGCCTTTTCGATCAGCGACGCGCGCATCAGCGTCGTGCCGGCGTCGAAGAACACCGTGTCATCCGGATTGGCCAGTGCCGCGTCGAGATCGCTGCTCCAGCGCTTGATGTCGTGCTTTTTGGCCAACCGCTCGATCTTGTCGGCGTCGCGGCCAACGATGATCGGGTCGACCACCAGCCGGTCGCCATTGGCCAGCATGATGCCGCCCTGGTCTCGGATCGCCAGGATCGAGCGCACCAAATGCTGGTTGTAACCCATGCGCCCGGTCACCCCGTGCATGATCAGGCCAAGCCGTCTATCCGCCATTGCAAAAATCCTCCCTGCGCGCATCTGCGTGTAACTGATTAGTTACTTGCGTATACGGACAGCCCGGCCGCCGTCAAGCCGGCATCGGCAGATTTGTCGGCTTTTGGCTAGAGGCCCAGCACCATCTTGACCCCGATGACGCCCAGAAACACCAGGATCATCCGGTCGAATGCCTTGCGGCTGAGCTTGCCGCTGGCCCATTGCCCGATCGGCATGAAGACCAGGATCGGCACCAGGGCCAGCAGGCCCTGCAGCAGCCAGAGCGGCTGCATCACGCCGGCCACAAAGAGCGCCGGCAACTGCACCACCGAGAACAGCAGGAACATGGCCGAGACGGCATAGACATGGGCGGCGCGCTCCAGCCCCATGGCATGGATGAAGGTGACCCCGATCGGCGCCGAAATGCCGGTGGCGCCCTGCAAGGTGCCGCCGCCCAGCCCGGCCAGCGGCCCGAAGCGCTTGGCCATGGCCAGGTTCAGCGACCAGTGCGGCGTGACCAGGCGCAGCCCGACATAGGCCAGTAGAATCACGCCGAGCCCCAGCACGAGCAGGCGCTCGGGCAGGCTGGTCAGGGCCCAGGTGCCCAGCATGATGCCCAGGGCGCCGCCCACAAGAAACCACGGCATGAAGGCCATACGCGGCGTTTCCGCCTCGGCACGAAAGCGCCAGACCTGCCAGGCATTGGTGACGATCAGCGGAATGGTCATCAGCCCCACCGCATGCTGCAGCCCGAATACGGCGGTCAGCACCGGCAGCGCCACCAGTGGCAGGCCCATGCCCGTGGCGCCCTTGACCACGGCCCCGGCGCCCAAAGCCAGCAGCATGAGCAATGCCGATTGAAGATCCACGTTATGTCCCCATTTTTGCCAACCGTCCGGTGCAGGACCCTATTCACTCCGCTCCAGTGTTGCCCGCAACTTCCTGCACAGCAATCGGAAAATATGCCCACGATCAGAAATCCAAAATCACCGAATGGTTACTTGCTGGTTGACAGGCGGCCAAAGCGACTTCAGTCTGGTGGCGGGCCAATGACAAAAGTCAGCCCGCACACTTGTTTTTGGGAGGATCACATGACTCGCACGCTGCGACTTTTGCTGACCTGCAGTGCCACGACGGTGCTGCTGGGGACCACGATGACCTTGGCACAGGAATGGAAGCCTGACCGCCCGATCAATCTGATCGTGCCCTGGGGCGCCGGTGGCTCCACCGACCAGGTGACCCGCGTCACCGCGCCGATTCTGGCTGAAGCGCTGGGCGTCGACGTGGTTGTCGTCAACCAGCCAGGCGCGTCGGGCGCTATCGGCACTCAGGAAGTGCTCAACGCCCCGCGCGACGGCTATACCTGGACCGCCAATGCCATTGCCAACAATGCCACCTATTCGGTGACCGGTCTGCTCGAAGGCACCGATATCGATGACTGGCACATCTATCTCTCGGTCGCCAATGTGCCGGTGGTTTCGGTGCCCGCCGACAGCGAATTCACCGATTTCGGCCAGCTCCTCGAGGCGCTGCAGACCCGAGGCGGCGAGATCACCGTGGCCACGGCCGGCATTACCTCGTCGGGCGGCACGGCCATTGCAGCGCTCTCGGATGCCGCCGAAGGCTTTGACTATAACATGATCACCTATGACGGCGGCGGCCCGGCTGCCATTGCCACCGCCTCGGGCGAGGCCATGGTCACCACCCAGTTGGCGGTGGAACAGACCGAGCTGATCCGCGGCGGAAGGCTGCGGGCCTTGGCGGTACTGTCCAACCAGCCGCTGCAGCTTGAAGGCGTCGACCCGATCCCGCCCATCACCGACTGGCTGCCCGACATGGAGATGGCACCGGACTATTTCGGCATTTTCGTGCCCACCGGCGTGCCTGACGAGGTCATCGCCACGCTCGACAAGATCTGGGCCGAGCAGGTGACGACGTCGGAATCGATCCAGACCTATGCCGAGACCTTCGGCGCGGTTTTTGCCCCCTCCTATGGCGCCGAGGCGCGGGCCCTGGCCATGCCGGTGGTGATTCTGGAGGCCTGCTCCTCGGTGGAGCGCGGCGAGGCGGTCAACGACCCTTCCACGATCGGCATCGACTGCGAGACGCGCACCGAAGTCGCGCAATAGGCAGTCTGATCGTTGACATGCCTGGTCCGGCCTGTGCGCAGGCCGGACCGACCGCCCCTGCACCAGATGAGACCCGATATGGAAACGCAAGCCGACACGACAGGGTCGCCGCCCGCTGCCGACAGGGCAGAGCCGCCGGCCATGATCAAGGCCGACCTGCTCGCAGGCCTGTTCTTTCTCGTTCTGGCTGCCGCGACATTTTTCAGCGCCTGGACGATGGATCGCCTTGAGGCGCGCCGCATCAACCCGCTGACCGTGCCGGGCCTGGTTCCCGGCCTGCTTGCTTTGGCCCTCTTCGTCTGCGGTCTGGTTCTGACCATTCGCTCTCTGCGCACGGCCGCGCCGGGCGGCTGGACCGATCTGGGCCAGGCTGTCACCACGTCGGCTGCCCGGCGGGCGGGTGCGGTTCTGGTCCTGACGCTGACCTATGCGCTGCTGCTGGTGGGGCTGCTGCCCTTCTGGCTGGCAACCGGGATCTTCGTCTTTGCCTTCATCATGACCTTCGAGACCTGGCTGTCCACCCCGCGCCGCCCGCTGCTGGCGACAATGCCCTGGGCCCTTGGATTGGCGGTGGTGACCGCAACCGTCGTCACGCTGGTGTTCGAGCGCCTGTTTCTCGTCCGTCTACCCTGACCGGAGCTTGCTGAATCATGTTTGACGGTCTGGGCCTGTTGGCCACTGGCATCACCCATTTCCTGACCCCCATTTCGCTGTTCAACATCGTCTGGGCCACGCTGCTCGGCATTGTGATCGGCGCCTTGCCGGGGCTTACCGCCACCATGGGCGTCGCCCTGCTGGTGACGCTGACCTATAAAATGGACGCCGACCAAGCGATTCTGTGCCTGATGTGCATCTATTCCGGGGCAATCTATGGTGGCAGCCGCACGGCCATCCTGCTGGCCATTCCGGGCACCCCGGCCAGCGCTGCCACCACGCTCGATGGCCACCCCCTCGCCCTGCAGGGCAAGGCGGGTCTGGCCATGGGACTGGCCACCACCTCCTCGGCGCTGGGCACCATTATCGGCATTGTCGCCCTGGCGCTGATCGCCCCGCTCTTGGGCGAAGCCGCCCTGCGTTTCGGCACCTATGAATTCTTCTGGCTGGCTTTGTTCGGCGTGGTGATTTCGGGCCAACTGACGGCCATGGATGATCCGCTCAAGGGCTATATTGCCGGCATTTTGGGCCTGATGGTTGCCATGATCGGCATGGAAACCCTGCACGCCCATCAACGCTTCACCTTCGGCATGCCGGCTCTGGGCGGCGGCATCGATCTGATCCCGGCCATGGTGGGTGCCTTCGGCTTCGCTGAAATCCTCGCCGTCATGAAACGCAGCGCCCAGGCCCGCATCGTCTCCTCCAGCGACCGCGTCGTGCCCAGCCTGGGCGAAGTGTTCAAATACTGGAAAACCATCCTGCGCTCGGGCCTGATCGGCACGTTTGTCGGCATCGTGCCCGGCGTCGGCGAGGATGTCGGCTCCTGGGCCAGCTACGCCGCCGCCAAGCGCGCCAGCAAGGAGCCGCATATGTTCGGCCGGGGCAGCCAGGAAGGGCTGATTGCCGCCGAGACCGGCAATTCGGCGGTGGTGCCCGGCGCCATGATCCCCACGCTGACCTTGGCACTGCCCGGTTCGGCCGCCGCCGCCGTGCTGATTGCCGCCATGTTCATCCACGGCATCCGGCCCGGCCCCCTGCTGATGACCGAAAGCCCGGAAACCCTCTACCAGATCGTCGCCATCCTGCTGTTTTCCACCCTGGCCATCCTGGCCTTCGGATTGACACTGACCAAGCCGCTGCTCAAGGTATTGTCGGTGCCGCGCGAACGGCTGATGGCGGTGGTCTACGTCCTATGCGTGGTGGGCTCCTTTGCCATTACCCAGCGCCTGTTCGACGTCTATGTTATGGTGGCCTTCGGCATTATCGGCTTCATCCTGCGCGAGATGAAATACCCCATGGCGCCGCTGGTGCTGGGGATCATCCTGGGCGACCTGCTCGATCTCAACCTGCGGCGCGGCCTCTTGCTGACCAATGGCGACCCAAGCCCGTTCTTTACCCGTCCCATCAGTACTGTTATCTGCGGGATTATTGTTGTCACCATCCTGATGTCCATTCCGGCGGTATCCAAGCGTGTCCGAGCTGTCTTCAACCGCACCCAAACCGACGGCCCCGGCCAAGGCTAAGACGCCTCGGGTCAAGCGCCCGCGCGACAGTGCCAAGACCAAGGCGGAAATCCTTGTCGCCGGACGGGCCGAATTTGCCGAGCGCGGCTTCGAGGGCGCGCGGGTGGATGCCATTGCCGCGCTGGCCGGCGCCAACAAGCGCCTGCTCTACCACTACTATGGCAACAAGGAAGACCTCTACCGGGCGGTGCTGCTTGACGCCTATCAGGAGATCCGTCGCGGCGAGAAGGCGCTGAGCCTGGACCAGTTCGGCCCCGTCGAGGCCATGGACCGGCTGGTGCGCTTCACCTTCCGGCACTTCCTCGCCAATCCCTGGTTCCCGCGCCTGCTCAATACCGAAAACATCGAGAACGCCCGCTTTCTCAAGACCATGCCCGATATCCAGGCGCTGCATTCGCCTTTGGTCGGGCAGATCACCACCATTGTCGAGCGCGGCGCCGATGCAGGTGTCTTCCGCCGCGATGTCGATCCGGTGCAGCTCTATATTTCCATTGCCGCCTTGGGCTTTTTCTACGTGTCCAACATGGCAACGCTCTCGGCGATCTTTGCCCGCGACCTGGCCGCCATCGACATGGTGCAGGAGCGCGAGGCCCAAGCGGTGCAGATGGTGCTCGACTATCTGCGCACCAAGCCGGCCTAGCCGAGCGGCGGCAGCACGGCCCGGGCCGCACTCTGCAGCCAGCCGATCAGTTCTGACACGCGCGGCTCCTCGGCCCGCTCGCTTAGCACATAAAGCCCGATTGTGTTCTGCCGCGTCGGCTCGGTCAGCGTGATGCGCCCCAGCCCGCGCCGGGCAAATTCGGGCGCCATCACTTCGGTATGGGCGATTACTGCATCGGTGCGTTCGACATAGTCCAGACACGCCGCCAGCGAGTTGGAGGCAAAGGCATATTTGCCCTGATCGAAATTGGCACTGGCGGCGGTGGTGCGGCTCCAGGTTTCAAAGAACCGCTGATGCCGCGTTTCGGGCAGGGCGCTGGTCACCGCCGGATAGGTCTCGATTTCGGCCAGGCTGCGCGGCGCCTGCAGCAAGACATGGCCCAGGCGCACGAAATAGCCCTGGCCAACCCGGGTCAGCGGCACGAAATGTGCGCCGGTGCTGCGGTTGAGCCCTTCGATCTCGTGGCCCACGAACAGCGAGATATCGCCTGTCAGCAACTGGTCCATCAGGCGCAGCTGGTTGCCCAGGCTCACATGGATCCGGGCACTGCCGAACTCGCGGGCATAGTCCACCACCATATCGCGGATGAACAGCGTCCACCACGAATAGCCGGTGCCGATATTGAGCCCCTGCTCGATGCGGCCGCGCTGCTGCTCGATGGCCTTGAGCGTATTGTCGTAGAGCCGCCGCATCAGCCTGGCGTTCTGATAGAGCGTTTCGCCATAGGCGGTCAGTTCCACCCCGCGCGACGAGCGCGTCAGCAGCGGCACGCCCATGGTTTCCTCGAGCTTGCGCATATTGAAGGTCAGCGTCGGCTGGGTGATGAACAGCGCAGTGGCAGCGCCGCTGATCGTGCCCGCCTCGGCGACCGCCAGGAACTGGTTCAGCAATTTGTCCATGCGGCTTTCCCATAGATTTTATCTATAATGGACAGGGTATTTCGTATTTTTCTTTTGGTCCAGTCTGAGCCAGACTTGTCCGCAACAAGACCAGTTCGTCCCCCAAGGACGGCGGAGGCGGCGTAGATCGGAAACCGATTTTGCGCCATAAAGACACACAACTTCAAGGAACTAGCAAACGACCATGGTCTGGTCAGCGGTATGTTAACGACCCTCGGAAATCTTCCATACAAGTCGATTGCGCCCCGCCAAATCAGTATGCTATGTCGTAACCAGTCGGTTATTTGTGCAATTTGCGAATGCGTGAATTCTCAGAAGGCATTGATGCTTGCCAAGGACAGCGATGTCAGGTAGCGGGGATATGTAACCGGTTAGTGATTTAGCGGCGGGAGGCTGCTGCGTTACAAGCGTTCCAAGGCTCGGAACGACCACATTCATGGGAGGAAAACCTGATGTCTATTCGTCTTGATCGCCGTCAATTCCTGATGGGCAGCTCCGCGCTGCTCGCTGCCGGCGCTGCCGGCATTTCGCCCAGCTTTGCCCAGGCCGAGAGCCTGCGCCTGATCTTCTGGGGCGGCCAGGCCCGTGCCGACCGTACCTATGGCGTGACCGACCTCTATACGGCTGCCAAGGGCACCCAGATGGAAGCCGAGTTCCTCGCCTGGAACGACTATTGGCCCAAGCTGGCCACCCAGACGGCCGGCGGCAATGCCCCCGACATCATCCAGATGGATTATCGCTACATCGTCGAATACGCCAAGCGCAACGCCATCGCGCCGCTTGATGAATTCGTCGGCGGCGCCCTCAACCTCGCCGATTTCGACGCCGATCAGCTCGAAGGCGGCAAGGTCGACGGCAAGCTCTATGGTATTTCGCTCGGCGCCAACTCGGTCGCCATGCTGGTCAACACCGCCGCTTTCGAAGAAGTCGGCGTCGCGGTCCCGACCAATGCCTGGACCTTTGACGACCTGATGACCATTGGCGAGGCCTTCAAGACCGCCAATATCCGCGGTGGCATGAAGGCGATCATGGACGGCTCCTATTCCGAGCCCATGCTCGACAACTGGCTGCGCCAGCGCGGCAAGGCCCTCTACACTGCCGACGGCAAGCTGGGCTACGACGAGGCCGATGCAGTCGAGTGGTACACGATGTGGGCCAAGCTGCGCGCAGCCGGCGTCTGCGTCTCTGCCGAAGACCAGGCCCTCGATACCGGTCCGCTCGAAACCACCATGCTGGTGCTGGGCAAGGCGGCGCTGCTGCCCTCCAACTCCAACCAGCTCGTGGCCTTCCAGGCCATCATGCAGGACAATCTCGACATGGTCGGTTATCCGCGCATCGAAGCCGGCAAGGGTGGCGGTCATTACCGCAAGCCGTCGATGTTCTTCTCGATCGCCGGTTCGTCGGCCAAGCAGGAAGCGGCTGCCGAGTTCCTGAACTTCTTCATCTCCGATCCGGAAGCGGCCAAGATCCTGGGTGTCGAGCGCGGTATTCCCTGCTCGGCCGCCACGCGCGACATCGTCGCGCCGACGCTGGACGAACAGAGCCAGATCGCGCTCAACTTCGTGGCCAATCTGGGCGACCTGCTGGGGCCGCTGCCCCCATCCCCGCCTGCTGCCGCCGGTGAAATCGACGCTTCCCTGATCCGTACCCTCGGCCAGGAAGTCGGTTTCGGCGCCAAGACGCCCGAACAGGCCGGTGCCGATCTGGTCAATGGCGCCAACGACATTCTCAGCCGCGCCTGAGACTGATCCCGACCGCGCGTCCCCCCGGACGCGCGGTTTTCTATTCCAGTCGCTAGGAACGGTCCTTCATGTCGCATGTTTTCTCCCACCAGATCCTGCTGGATCACGACCTGTCTGATCCCCTGGCGCTTGCCGCCACCGCCACCCTGCCCGGGGCGCGCTGACCATGGCCATGCAAGACACCTCCCGCTCAAGCACTGACCACCAGCCGGTGGTCCATACCGCCTGGTCGCGCTTCTGGCAGAATGATGCGCCGGGCTATCTCTTCCTGCTGCCCTGGCTGATCGGTTTTCTGGGCCTCACCATCGGGCCCATGGCAACCTCGCTTTATCTCAGCTTTACCGATTTCGACCTGCTGACCAGCCCCGACTGGGTGGGCGCGGACAATTACATCCGCATGTTCAGCAACGATCCCAAATTCTGGACCTCGATGCGCGTGACCATGTTCTTCGTGGTCTTCTCGGTGCCGCTCAAACTGGCCTTCGCGCTGGCCGTGGCCATGCTGCTCAACCGCGGCATTCGCGGCCTGCCGCTCTATCGCGCCCTGTTCTATCTACCCAGCCTGCTGGGTGCCTCGGTGGCCATCGCCATCCTGTGGCGGCAGATCTTTGCCGGCGACGGCCTCGTCAACAAGCTGCTGGCCATGGTCGGCATTATCGGCCCGAGCTGGATTTCCAACCCCAACTATTCGCTCTGGACCCTGATCGTGCTGTCGATCTGGCAGTTCGGCTCGCCGATGATCATTTTCCTCGCCGGCCTGCGCCAGATTCCTACCGACATGTATGAGGCGGCAAGCCTGGATGGCGCCAGCAAGTGGCGGCAATTCGTCAAGATCACCCTGCCGCTGCTGACCCCGGTGGTCTTCTTCAACGCCATCATCCAGACCATCGAGGCCTTCAAGAGCTTCACCCCCGCTTTCATCATCTCGGGCGGCACCGGCAATCCCATCAATTCGACGCTGTTTTATACGCTCTACCTCTACCAGGAGGCGTTCAGCTTCTTCCGCATGGGCTATGCTTCGGCCCTCGCGTGGGTGCTGCTGGCGCTGGTCGGGCTGTTCACGGCCTTCTCCTTCTTCACCTCCAAATACTGGGTGCACTACGATGAGTAATGCTGCTCGCCTGACGGTCGTCACCGGCGCCGCGGCTCCCGGTCGCAAGCGCCTGACCTCGATCCTGATCCATGTCGCCCTGATCGGCGCCTCGATCGCCATGCTCTATCCGCTGCTCTGGCTGCTGGCGGCCTCGGTGCGGCCGGAAAACGAGATCTTCAGCTCGGCCAGCATCATCCCGAGCTCGTTTAGCCTGGATGCCTATTTCCGCGGCTGGAACGGGCTGCGCACCGGCTTTGGCGTCTTCTTCACCAACAGCTTCATCATTTCGGGCCTGTCGGTGGTGGGCAATGTGCTGGCTTGCTCCATGGCCGCCTATGCCTTTGCCCGGCTGGAATTCAAGTACAAGAATTTCTGGTTCGCCATGATGCTGATGACCCTGATGCTGCCCTATCAGGTCACGCTGATCCCGCAATATGTGCTGTTCCGCCAGCTCGGCTGGGTCAATACGTTCTTGCCGCTGGTGGTGCCCAAGTTCCTCGCCGCCGATGGCTTTTTCATCTTCCTGATGGTGCAGTTCTTCCGCGGCCTGCCCAAGGAACTCGACGAGGCTGCCCAGATGGACGGCTGCTCGCCCTGGCGCATCTACTGGAAGATCATCATCCCGCTCTCCATGCCGGTGCTGGCGACCGCCGCCATCTTCACCTTCATCTGGACCTGGGACGATTTCTTCGGGCCGCTGATCTATCTGAGCGAAATGAAATCCTACACCGTCATGCTCGGCCTGCGCACCTTCACCGACAGTACCGGCGAGAGCGACTTTGGCGGCCTGTTCGCCATGAGCGTGCTCAGTCTCGTGCCGATCTTCCTGTTCTTCCTGTTCTTCCAGCGACTGCTCATCGAGGGCATCGCCACCACTGGTATGAAACGTTAGCCCTATGACCGATATCAAGTTTGCCGCCATCGGCATCAACCACAGCCACATCTACGGCCAGGTGGAGTGCCTCAAGCGCGCCGGCGCCCAGTTTGTCGCCTTCCACGCCGTGGAAGACGACCTGGCCGCAGCCTTCGCCGAGAAATTTCCCGAGGCAAGGCGCGTTGCCGAAGCCCGCGAAATCCTCGAGGATCCCTCGATTGCGGTCATCACCACGGCGGCCATTCCGGCCGACCGCGCCGCCATTTCCATCGCCGCCATGCGCCATGGCAAGGACGTGCTCTCCGACAAGCCGGGCATGACCACCTTTGCCCAGCTCGCCGAGATCAAAAAAGTGCAGGCCGAGACCGGTCGCATCTATTCGGTGATCTATTCCGAGCATTTCGAGGTGCGCGCCACCGTCGAGGCCGGCAACCTGATCGCCCAGGGTGCCATCGGCCAGGTCATCAACACGGTGGGCCTTGGCCCCCACGCCATCCGTAACAACCAGCGCCCCGACTGGTTCTTCGAGCGTGCCCGCTATGGTGGCATCCTCTGCGATATCGGCAGCCACCAGTTCGAGCAGTTCCTGTTCTTCTCGGGCGCCATGGATGCCGAGATCAGCTCGGCCAGCGTTGCCAACCGCGCCCATCCCGACCGGCCGGGCCTGCAGGATGTCGGCGACGTCCACATGAAGACCGCCACCACCTCCGGTTATGTCCGCGTCGACTGGTTCACCCCGGCCGGCCTGCCCACCTGGGGCGACGGGCGCCTGACCATTCTGGGCACCGAAGGCTATATCGAGCTGCGCAAATATATCGATATTGCCGGCCATCCCGGCGAGAACCACCTCTTCATCGTCAACCAGGACGGCCCGCGCCATATCGACTGTTCCAATGTCGACCTGCCCTTCGGCCGCCAGTTCCTCGACGACGTGCGCAACCGCACCGAAACCGCCATGCCGCAGGAGCGCTGCTTCAACGCCATGAAACTGGCGCTGACCGCGCAGGAAATGGCCGAACGCGGCACGGAGTGGGCACAATGAGCCAGATTTTCAAGGTTGCCATCGTCGGCGTCGGCATCGGCCGCAGCCATCTGGTGGAGGGCTATCTGCCCAATGCCGACAAGTTCAAGGTGGTCGCGCTCTGCGACCTCAATGCCGAGCGCATGGCGGCCGTGGCCGACGAGTTCGGCGTCGAGCGCCGCGTCGCCAGCTATGACGACGTGCTGGCCATGGACGACATCGACATCATCGATGTCTGCACCCCGCCCATGCTGCACCACCCCATGGTGATCGCCGCCCTCAAGGCCGGCAAGCACGTGATCTGCGAAAAGCCGCTGGTCGGTTCGCTCGCCCAGGTCGACGAGGTCATGGCGCAGGAAAAGCTCTCCAAGGGCAAGCTGATGCCGGTATTCCAGTATCGCTTCGGCGACGGCATCGAGCAGACCAAGGCCATTATCGATGCCGGCATTGCCGGCAAGGCCTATACTGGCACTGTGGAAACCTTCTGGCGCCGCGACGCCGACTACTATGCCGTGCCCTGGCGCGGCAAGTGGGCCACCGAACTCGGTGGCGTGCTGATGGGCCATGCCATCCACCCACACGACATCTTCACCTATCTGATGGGCGATATTGCCCGCGTCTTCGGCCGCGTCGCTACCCGCGTCAACCCGATCGAAGTAGAGGACACCATTTCGGCGTCGCTGGTAATGCAGAACGGCGCTTTGGGCAGCCTGACGGCAACCCTGGGTGCCGCCGACGACACCACCCGCATTCGCCTCGCCTTTGAAAATGTCATGATCGAAAGCGATCACGCGGCCTATAATCCAGGTGAAAAGCTCTGGAAGATCCAGCCGCGCAACACCGAGACCAAGGCAAAGATCGACGCTCTGCTGGCCAATTGGCAGCACGTGCCGTCGCGCTTCCAGACCCAGATGGCGCGCTTCCACGCCGCGCTGACCGGCACGGCGCCGCTGCCCGTATCGAGCGCGGATTCGCGGCGCTCGCTAGAACTGGTCACGGCCTTCTACCATTCTTCGGCGACCGGCGAGGATGTCGTCCTGCCGCTCGGTCCAAGCCATCCCCTCTACCAGAGCTGGGTCCCGGCCCAGTTCCGGACCCCATAGGAGTTCGCCATGGCGACCAACATCGCGCTCAACAAGATCGTCAAGTCCTATGGCGACATCCCGGTCATCCACGGCATTGATCTGACCATCAATCCCGGCGAATTCACCGTCTTCGTCGGGCCTTCGGGCTGTGGCAAGTCGACCTTGCTGCGCATGATTGCCGGCCTCGAGCCGATCACCGGCGGCGACCTGCTGATCGACGGCGAGCGCATGAACGACGTGCCCGCGGCCAAGCGCGGCATCGCCATGGTATTCCAGTCCTATGCGCTCTACCCGCATATGAATGTCTACCAGAACCTGGCCTTCGGGCTGGAAACTGCCAAGATGCCCAAGGCCGAGATTGAGCAGCGCGTCGCCAAGGCCGCCGACATTCTCAAGATCGAGCCACTGCTCAAGCGCAAGCCCAAGCAGCTCTCGGGCGGTCAACGCCAGCGCGTGGCCATTGGCCGCGCCATTGTGCGCGAGCCGCGCATCTTCCTGTTCGACGAACCGCTGAGCAATCTCGACGCCGAACTGCGCGTGCAGATGCGCGTCGAGATCGCCAAGCTGCACAAGGATCTGGGTAACACCATGATCTATGTGACGCATGACCAGGTCGAGGCCATGACCATGGCCGACAAGATCGTCGTGCTGCGGGCCGGCGTCATCGAGCAGACTGGGGCGCCGCTCGATCTCTACAACAAGCCGAAAAACCTCTTCGTGGCCGGCTTCATCGGCTCGCCCAAGATGAATTTTCTGACCGCCAGCGCCACCGACACCGTCGTCAATGTGGCCGGCGGCAGCCTGACGCTGGATCGCCCGGTAACCGGCGCCACCACGCTGGGCGTGCGCCCCGAGCACATCACCCTGACCCCGGGCAGCGGCACCAAGCTGGCCGATGTCCGCGTCGACCTGGTGGAAAACCTGGGCGGCCAGACCGTGGTCTATGCCACCACCCTGGACAATCAGCCCATCAATATCGTGCTGGAAGGCCAGAGCCCGGTGACGCTGGGCTCGACCGTCTCGGCCCATATCGACCCGGCCCGGCTGCACCTGTTCAACGCGGCAGGCGACGCCATCTAGTCTTCGTCTGCCTGACGCAGCGGCAACGAAAAGGGGAAGCCGACGGCTTCCCCTTTGTCATGTCGTGCCGCTGGGACTTCTCAGTCCTTGAGGTCGTCCTCCACCTCGGTCTCCGGCCGGTCGCCACCGTCGGCCATTTCTTCGTGCCAGGTGCCGCTGCGGTCCTGGTACTGGATGGCCTCGTCCTGCCCGCCCAGCTGCTGGCGCTGTGCCGCAGCGGCGGCGGCATCGTGGGCGGCCTGATGGGTAGGGAAGGTTTCGGAGAAGACATCCCCCACCTTGTAGGCATAGCCGCCATCGTGTTCGACGATGTCATAGGTTACGTGCGCCATAGAACTTCTCCTTGTGGGGGAGCAACCCGGCTGCGGCCAGGAAGTTGCCTGGCTTGTACACGGGTGGCTGCATACTACATGGTGCCTGACCCACCAGGAGCCAAGTGCGTGCCACCAGACAGTCCCGCCATCCGCACTGCCCTCAAGCTCGACATCGTCGTCATCGGCGCCGGGCAGGCGGGGCTCAGCACCGCATATCACCTCAAACAGGCCGGTCTCGTGCCCGGACGCGACTTTATCGTGCTTGATGCTGCCCCCAAGCCGGGCGGCGCCTGGCAATATCGCTGGCCCTCGCTGACCCTGTCGACCGTCAACCGCGTGCATGACCTGCCCGGTATGAGCTTTGCCGAAAGCGCCGGGGGCGACGCCAGCGTCCAGGCCGCCATTGCCGTGCCGGCCTATTTTGCCGCCTATGAAAGCCATATCGACCTGCAGGTGCTGCGGCCGACCAATGTCAGCGTGGTCTGCAAACGCGGCACGCGCCTGCGCGTCGAAACCGATCGCGGCCTGTTCTCCGCCCGCGGCCTCGTCAATGCCACCGGCACCTGGGAAAAGCCCTTCATCCCCGACCATCCCGGCGCCTCGGGCTTTGTCGGCCGGCAATTGCACACGAGGGACTATAAGAGCGCCGCCGACTTTGCCGGCCAGCACGTGCTGGTGGTCGGCGCCGGCATTTCGGCCATCCAGCTGCTCGACGAAATTTCCCGCGTCACCACCACCAGCTGGGTCAGTCGCACCCCGCCGCATTTCCGCGAGGGCAATTTCACCCCCGAAGACGGCCGCGCCGCCGTCAAGCTGGTCGAGGACCGTGTGCGCCAGGGCCTGCCGCCCGGCTCGGTGGTCTCGGTCACCGGCCTGCCGCGCAGCCCGGCCATTGAGGCCATGGCGGCGCGCGGCGTGCTCAACAACCGGCCCATGTTCGAGACCATCACCCCCAAAGGCGTGCGTTGGGCCGATGGCAGCACGCTCGATGTCGATGTGATCCTCTGGTGCACCGGCTTTCGCAGCGCCCTCGACCACCTGGCGCCACTGCAGCTGCGCGAGGCCAGTGGCGGCATCACCATGACCGGGCGGCTGGCCACCCAGGTCGCGGCCGACCCGCGCATTCATCTGGTCGGCTACGGCCCCTCCGCCTCCACCATCGGCGCCAACCGCGCCGGCGCGGCCGCGGCAAGGGAACTGCTGGACTATCTGGCGGCCAGCCCGCTGGTGCCCGGCTGACATGGCCAAGCCCCGTCCGGGCTGCTAGTCTGCCGCTGCCCATCCCGCCCTCTGAATTCGGAATATTGCCCCCGTGAAAACCTATATCCTACCCCATACCGACCGCACGGTTTCCAGCGTCGTGCTGGGCCTGATGCGCATCGTCAAGATGAGCGATGCCGAGGTGCAGGCGCTGGTCGGCGCGGCGCGGGACGCCGGCATCAATGTCTTTGACCATGCCGATATCTATGGCGGCGCCCGTCATGCCTGCGAGGCGCGCTTCGGCGAGGCCATCCAGTTCTCGGCGGCCGAGCGTGACCAGGTATTCATCCAGTCCAAGGCCGGTATTCGCCCCGGTTATTTCGATTTCTCCGCCGAGCACATCCTCAATTCGGTCGATGGGTCGCTCAAGGCGCTGGGCACCGATTATCTCGACCTGCTGCTGCTGCATCGCCCCGATACGCTGGTCGAGCCCGAAGAGGTCGCCGCCGCCTTCGACGCGCTGGCGGCCGCCGGCAAGGTCCGCCATTTCGGCGTTTCCAACCAGACCCCCGGCCAGATCGAGCTGCTCAAGACTGCGGTCGCCCAGCCCCTGGTGGCCAACCAGGTCCAGCTCTCCATTACCCATGCGCCGCTCTTTGCCCAGGGCGTGGCCGCCAATATGGCCGGCCTCGACCAGTCGATTTCCCGCGACAATGGCCTGCTGGAATACTCGCGCATCAACAAGATGATGCTGCAGGCCTGGTCGCCGTTCCAGAAGGGCTTTTTCGACGGCGTCTTCCTGGGCGACCGCGAAAACTTCGCCGAGCTAAACGACGCCCTTGATGAACTGGCCGCCCAGTATGGCGTCACCCCGACCGGCATTGCCGTGGCCTGGATCACCCGTCACCCCGCCAATATCCAGGTCGTGCTGGGCACCACCAATCCCGGCCGGGTGGCCGAGTCGGCCGCCGGCTCTGACGTGACGCTGACGCGGCCGGAATGGTACCGCCTCTTCACCGCCGCCGGCCACAAGCTGCCCTAGTTCTGTCGGGGGCAGGGCGCCGCGCCCGGTCTCGCCCTCAGTAGAACGGGCGCACCTCGACCGGGGCGCGGCAGGCCACCGCGGCCCGGCTTCCCCAGTTCAGGGCGGCCTCGAGATCGGCGACCTCGAGCACCCAGAAGCCGCCGATATGTTCCTTGGCCTCGCTATAAGGCCCGTCGGTGATCACCGTGTCACCGGCGGCACTGGCGCGCAGCGATCTGGCCCGGCGAACCGGCTGCAGGCCGCCCACAAAGGTTCGGACACCTGCCGCGACCATGTCGCGGTTGAGCGCATCGATATCGGCGGCCATGGCCGCGGATTCGCGCGCATCGTCATAGTCATCGGGACGGTAGATGGCGACCAGGTACTGCATGGCAATTCTCCTCAGGTCTGGCCCGGCCGTCGACCGGCGAGCCTCTGACCTGACGACGAATGACGGGTGTCCGCACCGACAGGGGAGCCAACGTGACGGCAAACGGTCGAAAACCCCGCCGCGATCCGCTTGTGCAACGCCGCCTTAGCTCTTTGTTAACCATGACGCCACTTGATGGAGCAGGGCACCAGCGCCTGATTTGGAGAGACCGACATGAGCCAGACCGGCGCGCATATCATTGCCGTGGGCAATGAAAAGGGTGGCTCGGGCAAGTCGACCACGGCGCTGCACCTGGCCGTCTACCTGCTGCACCAGGGCCATCGCGTCGCCACCATGGACGTCGACAGCCGGCAGCAGACGCTGACCCGCTATCTGCGCAACCGCCGTACCACCATCGAGGCCAGCACCCGCCAGATCCCCATGCCCAAGCATGTGCACATGCCGACGGCCTGGGGCGATTCGATCCGCGAAAACCAGGTGGTCGAGCGCGATATGTTCACCAAGGCCATTGCCGGCCTGCGCGACGAGGTCGACTATTTCGTCATCGACACGCCCGGCTTTGACGGCAATCTGGCGCGGCTGGCGCATGGCTTTGCCGATACGATCGTCACGCCCGTCAATGACAGCATGATCGATCTGGACGTGCTGGCCCGGGTCGATCCGGTGACCGGCGAGCCCATCGAGACCAGCCCCTATTCGCGCAATGTGCAGAAGGCCCGCGCCGAGCGCCTGGCCGCCACCGGCGCCGGTATCGACTGGGTGCTGGTGCGCAACCGCATTTCCAACCTCGGCTCGCGCAATGCCAGCCAGGTGCAGACCACCATCGAGCGCGTCGCCGCAAAGCTTGGCTGCCGGGTCGCCGACGGCATTGCCGAGCGCGTCATCTTCCGCTCGCTGTTTCCCATCGGCATGACGGTGTTCGACCCGCTCGAGGCCGACCTGCTCGGCGGCGCGCCGTCCATGAGCCATGTCAATGCGCGCCAGGAATATCGCAGCCTCGTGGCTGCGCTGCGCCTTCCGGCGCCGGCCCGGCACGATAGCCAGGCTGAGATGGTGCGCCGCTCAGCCTAGGCGCCGGGCCGGGCCTTCGCCGTCTTGCGATCTGGGGCAAAGGCGATGCTCAGCACCGATTCCAGCGTCAGATAGGACCGCAGCAGCCGGAACAGCACATATTCGGGCAGCCCGAGCAGGGCGTCGGGGCGGCCATTGGCCAGGGCCGCAAAGGCGCCCATCAGCAGCGGCGCGCCCAGCATCACCGCCAGTACCGCCTGTCCGGTCAGCGGCGCACCCGGATCGAGTGCCAACATCAGATGCAGCAGGCCAAAGATGGCCAGCGGCACATTCATCGCCCGACGTGCCGAATTGAGCAGCATGAAGGGCAGGATCAGCGTGCCGCGCAGCGAGGGCGTGCGACTGTCCAGATAATCGCGGTTGCGCGAACTCACGTGATAGACCGAGCGGAACCAGCGCATGCGCTGTTCACGCAAATGCGTATAGGTCAGGGGCACTTCCGAGACATATTGCACCGTCGGATCGCCGATCACCCGATAGCCCATCTCGCCGATACGCAGCGACACGTCGGTATCTTCCCCGTTCATGCCCTGCACGAAGCCACCGGCCGCCCGCACCGCCTCGGTGCGATAGGCGGCAAACATGCCGGGCACCCCGACAATGCCGTTCATGGCGCCATAGGCGGTCTGGTAATAGCCGTGCTTGAGCAGCACTTCGAGCAGCCGCGCCCGATCAAAGGGCCCGTCGCCCGGCGGCAGCGGCAATCCGCCGACCACGCCGACACTGTCATCGGAAAAATGCCGCATCGCCCGCTTCAGCGCGTCAGGCAGCACCTGGGTATCGGCATCGATGCGGACGAGGAAGCTTGAATTGGTCGCCATCACGCCGCGGTTGAGGGCAATGGCCTTGCCCGGCATGGGGACATCCACCACGTGCCCTGTGGCATGATCCATCGCTCCCAGCGCGCGCTGCGCGACGTCTGCCGTATCGTCGCTCGAATTATTGTTCAGCACGAGAATATTGACTGCGCCGGCATAGCGCCCGGCCGCAATATCGACCGCGGTGATCGTGCGGGTGATGACATGGGACTCATTATGCGCCGGGATGATGATGGTGACCGGCGGCGCCATCGGTCGGGGCGGCCGCAGCACATTGCGCAGCGTGCCCAGCAGATAGAGCAGAAAGAACGTCATTGGCAGAAAGAGAAAGACGCCCGGCCCGATGCCGCCGAGCAGGGCCATGCTGCGCAGATCGCCGATCAATGGCAGGTTGAGCCCATCCACCAGCACGGACAGGACCAGGGCGCTGGCCGTCGCCAGCCCCAGCTGCGGCCAGGACAGGCGGCGCTTCAGCTGGCGCTGCGGCACCGTGGCACGAGGCGGCATGCTGCCATGCTCGAGCAGCTTCAGCGAGAAGATGAAATAGCCGAGCAGGCCGGAAACGATCTCGACGATATGCAGCGAATAGACGAGGCCCAAGACGCGAAAGGCCAGGATATTGCCCAGGTCGAACAGTCCGCAGACCAGCACGAACGTGGCAATCAGCTCAACCAGAAAGCGCAGCCGGGCCGGACCGCTGGCGCCGACCACGGCGGCAAAGGCGATGTAGAAGGAAAGGATGAAAATGCGCAGCGGCACCGAATGGGTGCCGGCATAGGGGGAAAAGATGAAGTCGTGATTGGGAAAAGCCGCTACCAGCATCGGCACGCTGTTGACCGCCAGCAGCAGCAGCGTCGCCACCGCGGTAAACAGCACCAGCACGGCCGGCGCTACCCAGATGGAGAGGCTTTGCGTCAGCCGGGCCGGGGCGCTGTCCACCGACCAGAACTGATGGGTCGAACCGGCGAGACCCTCAGAGCCCGGCGATGATGACAAAGACATCCTCGGCCTCCAGCAGCGCCAGCGCCGGCCCCAATGCGGGGCTCGGCACGGCCATCACCTCGAACGGGACGGCGCCCGACCGCGGCAGTACCGCCACGAGAGACTGCCCCTCGGGCAGATTGCCGAGGGCGGCGGCAAAGCCGGCCCGGTCGACAAGGGTCAGCGTGGCATCGGCACTATCGTCGAAGCGAACCTTGGCCTGGCTGGGCAGCAGCATTGTGAGCAGGGTACCGGCTTTGGTGCCCTGCGCGGCGTCCAGCGGCAGGCTGCTGGCAAGGTTCACTGCGGGCTGGCTGGCCAGCTGTTCGATCAGCCTGGCCCAAGCCGCAGCGGGCGGGGCATTGTTGGTCAGCGCCGATTCGGGCAGCAGCTGCGCCTGGGCATCCGGTTCGGTGCGGCAGGTCCCGTCCCTGACCGTGGTATCGACAAGGTCGACCACGAGGCTGTTCTGCGGCAGCAAGCGCGCGGCGGGCAGGTCGATCACCAGCGCAATGGACTCGACACTGCCGTCAAAGCGGCTCGATTTCAGCAGATTGCCGTTGAGCGTCACCCGCACCATCCAGTCATTGGCTTGCGTCAGCGGTGTCGCTTGCAGGCGGGCCGTGAACTGTTCGGGCAATTGCCCGCCCGGCAGGTCGGCCGCGGCAAAATCCACGCTCCAGCGCCGCGAGCCGCGAAAGCTGCGCACACTGGTTTCGGCACCCAGATCGGCCGCCGTCACCGGCCAGGCGAGGGGACTGGGCGTGGTCGTGCCGGCTGCCTTGATCAGGTGGGTGATGGCCTGCTGGCCGATCAACTGATTGCTCGTGGCAATGCCGGCGGCGCTCGCCGCATAGTCCACCAGCGTCACCGCGGTTTCGTCCGCGCCGGCGACGCCGATGCGGGCAGCAATGCCGTTGCGGTTGAGCTGCTGACTGGCCCAGACCACCATGGCCGCCTCGCTCGCCGAGCTGCCGGTGGCCAGCACCAAGGGGGAGGGGGCCGCGATGAGGGTGCCCACGGCGTCGGTCAGCGGCTGATCGGCGACGAGTTCGAGCCGGCTATCGGCCGACAGGGTCACGGCGCTGCCCGAATTGGCGGCATCGGTGGGGCAGGTCTGTCCGGCACTGGTGGTGCCCCGGCCGGCCAGGCCCAGCACGATATTGTCCTGTGCCAGCTCGGCGGTGGTAAGATCGATCCGTAGCGTCTGGCTGGTGCGCCCCCCATCGAGCACCAGCTGCTGGCGGGTCTTGCCATCGACAGAGACGGTGAGCAGCCCGTCGCCGGCCTGGGTCAGCTGGCTGTCAAAGGTCAGGACCAGGGCGCCGCCCAGATAATGCCCGCCCGCCGGGATGGGAAAGCTCAGTTCGGTCTGGTCGGGAAAGCCGGCCAGGCCCATCCATTGCGCGGGATTGGCCCGAGTGATGACGACGGGATAGGTTTGCGCCGTCGGGGTGGCGACCATCGCGCCGGCGGCACTGCCGGCCAGCTGCTGGCCGACCCCGGTCAGCGTCTCGCCCATCGTGCTGGCCACGCCGCGCAGGCTGGTCGCGACATCGCCCTCGCGTGAATAGACCATGGCGGCGCCGACCACGGCGCAGCTGATCAGAGCAAGGGCAATCAGCCGGAACAGGTCGCGCATCAGGCCGCTGCGGCTTTGGCCGGCACGATGCCGGGACGGTTTTCGCTGGTCCAAAGGGCGGTGGCGGGCACGGCATTGATATTGGCCCGAGCCTTGAAGCGCTGGACGATTTCCAGCGTCTCGTCCAGCAGCGCCTCGCGCAACAGCATGGGTTCAAGCCCCATGGCGCGGAAGCTGCGATTGGAGACCTTGAGCGTATTCTCGGCGGCTTCCTTGCGTGGATTGTCGACCAGGGCGACCTCGCAGCCGGTGACGTCGGCGACCAGGGCCGCCAGATCGGCAATGCGATGGGTCTCGGCCACCTGGTTGAGGATCTTGACGCGCTCGCCGCGCTGCGGGGGATTGGCCACGGCCAGCGAGACGCAGCGTACCGTATCCTGGATATTGATGAAGGCGCGGGTCTGCCCGCCGGTGCCATGCACGGTCAGGGGATGGCCGACGGCCGCCTGCATCAGGAAGCGGTTGAGCACGGTGCCATAGTCGCCGTCATAGTCGAAGCGGTTGATCAGCGCGTGATCGAGCCGCGTATCGGCGGTCTGGGTGCCCCAGACAATGCCCTGGTGCAGATCGGTGATCGGCAGGGCGTCATTGCGGGCATAGAACTGGAACAGCAGCTGATCCATGGACTTGGTCAGGTGATAGATGCTGCCGGGCTGGGTAGGATAGAGGATGGAGCGGGCATAGGCCTTGTCGTCCGGTCCTTTGACCGTGACGTCGAGATAGCCCTCGGGCAGTTCCAGCCCGTCGCCGTCATAGCCATAGACACCCATGGTGCCGAGATGGACCAGATGGGTATCCGGCTTGATGGCAGCCAGGGCCGCCAGCACATTGTGGGTGGCGCCGATATTGTTGTCGACCGTATAGCGCTTATGCGCGGCGTCGCGCATCGAATAGGGCGCGGCGCGCTGTTCGGCGAAATGCACGACGGTGTCGGGATTGATCGCCTTGATCGCCGCATGCAGGCCCTCGGGGTCCTGCGCAATATCGGTGGCGAGAAAATCGATATGCCTGCCGGTGACCCGCTGCCAGGCGGCCAGCCGCGTCGGCATATCGGTGATCGGGGTCAGGCTGCCCGCGCCGAGCTCGGCGTCAATGCGTCGGCGCGACAGGTTGTCGATAATGGTAACCCTGTGGCCTTCGGCCGACAGGCGCAGGGCAGTGGGCCAGCCGCAAAAGCCGTCACCGCCCAATACTAGGATCGTCTTGCTCATTTGAATTCAGCACATTTCATAGTGAACGGCCGCTGGCCGCTGAGCCATCGCCGCTACTCGCACGCGGAACCGTCCAGCAAGCAATTGCCGGGCAGGCCCCAGTGCGGAGTCAGGAAAAATCGGGAAACCGGCAGCGACGTGGGTGTGGCATCCACGCGCCTTTGGCACCTGCACCGGAACTGGTTTGCCGCCGCAGCGATCTCCAGTTTCTCGATGACCAGGCGCCAATCGCCTGCATGTCAGATGGGCGGGGCCGCGACGTAACCGTCAGGAGCCAAACCCATGCAACATAGTTAAGTGAATATTATTAAATTCTGCGCCGGGCAATAGTCAATCTGCAGCCCTCCCCATGTCTTGCGCGCATGGAGGTAGGCGGGGTTATGGCGAAAAAGACCCGCCTTTAGAAAGGCTTGCCGGAGCCCATCGGGCCTTGGCGCCCGACATTGCCTTAATCCAGGCTTATTTGTCGCAGGCGTCCGGTTTCTCGTGCAGCGACAGCGCTTTCAGTACCGTGATGCCGGATAAACGAAAGGCCGGACATTGCTGTCCGGCCTTTTCATCGTGTCTTCCCTTGCGAGGGGGAAGATTGGAGCGGGCGATGGGATTCGAACCCACGACCCTAACCTTGGCAAGGTTATGCTCTACCCCTGAGCTACACCCGCACTCCATTGTCTGCGACTGGTCTTGTTCGCCGCCGACGCGGGCCTATATGCCTAAAGGTGACCCCGATTGCAACCCACATTTTGACACCATCGTCATCTTCACGTCGCCTTGTGGATTGGGGGGCTTGTCACATCCCGGTTCGCGGGCGCAAGAAGGGCTCCGAACTTCCAGATTTCGCCTAGCTGCAAGGGCCTTTTTGATGTCCACCCCGATGATCGACCTCGCTTCCGCCCCCGCCAATGCCGTCCCGGCCGGGCTGATCAAGGAATCCAGCGACGCGGCCTTCAAGGCTGACGTCATCGATGCCTCGCTCGACCAGCCCGTGCTGGTCGATTTCTGGGCGCCCTGGTGCGGCCCCTGCCGCCAGCTCACGCCGGCCCTTGAAAAGGTCGTCACCGAGAAGGCCGGCGCGATCAAGCTGATCAAGATCAATATCGACGAGCATCCCCAGATTGCCGGCCAACTCGGCGTGCAGTCCATCCCCGCCGTCTTTGCCTTTGCCGGCGGCCGCCCGGTCGATGGCTTCATGGGCGCCATGCCCGAAGCTGAAGTGCGCCGATTTGCCGACAAGGTCATCGCCGCCGCCCCGCCCCGTGCTCCCGATACAGGCTCGATCGACGCCCAGATCGCCGAGGCCCTGACGGCCGCCAGCGCCGCCCTGGCGGCCGGCGACCTCAGCACCGCCGCCCAGGTCTTCGGCATGATTATCCAGCACCAGCCCGACCATGTTGCGGCCTTGGTGGGCCTGACCCAGGTCTATCTGGCGGCCGGCGAAGCCGAGCAGGCCGAGGCCACGCTTGATCTCGTGCCCGAGGCCGAGCGCAAGGGCGACGCCTATCTGAGCGCACTCAACTCCCTCAAGCTTCTGGCCGAAGCCGCCAATCTCAGCGACACATCAGCGCTCGAGGCGGTGCTGCTGGCCAATCCGGATGACCATCAGGCCCGTTTCGACCTGGCGCTGGCGCTCAATGCCGACGGAAGGCGTCTCGAGGCGGCCGAGGCTCTCGTCGCCATCGTCAAGCGCGACCGGACCTGGAACGCGGATGGCGCGCGCGCCAAACTGCTCGATTTCTTCACCGCCTGGGGTCCCAAGGATCCTGCCACCGCCAAGGGCCGCCGCCTGCTCTCGGCCGCCCTGTTTTCGTGAGGCTCAATCTGCATGCTGAGGCGCCCCGCCACCCCCGCTGACCTGCCCAAATCGGTGCCGCTGTTCCCGCTCTCGGGCGCGCTCCTGCTGCCCTTTTCGCATCGCCCGCTCAATGTGTTCGAGCCGCGCTATGTCGACATGGTCGACGCCGCCCTGCGCGGCGACCGGCTGATCGGCCTGATCCAGCCCGAGGACACCACCGAGGAAAGCCCGCGCGGCCGCGATCCGCTGCAGTCGGTCGGCTGCCTTGGCCGCATCACCCATTTTGAGGAAAGCGCCGAGGGGCGCTATTTCATCATCCTCGAAGGGGTGACGCGCTTCCGCCTGCTCCATGAGCTCACTGTCATGACGCCCTATCGCCAGGGCATGATCGACGCCAGCGCCTATGCCACCGATTTCACCCGCGATTTCGGCGAGGATGCGGTGGACCGCGAGCGCTTCGTCAAGCTGATGCGCGACTATGCCGAATTCGCCAATATCGAGCTCAACTGGGACGAGATCGAGCGCACCGGCACGGCCGAGCTGGTCAATTTCTGCTGCATGGTGGGGCCCTATGATCCGGCCGACAAGCAGGCTTTGCTTGAGGCGCCGACGCTGGAGCAGCGTGCTGAAACCCTCATTGCCATGACCGAATATGAAATGGCCCGGGGCAGCGGTGGCAGCGCGCCGCCGCTCAACTGATGGTCGCACCCGCCCAAACGGATCCGCGCCACGTCGTCGACGTCAAGACGCTCGAAATGCTGGTCTGTCCGCTGACCAAGACCAGGCTGACGCTGTCCTCGGATCGCCAGACGCTGATCTCGGTGGCGGCGCGCCTCGCCTTTCCCATTGTGCGCGGCGTGCCCCTGCTCAGCCTCGATGAAGCCAGCAGCGTCGATCCTGATGCGCTGCGCCGCCTGCCCGATTTCGAGGCCAAGCCGGATGAGCGGTGAAACCGATCTCGATAGCCTGCTCGCCGGGCTTGACCCGATGCTGCACGAGCAACCCTATGGCTTTGCGCTGATCCCGCTCGTACAGGCCCTGCCGGCGGGGCTCTCGCCCTTTGCCCTGATCCGCGAAGCCGAGGGACTGACGGTGATAGCCACGCTTGACGACCTGTCAGGCGCCGGCCTCCCCGCCCAAAGCCAGTGGGCCCGTATCACCATGTTGGTGCATTCCGCGCTCGAGGCCGTGGGCATGACCGCCGCCATGGCGGGCGCGCTGGCACAGGTCGGCATCCCCGCCAATGTGGTGGCCGCCATTCATCACGATCATCTCTTCGTGCCCTGGCCCCGCCGCCATGACGCCGTGGCAGCGCTGCTGGCGCTGGGCAGCAATCGGACGCGTTAGCTAGATCGGCAATCCGCTCAGCAGGCGCGGTCCGCCCGGCGCCACGCCGGCAGCGGCGCGGATCAGCGCGGTTTTGACCGGCCCGGCCCGATCGACCAGCCCCAGTCCGAAATCGCGCAGCGCCCGCACCGGCGCCACATCATTGGAGAACAGCCGGTTGAGCCCGTCGGTCATCGCCGCCATGCTGGCGGTATCGAGCCGCCGCCAGGCCTGGTAGCGCTCCAGCACGTCGTCGCTGCCATGGTCGAGCCCGAGCCGGACCGCCTCAATCACCACTTCGGCCAGGGCCGCTACGTCCTTGAGCCCCAGATTGAGCCCCTGGCCGGAAATCGGGTGCACGACGTGGGCAGCGTCGCCGACCAGCGCCAGGCGCGGCGCCACAAAGGCGCGCGCCAGTTGCAGCCGGAGCGGAAAGCCCATCAGTTTTTCTTCTACCGTCACAGCGCCGAGGCTGGCGCCCATGGCCGCCTCGATCTCCCGTGCCAGGGTGTCATTGTCGAGGCCGAGATAACGGGCCGCGGCGTCGCGCGTTTCGGTCCAGACCAGCGACGAGCGGTTGCCCGGCAGCGGCAGGCTGGCAAAGGGGCCGGCCGGCCGGAAATGTTCATAGGCCACGCCGTCATGGGGCAGGGCATGGGCAATCGTGGTGACGAGGCCCGTCTGGCCATAGTCGTGCCCGGTGACGCCGATCCCGGCCATGGCCCGCAAGGGCGACTGGCTGCCATCCGCACCGACCAGCAGCGGCGCCTGCAGCACCCTGCCATCGGCCAGCACCAGCTGCGCCAGATCACCCTGGCTGGAATAGCTGGCCACTTCGGCCGGCGCGATGATGGTCGCGCTGTCGCCCAACCCGTCCAGCAAAGCCTGTGCGCTGACGCTGTTGGGTACCATATGGGCAAAGGCCTCGCCCGGCGCCACGGCGCCCTCAAAGGTCAGGAACAGCGGCCGGGCAATGTCATCGGCGCCCGAATCGGTGATCCGCATGGCGGCGATGGGCTGGGCCTCTGCCAGCATGGCAGGCCACACGCCCAGGGCCTCGAACACCCGCCGCACACCGGCGGCAATGGCTGAGGCGCGGTTGTCGCGCGGCACCGAGAGCGGGCGTCGATCCACCAGCGCCACGCGAATGCCGCGGGCCGACTGGGTCAGCGCCAGCGCTAGCGTCAGGCCGACATGCCCGCCGCCCACGATGATGACATCAAAACGATCCTGGTCTGCCATCCTGGCCTCCGTCTGTTGGGTCGAGCCCTACGCCCATCTCGCTACGCTGCCAAGCTGTCGATCTGCCACAGCAACGACGTGGCGCGCGTCGCGCTCCGGCAATGGCGCTGCTCCTGGAGGTCTGGCCTGCTCGGCCACGCCGGCTGGTTCGGGAGGCGCGGCAAACGTGGCGAAAATGTGCACAGACAATCGCCGCATTGCCCAAATACTAGGCAAAATACGGGGAGCATTCGCAGTGACGGCCATTCGCATTTTGTAAACCATTGGAAATGCTCGGAATTTGTCCCCGACGGGCAGTTGGCACGGCGCTTGAGTCTATTGGACCATTCCAGACCATGCACAAAGCTGCAAAGGGGGCACACGTGAAACTGGTTATTGCCATCATCAAGCCATCCCGCCTCGAAGAGGTCCGCCAGGCGCTGACCTCGCTCGACGTCCACGGCATGACCGTGACCGAGGTCAAGGGTTACGGCCGCCAAAAGGGGCACTCGGAAATCTACCGCGGCACCGAATATGCCGTGCATTTCCTGCCCAAGCTCAAGCTCGAGATCGCCGTCGATGATTCCATCGCCGACGAGGTCTCCAATGCCATCCGCGACAGCGCCCAGACCGGTCGCATCGGCGATGGCAAGATTTTCGTGCTCGACCTGCTGGCCGTCACCCGCATTCGCACCGGTGAAACCGGCGCGGCCGCCCTGTAAGCGTCATCGGAGAAACCAAGATGAAGACGTCAAAAATCCTCGGGGGTACCGCATTGGCCTCCCTCCTGCTGGCGCTGCCAGCCTTTGCCCAGGACGCTGCCGCGCCAGCGGTCGAAGCCGCCGTTGAAGCTGCCGCCATTGTCGACAAGGGTGACGTGGCCTGGATGCTGGTTTCCACCATGGTCGTGATCGTCATGACCGTGCCGGGCCTGGCTTTGTTCTATGGCGGTCTCGTCCGCTCCAAGAACGTGCTTTCGACCCTGACCCAGGTCTTCCTGGGCTTCTGCATGATCTCGATCCTCTGGGTAGCCTATGGCTATTCGCTCGCCTTTGCCGGCCCGACCGAAGGCGGTCTGTCGGCTTTTGTCGGCGACTTCTCCAAGTTCTTCCTCTCCGGCGTGACGCTCGATTCGCGGGCGGCTACCTTCTCGGCCGGCTTCGAACTGCCCGAAATGGTGTTCGTTGCCTTCCAGATGACCTTCGCCTGCATCACCTCGACCCTCATCGTCGGCGCCATTGCCGAACGCATGAAGTTCGGCGCGCTGATGGCGTTCCTAGCCATCTGGTTCACCTTTGCCTACATCCCGATGGCCCACATGGTGTGGGCCGGTCCCGGCCTGCTCTATGGCATGGGCGCCTATGACTTTGCCGGCGGCACCGTCGTGCATATCAATTCGGGTGTCGCCGCTCTGGTCGCTGCCATCGTGCTTGGGCCGCGTCTGGGCTATCTGCGCGAGCCCATCGCCCCCCACAACCTGGTCTGGACCTATGTCGGTGCCGGCCTGCTGTGGTTTGGCTGGTTCGGTTTCAATGCCGGCTCCAACCTCGAAGCCAATGCCCTGACCGCCGTCGCCCTGATCAATACCGTGCTGGCCCCGGCTGCCGGTGCGCTGGCCTGGGCGATCGGTGAAAAGGTCACTCGCGGTCACTCCTCGACCCTGGGTGCCGTTTCCGGCGCCGTTGCCGGCCTCGTGGCCATCACCCCGGCTGCCGGCTTTGCCGGCATCGGTGGCGCCATCGTGCTCGGCGCCATTGCCGGCGTGGTCTGCCTGTGGGCCGTAGTCAACCTCAAGCCCATGCTCAAGTATGACGACAGCCTCGACGTGTTCGGCATCCACGGTGTGGGTGGCATTGTCGGTGCCCTTGGCACCGCCATCGTCGCTGCCCCCGGCTTCGGCGGTTACCCGCTGGGTGACGCGGCAGCCTATTCGATCGGCGGCCAGTTCATGATCCAGCTCACCGCCGTCGGCATTGCCGTGGTGTGGTCCGGCGTCGTGGCTCTGGTGGCCATGTTCATCGTCAAGGCCATCTTCGGCGGCGCCCGCGTCCCCGAATCGGCCGAAAGCGATGGCCTCGATCTCTCCAGCCATGGCGAACGCGCCTATAACTAACCTGACCCTGACCCGGTGGCGTCTGCGCCACCGGGTCAACCGGGCCACCGGTTGATCGTGGCGTGCGGCTCGTGTCCCTCTTGGCCCGCCACAGAGGCTTCCCACTCGCAAACTGCACGGGCTGCACTCCCCGCTCAACCGCCCAAAACGTGATCAAGGCTCGCCCTTCCGGCGGGCCTTTTTCGCCTTTTGGCCGGCCTGCCGCGGCCACGGCGGCCCGATGGTTAGCCTTAGGTTAACCCGGCCCTACTAGCATGAGCGCTGATTGGGCCCGGATCGGACCGGGCCACTCCGGACACGCCCATGCCCAGCTCTCCTTCGCCCGTTCTCGACGAAATCCGCTCGGTGCCGCAGCGCGGTACCCGCGCCTCGACCAAGCCCCTGCCCACGCCGCCCCCGGCACTGGCTATCCGCATTCCCGTGCGCCTGGCCGGTTTTCTGCTGCTGGCATTGGTAGCGATCTGTCTGGCGGCTTTGGCGTCCTGGTCGGTCGATGATCCCAGCTTTACCTATGCCACCACCAAGCCGGTCGCCAACTGGCTGGGCTTTCCCGGCGCCGTGATCGCCGACACGCTGTTCCAGGTCTTTGGCCTGGCCGCGCTGATCCTGCTGGTGCCGCCGGCTTTGTGGGGCTGGACCTTGGCGCGCCGCCGCATGCCCAGCCATATGGGCCTGCGCCTGCTCGGCTGGACCGGCGCCAGCCTGCTCGCCGCCGGCGTCCTTTCCTTTGTCACCATGCCGGCCTCCTGGCCGCTGCCCACCGGCCTGGGTGGCCTGGTCGGCACCGGTTTCACCACGCTGGCGACCCTGGTCACCGGCGCCCAGCCGCAGGCCGTGACCAGCGTGCTGTTTGCCATCATCATTGCCGTGCCGGCCTTAGCCCTGTTCTGGATCGCCATGGGCCTGGGCAGCTCCGTGCCGACCGGCCCGCGCAAGCCAGCCGCCGGCGCCGCCCGCAAGGGCGGGGCCGCTGCCGCAGCCTCCGCCGACGAACCCGAGACCAACCCGGTTGTCGATATCGCGCTGGGCGCGGTGGTGCATATGGGCTATTCCCTGCGCACCGCCTTCCGCCGCGCCCGCCAGAGCCATGCCGAACGCCGCGCCGCCGATGCCAGCAGCTGGCGCGAGGACGATGTCGAGCCAAGCCTTGACGGCCGTCCTGTGCCCGAGGACCGGCAGGAACCCCTGATTGCGCCGACCCAGCGCCGGATCCATGCCGCACGGGAGCCCGCCATCGAGCCCGGTTTCGCTGCCGAGCCAGGCTTTGGTGCCGAGCTCGCCTTCGTGACCGAGCCCTCGGCCCGCATCAACGCCCGCCCCAGCTATGACGATACCGAGATCGACTATCCCGACGAGATCGAGGACGATATCGCCTTCGTTCCCGAGCTGGCGGCCGCGCCCGCCAGCCATCGCCAGCAGGGCGATTCGCGCTTTCATCCGGTCGATCCGGCCAAGCCCCGCGTCACGGCGCCGGCGCCGCGCCCCCAGCCCGGCAACCGGATTCTGCGCGAAGCCCAGACCTCCTTCTTCAGCGAACCGGGCGGCTTCGAACTGCCACCCCTGAGCTTGCTCTCCGAACCCAAGCATAATGGCCCCTCACCCGAGCATGCGCCTGAGCGGCTGGAAGCCATGGCGCGCCAGCTCGAGGCTGTGCTGGCCGATTTCGGCGTCAAGGGCGACATCATCAATGTCCGGCCCGGCCCGGTTGTGACCCTGTTCGAACTCGAGCCCGCTCCGGGCATCAAGTCGAGCCGCGTCATCTCACTGGCCGACGACATTGCCCGCTCCATGAGCGCCATCTCCGCCCGCGTGGCCGTGGTACCCGGTCGCAATGCCATCGGCATCGAACTGCCCAATCAGCATCGCGAAACCGTCTATTTCCGCGAAATGCTGGCCTCTTCGGACTTCGAGAAGATGAAGGGCAAGCTGCCCATCTGCCTGGGCAAGACCATTGGTGGCGAGCCGGTGATCGCCGACCTGGCACGCATGCCGCATCTGCTCATCGCCGGCACCACCGGCTCGGGCAAGTCGGTGGGCATCAATACCTTCATTCTCAGCCTGCTCTACCAGATGACCCCGGCCCAGTGCCGCATGATCATGATCGATCCCAAAATGCTCGAACTGAGCATTTATGACGGCATTCCCCATCTGCTGACCCCGGTCGTCACCGACCCGCAAAAAGCCGTCGTGGCGCTCAAATGGGCCGTGCGCGAGATGGAAGACCGCTATCGCAAGATGAGCAAGATCGGCGTGCGCAATATCGACGGCTTCAACCAGCGCGTCAGTGAAGCGGCAACCGAAGGCAAGATCATCAGCCGCACCGTGCAGACCGGCTTTGACCGCGAAACCGGCGAGGCCATCTTCGAGACCGAGGAATTCCAGCTCGAGGTGCTGCCCTATATCGTGGTGGTGGTCGACGAAATGGCCGACCTGATGATGGTGGCCGGCAAGGACATTGAAGGCGCCATCCAGCGTCTCGCGCAGATGGCCCGCGCCGCCGGCATTCACATCATCACAGCCACCCAGCGCCCGTCCGTGGACGTCATCACCGGCACCATCAAGGCCAACTTCCCCACGCGCATCTCCTTCATGGTCACGTCCAAGATCGATTCGCGCACCATTCTGGGCGAGCAGGGCGCCGAGCAGCTGCTGGGCAATGGCGACATGCTCTATATGGCCTCTGGCGGGCGTACCAAGCGCCTGCACGGGCCTTTTGTGGCCGATAGCGAAGTCGAGGCGGTGGTGGCCCACCTCAAGAGCCAGGGCTCTCCGGACTATCTGGACTCGATCACCGAGGAAGAGGACGAGGGCGCCGAATATGGCGGCGATAGCAGCGGCGGCGGGGGCGACGACTATGCCGGCTCGGGCGATGAGCTCTATGACAAGGCCGTCCATATCGTGCTGACCGACAAGAAGGCCTCCACCTCCTATGTGCAGCGGCGCCTCGCCATCGGCTACAACAAGGCGGCAACCTTGATCGAGCGCATGGAACGCGAAGGCGTCATCAGCGCCGCCAACCATGCCGGCAAGCGCGAAATCCTGGTGGGCAACGACTAGCTGGACCGGGCCGCATCGGCGCGGGATTGCTCAAGCGTCTGTGACTGCTGGTTGCCCGATGGAACCAGCTGTCGCCGCAATTACTTTCTAAGCTAGTCTGAACTGATCAACTTACCCCGGGACCTTTCCATGATTCGCCGCGATGCCCTGCTGCTCGGCCTTGCTGCCGCCTTTGCCGTAAGCACCTCCGCCTGGGCGCTGGACCGGGAACTGACGCCCGAAGAGCAGCAGATGATCACCAATATCGGTGCGCACAACTCGGCCATCCGCACCATGGTGGGCCGTTTTCTACAGATCGATACCAATGGCGGCCGCACCGAGGGCACTTTCTTCCTCGAGCGCCCCAACAAGATCGCCTTCCGCTATGCGCCGCCCAGCCGCGACGAAATCGTCTCGATCGGCAACGGCTTCTACGTGCTCAACCGACGCGACGAGACCTATTACGCCTATCCCCAGGACACCATTCCGCTGCGCCAGTTCCTGGGCGACACCATCAACCTGATGGACGCCAATGTGGTCGATGTCTCGACCTCGGACGGCTATATGTCGATCACCGTGATCGACGAGACCATTGCCGGCACCGTTCAGGTGTCGCTGGTCTTCGGTACCGATACGCTCGATCTGGTGCAGTGGAGCCTGGTCGAGCCCAGTGGCGCAGAGCTGACCTTCTCGCTTTACGATGTGGAGAAGGACCGCGAGATTCCGCGCAGCTACTTCTCCATCCCGGCCAACTACAAGCCGCTCAAGCAGGGCTGAGCCAGGCTGGCCCCTGTCAGGCCGAGCCCATCATGAACAGGGCAATGATGCCCGCGCCGCCCACGGCGATGCGCCACCAGGCAAAGGGCGCAAAGCCATAGCTGGAAACAAAGTTCAGCAGGTAGCGCACCACGATGGCGCCGACCACGAAGGCGGCGGCGAAGCCGACGGCCACCTGCAGGGCGATGCTCGTATCGATCAGGTCGCGGCTCTTGTAGAGGTCGTAGCCGAAGGCCCCGGTCATAATGGGCAGGGCGACAAAGAAGGTGAACTCGGCCGCGCTGCGCTTGCTCGCCCCAAAGAGCATGGCGCCCACCACGGTCGAGCCCGAGCGCGACACGCCTGGAATGAGACTGAGCATCTGGAACAGGCCGATGATAACAGCAAGATGCCAGGGATAGTGGTAGATGTCGTCATAAGTTTCCCGCTTGGGCATCCGGTCGACAAACAGCAGGATGATGCCGCCAACCAGCAGCGACACGCAGATGGTCATCGGCGATTCCCACAGCGCGCCCTGAATGAAGTCGCGCAGCAGCACGCCCACGATAATCGCCGGTATGCAGGCCAGGATCACCGACAGCGCGAAGCGCCAGGCATAGGCCTTGCCGGTCAGCGCATCGCGGATCAGCAGCCCCAGCCGGGCGAAATAGATGGTAACAATGGCCAGGATGGCGCCAAGCTGAATCAGCACGATGAAGGTCTTGGGCTGGCTCAGCCCGAAGAAATGGTCGGCCAGCAGCAGGTGACCGGTCGAGCTGACGGGCAGGAATTCGGTAAGCCCTTCAAGAATACCCAGGACGAGAGGCACAAAAAGACCTTGATCGCCGTTCATTTGATCCCCTAATCCTGTCCGATGCCATGGGCGGCGCGCAAGCTTTAGCCTGCTTCGCCAAGAGCGCCAAGCAGCCCCGTTTGGTGCGCCAGAAAAAGAGATGAGCCCTAATGCCCAGCCTGCTGCATCATCCCCTCGATCCTGCCTCCCGGCTTATCCGCCTGATGTGCGCCGAATATGGCGTGCCGCTGGACATGGAAGAGATCAAGCCCTGGCTGCGCACGGCAGAACTGCTCGAGATCAATCCGGCCGCCACCCTGCCCATCCTGATCGACGATAATGACCAGCCCATTGTCGGCCTGCTGGCCAATATCCACCTGATCGAAGATCTCTATACCCCCAGCGTCGTCACGGGCCTGATCCCGCCCGATCCCATCACAAGGGCCGAGATGTGGCGGCTGATCGAATGGGTGACCTCCAAGCTCAATGACGAGGTCACCCGCTATGTGCTTGAGGAAAAGATCGTCAAGCGCGACCACAAGGGCGCCACGCCCGACCCGGCCGTGCTGCGCGTCGCCAAGGCCAATCTCAACGAGCATATGCTCTATTTCAACTGGCTCTTCGCCAACCGCTCCTGGCTGACCGGCGACGACCTCACCCTGGCCGATTTTGCCCTCGCCGCGCATCTCTCCACCCTCGATTATCTGGGCGATATCGACTGGGGCAAGGCGGGCGAGACGCGCGACTGGTATTCGCGCATCAAGTCGCGCCCCGCCTTTCGCACCCTGCTCAATGACCGCGTCCTCGCCATGCCGCCGCACAAGGGCTATGCGGATCTCGATTTTTGACGACAACCGAAGCCCTCGTCGTTGAACTCAAGGCCCGCGCCACGTCGCTTGGCTTTGACAGTTTCGGCATAGCCCCGGCCGATGCGCGGCCCGATCTGCCCGACAAGCTCAATGCCGCGCTGGCCGCCGGCTGGCATGGCGATATGGACTGGATGGCAGAGACCGCCGAACGGCGCGGCAGCCCGACCCAGCTCTGGCCCGAAGCCAGATCGGTGATCCTGCTGGGCATCAATTACGGCCCGCAATCCGATCCCCTGGCCCTGCTGGATGAGCCGAGCCTGGGCGCCATTTCCGTTTATGCCCGCAACCGCGACTATCATGAGATCATCAAGGGCAAGCTCAAGGAGCTGGCGGGCCTGTTGGCGCGGCGCTCCGGCGCGGCGGTCAAGGTGTTTGTCGATACCGCCCCGCTGATGGAAAAGCCGCTGGCCGAGGCCGCGGGCCTGGGCTGGCAGGGCAAGCATACCGTTCTGGTCAGCCGCGATTTCGGCTCCTGGCTGTTTCTGGGCGCCATTCTGACCGATGCCGACCTGCCCGGGGACAAGCCGCACGCCGAAAGCTGCGGCTCCTGCACCAGATGCCTCGATATCTGCCCGACCAAGGCCTTTCCGGCGCCCTTCCAGCTCGATGCGCGGCGGTGCCTGGCCTATCTCTCGGTCGAGCATAAGGGGCAGATTCCCCTGGAGTTCCGCGTGCCCATGGGCAATCGCATCTATGGCTGCGACGATTGCCTCGCCGTCTGCCCGTGGAACAAGTTTGCTTCGGAGAGCCGCGAGGCCCGGCTGCAGGCCCGCGCCGATCTCGAACGCCCGGCTTTGGCCGACCTCGTTCAGCTCGACGATGCGGGCTTTCGCACCTTCTTTGCCGGCTCGCCGGTCAAGCGCATCGGGCTCAGCCGATTTTTGCGCAATGTCTTGATCGGCATCGGCAATTCGGGCGATGCTGGCTTCGTACCGCTGGTGGTGGCGCGGCTGGGCGATGAGAATGCCCTCGTGCGCGGCGCCGCCATCTGGGCACTGCGCCGGCTTGACCCGGCGCGGGCTGCCGAAGTCAGCACGACCTGCCTGGCCGCCGAAACCGACCCTGACGTTGCCGAGGAATGGACCGTGGATATCGCATGAACGCTTTCTTTTTCGGCCTCGGATTCTCCGCCACCGCGGCGTCGATGCGATGCCACCTTTCCGGCCAATATGATAACATTGTGGGCACCGTTCGCACCGCAGAAAAGGTCGCGCGGTTGAACGCCATGGGCCTGCGCACGCACCTGTTTGACGGTACGGCACCCGGCGCGACCCTGGGCCCCGACCTGCGGGCTTCCAGCCATGTGGTGTTCTCGATTGCTCCCGACGCCGATGGCGACCCGGCGCTCATTCATCATCGTGCCGATCTCGACGCGGCAGAGGGTCTGGAATGGCTCTGCTATTATTCCACCATCGGGGTCTATGGGGATTTCGGCGGCGCCTGGATCGATGAATCCGCGCCGCTGGTGCCGCGCAATGAGCGCAGCGATCGCCGCGTGGTCGCCGAACAGGCCTGGCGCGACTATGCCGAGACGCGGGGCGTGAAGCTGACGATTCTGCGGCTGGCCGGCATCTATGGCCCAGGCCGCTCGACCTTCGACAAGCTTGAAGACGGCTCCTCGCGCCGCGTGGTCAAGCCCGGCCAGGTGTTCAACCGCATCCATGTCGACGACATCGCTCGGGTGACCGAACTGGCGGCGACGGCGCGGCTCGATGGCACTTTCAATCTGGGCGATGACGAGCCGGCCCCGCCGCAGGACGTCATCGTCCATGCCGCCGCGCTGCTGGGCATGGCGCCACCGGCCGAGCTCGATTTCGCCACGGCGCCGATGACGCCGATGCAGGCCAGCTTCTACGCCGACAACAAGCGCTGTTCCAACGCCGCGATCAAAAAGGCCTTGGGCATCGACCTGCTGTACCCGACCTATCGCGAGGGCCTGGCCCAGGTCCTGGAGACCCGTTCATGACGCAACCAAGCCCAGCCAAATCTGCCCCCGAACGCATCGTTCTTGAGGGGCGCTTCGTGCGGCTCGAGCCCTTGGAGAAGCGTCACGCCGCCGACCTCTTCGCGGTGGGGACCATGCCGGGCGGGCCCGAGCGCTATCGCTGGCTCTTCAGCAATGCGCCGGAATCGCTGGAAGGGCTGCAGGACTGGATCGATACCGTGAATGCCGGCCCCGATCGCTACGTCGCCATCATCGACCAGCAGACCGGCAAGGCAGTGGGCCAGCAGGCCTGGATGCGCATCTTTCCCGAACATGCCTCGATCGAGATCGGCGGCGTCTATTGGGGACTGCCCATGGCGCGCACGCCTTTGGCCACCGAGGCGCTCTATCTGTTCGCCCGCCACGCCTTTGACGATTTGGGCTATCGACGCTTCGAGTGGAAATGCAATGACCGCAACAGTCCCTCCAAAGCTGCCGCGAAACGCTTCGGCTTTCACTATGAGGGCCTGTTCCGCCAGGACCGTATCACCAAGGGCGAGAGCCGCGACACCGCCTGGTTCTCCATCATCGACAGCGAATGGCCCGCTTTGCGCGCTGAATACAAGCGCTGGCTCAGCCCGGACAATTTCGACGCCGACGGGGTGCAGAAGAGCAAGCTTGTGACGCGGGGGTAGGGCCGGCCCGACGTCTAGGCCACCAGCCGCAGCACGGCGTCCTTCATGCGCGCCAGGTCTTCCTCCCGGCTCAACCGGTGGTCGCCATCGGGGATCAGTGTCAGCGTAACGGGATCGTGCAGGATATGGGTGACGAGGCGAATGGCATGCGCGGCCGGCACGTCCGGGTCCTGCCCGCCTTGCAGGATGGTGACGGGGCAACCCGTTTCGATGACGCTGCCGAACAGCAGGTGCTGTGCGCCATCCTCAAGCAAAGCCTGGTTGATGCGATAGGGCGCGTCCGAATACTGGCTGGGCTGCTCGACAAAACCCTGGGCCTGCAGTGCCTGGTGTTCCTCAAGGGTGAAATTGGGCGACATCAGCTCATGGGTCATGTCCGGCGCCGGGGCGATCAGGACGAGGCCCCTGGCCGGCGTGCCGCGGGCCAGCAGCGCCCGCGCCAGCAGCAGGGCGATCCAGCCGCCCATGGACGATCCGACGATGACCTGCGGCCCCTCGGTTGTTGCATAGACAGCCTCGGCCTCTTCCAGCCAGCGGCTGATCGTGCCCTCGTTGAAGTCGCCGCCGGAAATCCCGTGCCCGGAATAGTCAAAGCGCGTTACCGCCAGGCCATGCTCGGCCCCCAGCCCGTCCAGCGCCATCGCCTTGCTGCCGGCCATGTCCGAGCGGAACCCGCCAAGCCACAACAGGCCCGGACTGCCGCCGTTGCGTCGCGCTACGGCGATGGCGCGCGCGGCGGGGCCGGAACCGACGGAGATTGTGGTGCTTTGGGTGTCGGTCATGGGATCGCTTTCTTGGGGAGGCAAAAGGGTATATGCTGGTTTCAGGCGGGCACTGTCTGACCGGGCCGGCAACGCGGCAAGAGCTCCAGAAATGGGACCTTTTGCCAGTTGACTTATGGGCCCGGTAACACGATTTTAGCCCGAATTCACCGCTTGGCTTAATAACACAAGGATCATTTGCCATTCGCCGTCCAATGAGACCAGTCACGCCCCAGAAAGATGGGCCGCCGTCCAATGAAGATATCACCAGCGCCGATGTCCAGCTGATCGACGCTGAAGGTGAGAACCGCGGGATCGTCAATACCCGCGAGGCGCTCGCAGAAGCCCAGGAACAGGGCCTCGACCTTGTCTTGATCTCTCCCAACGCTGTCCCGCCGGTCGCCAAGATGCTCGACCTGGGACGCTTCAAATATGCCGCGCAGAAAAAAGCTGCCGAGGCCCGAAAGAAGCAGAAGGTGATTGAGGTCAAGGAAGTCCAGATGCGGCCGAATATCGACACGCATGACTACGAGACCAAGATGAAGGCCGTGCAGCGCTTCCTCGATGATGGCGACCGGGTCAAGGTGACCATGCGCTTCCGTGGCCGCGAAATGGCCCATCAGGACCTGGGCATGCAATTGCTGCTCAAGGTGCGCGCCCAGACCGAGGAAATCGCCAAGGTCGAAAGCCAGCCGCGCTCCGAAGGCCGCCAGATGGTGATGGTTTTGGCGCCCAAATAGGGTTTTGCCGGCCGACAGATTTGAAAAGGGCAGGCCCGGCGGGCCTGCCCTTTTTGTTTGAGGGCAAGTGGTCTGCACGATCGCCTGAGGGGCTGCAGCCAGCCGCATCCCACCCTCTCAAAGGACGTTCTTCGATATGCCTAGCAATTTGAAGTTTTGCTAGGCACGTTCATGCCGAGCAAGGGCCTGAAGCGAGTTGCCGTTGCCGACCCGCCGGACACAAGCTCCTCGAACTAGGACGTTTTAAACCAGATGGTGTTGGTGCTGGCACCCAAATAGGGTTTGCCGGCAGACAGATTTGCGGCCTATTTGCAGGGCAGAGTGATCGGGGGTCACCGCTTAGCAGCATCGACGCATCTGCGGTTCAATTGGGAGTCGGACGAGACATTTTCGGCGTCGTGGGACGCACATGCTGCATTGACAACTTTCGGTATGTGACGTTGACACTCGTCCTATGACTAGTAACCGCTCAAGCTCCTTGGTGTCGTTTACGATCACCGCCCAGGACTATGCCAACGCCTTGAAGTTGCATACGCGTCGCTACTGGGCGAGAAACCCTGCTCCAAAGCTTTTTGGAGTGGGGATAGTGGCCGCCATCCTGCTGGCTATGGCACTGTCCGGCATCAATCCGTCACTGACCATTGGCGTGACAGGTGGCTTGATAGCACTCGTCTGCTTGTCCCTTTTTACCTATTTTGTCCGGTTCCCTCGGCAGGCACGCCGGATATATGGGTCAGCAAAAGACCATGCAGCATCCTGTCACCGCCTCATGGGACAGCGCGACCTATTCGGCCTCGACCAAGGCCATATCGGGCACGACCGCCTGGAACGACTATTACGGCTGGGCGGCCGACGAGACCATCATCCTGCTCTTTCAGTCGCCGGTTCTGTTCCAGATGCTGCCGCGCCATGCCTTGACCGCCGAGGAGGCAGATGACCTGTTGACCCATCTCGCCCAGTCCGGATTGCGTCGGCTGTAGCCACGTCGACGGCGTTGCGAGAGGCGCCATGCAGCGGCTATTTCAGCGCCGCATCCACCTCTTCGGCCATGGGGATCGCCGGCTGGGCGCCAGGCTTGAGGCAGGCCAGGCTCCCCGCTGCGGCGGCGCGGCGCAGGGCCGTTTCGAGGTCGAGGCCGGCATCGAGCCCGGCGGCGAGATAGCCCACGAAGGTATCGCCGGCGCCCACGGTATCGATCGGCTTGATCGGCAAAGCCGGGATGGTCAGCGTCTGGCCATGGGCAATGGCCTTCACCCCGGCGCCGCCCAGGGTAACGATGAGGATCTGGTCGTGCTTGGCCGCCCAGTCGGCCATGGCGGCGTCCAGTTCGCTTTCGGGTCGCCCGCTGAGCAGGGCGAATTCGGTTTCATTGGCCACGACAATACTGGCCAGCGGGGCAAGGTCCGCCGTATCGGCGAGGAAAGGGGCCGTGTTGAGCAGGCTGGTGACGCCCTGCGCCCGGGCCAGTTCCAGCGCCCGCCGCGTGGCGGCCTGGGGGATTTCCTGCTGCACCAGCAGCAGGTCCTGGCTGCCCAGCCCGGCCATGGCCGTCTCGGCATCATCGGGGGTGATGGCGCCATTGGCGCCCGGCAGCACGGCGATGACATTTTCGCCCGCCGCATCGACAAAGATCATGGCAATGCCGGTGGCGCCTTCCGTGTGGCGCATGGCGCCCAGATCGACACCCGCTTTGGCCAGCAGGGCCAAAGCCGGCTGGGCAAAGGCGTCCTGCCCGACGGCCGAGACATGGCGCACGCAGGCCCCGGCGCGGCGGGCCGCGAGCGCCTGGTTGGCGCCCTTGCCACCTGCGGCCATGGAGAAGACCCCACCGGCCACCGTTTCGCCCGGCAAGGGCAGGCGCGGCACGGTGCCGATCTGGTCGAGATTGGTGGAGCCGAAAACCGTGATCATGCCAGCATCTTTTCCATCGTGTTCCAGTTGCGCATGGTGTCGAGCCCACCCTTGCCCAACTGGGCATAAAGCGGCTTGAGCACGTCCTCGACGCCTTCGGTATAGCGGCCATTGGCCTGGCGGTAACCGGCAATATAGATGTCGCGCGCGTCGATGCGGACAATTTCGGTGTGGCCGGGCTGGTCGGCCAGCGTGATGCCCGGGGGCAGGGCCCGGTCGAACATCAGCACATGGCGGGTGAGGTCGGCCTCGGGGTCGAGCCGGCCGAAGGGGTGCTGCGCGAGCATGGCCGTCAACTCCGTCTCCGAGCGCAGTACGACGCCCACGTCAAAGCCGAATTGCGCCGCGATGGCGGCCTCGAGCTTGTCCTTGATGGCCGAGGCAGTGCCCTCGGCGCGCAGGCGCACATTGCCGCTGGCCACCACGGTTTTCACATCGGCAAAGCCGGCCGCCTCGAGGCACGTCCGCAGCTCGGCCATCTTGACCTGCCGCTTGCCCAGATTGATGCCGCGCAGAAAGGCGAACCACAGCGCGCTCATGTCGTCTTTCCCTTGCCTTGCGGATAGATGGTCTCGCCGCGCTCGAGCATGGCGACGAAGCCGGCGATCTTGCGCGCCCGCGCCGCCGGCGTCTTGAGCGCGATGGTGCGGAAGATCAGCGCGAAGCGGTTCTGCGCGGTCAGGGTGCGGTAGAATTCAAGCGCCGCCGGCCGGGCCGTTATGGCCGCCATCAGGTCCTCGGGCGGTTCCATGGTGGTGGCATAGGCTGCGTCCCAGCGTCCGTCCGCCTTGGCAGTCTCGACATGTCGCAGACCATGGTCGGTCATGTGGCCTTCGTCGATCAGCCGGGCGACATTGTCGCGATTGATCTGGCTCCAGCTGCTCTTGCTGCCGCGCCGTGTATAGCGCTGCACGAACGAGACCTCGTCCCAGCTCTTGCGGATGGCGTCGATCCAGCCCCAGCATAGCACCACGTCGATCGCCTCGGTGGCCGTGATGGTCGGGGTGCCGCTGGCCTTCTTGAAGATGCGGATCCAGATCTCGTCTGCCTGGTCGTGATGCTGGCCCAGCCAATGGTAGAACGCGTCCCTGTCGGCAAATTCGCGGACCTTGTCCGGGTCGACCTTTACCGGCGCCATGGCTAGTCCGCCGTTGCCTCGGGCGCGATCTCGGGCTCGGGCGGCACGATGCCGGCCGCCAGCAGGATCTCGCCGAGCTTGGCGTCGAGCGCCGCGTCGGCCGGCAGGGTAATGCCGAAGCTGGTTGTCAGCACGTCGCGCATTTCGGCCACGCTGGTGAGGTCCCGGCTCTCGGCCTGGCCATCTTCGCCATAGGTGGTGAAGTGGTTGTCCTTGAGAGCCAGGCGCTTGCCGGAAGGGGCCAGGGCGACGCGCAGCTGGTTGCGGAAGGGGGAGGTGGGGTCGGTCGAGAGGAAGCTGTTGGAGGCCTCGTAATCGGCCGCCGTCTTTTCGGTCAGGTCAAAGGCATAGAGCGGCGCCCAGTCCTCGCCCATCTTGGCCTCGAGCTGCCAGACCGGATCGCCGCCGGTCAGCCGGAAGCTGCCATGCGGCGTGGTCTGCTCGGCATCGGCCTTGAGCCGCAGCGGGCCGGTCAGCGTCAGCCCGCCAAAGCCGACATCGGCAATATAGGTGGCGCTGTTGATCTCGACGGCCAGCAGCATGTGATGGGCCGGGCCGTCGACATTGCCCGGATTGTTCCACAGCACGCGCGCCGCCAGGCCGCGCACGGAGAAGTCGAGCTCTTGGAGCATCGCCATCAGCAGCAGGTTGTGTTCGTAGCAATAGCCGCCGCGCCGCTCGGTCAGCAGCTTGGCCTGCAGGCTCCCCAGGTCCAGTTTGACCGGCAGGCCCAGCAGCGGGTTGAGGTTTTCAAAGGCAATGGCGGCTGGATGCAGGGCGTGCAGCTGTTCCAGGGTCGCCAGGCTCGGGGCAATTGAACCGGCAAAGCCGATTCGCTCGAAATAGCCGTTGAGATTGACCTTTTGGCTCATTGGCCACCCGTTTTGCTGTTGCAGGACGCGCAATATGGGTGATCACGCGCCCCCTGTCACCGCCGCCTGGCGGCAATTTCGTCCTTGCGGGGGCTGGACAGCGGCCATTTGCTGCTTATGGCGGGCCGACGCCGATTGCGCTCAGCCCTGCGCCTTGCGCACCCGGATCACCACATCGACATGGCTGACTTCCATGCCCTTGGGGGGCTCGGGCAGCTTGGTGAAGGCAACCGAACTGGCCGGAATGTCGATCATCCGCTGCTCGTCTTCGACGTAGAAGTGATGGTGATCGGAGGTGTCGGTGTCGAAATAGGAGCGCGCCGCATCCACGGCCACTTCGCGCAGCAGGCCCGCTTCGTGGAACTGGTGCAGCGTATTATAGATGGTGGCCAGCGACACATTGACCCGCGCAGCATCGGCTTCGCCATGCAATTGTTCGGCACTGACATGGCGGTGCGGGCCGCCGAACAGCAGTTCGGCCAGCGCCACGCGCTGCCGCGTCGGACGGAGACCGGCCATGCGCAGCACGGCGGTGAGACACGGTTTGCGCGAGGGCAGCGACCGGGCGGTCTGGGTACGATCAGTCATAGGGTCCTTGAGCGCTCTGAAGGGCCGGAAGATACTGGGGTTCTTATAACCGTCACGCCCGCGCCACACAAGGCGCCGTGCCGTCGCAGGTCAGGCCCGCGCGCGCCCGCGTTGACTTGACCCTCCCCACGCGCCCCTATACGAGACAAACACACGGTTAACGGGGTTGGACGCATGGCCGATCGGCAGAGCGCATTTGGGTATCAGGAGCTGTTGGCGCATGGCCGCGGCGAATTGCCGGGCCAGGGCGACGCGCGCCTGCCAGCCCCACCCATGCTGATGTTTGACCGCATCACCTCCATTTCAGAGGATGGCGGCGCCTATGGCAAGGGCCAGGTGCGCGCCGAGCTCGACGTCAATCCCGATCTCTGGTTCTTCAAGTGCCATTTCATCGGCGATCCCGTCATGCCCGGCTGCCTGGGCCTCGACGCGATCTGGCAGATGACCGGCTTCTTCCTCAGCTGGATCGGCCAGCCCGGCCGTGGCCGCGCTTTGGCGGGCGAAATAAAGTTCACCGGCCAGGTAACCGATGACGTAAAACTGGTCGAATACGGTATCGACCTCAAGCGCGTCATGAAGGGCCGCCTGACCCTGGGCATCGCCGATGGCTGGGTCAAGGCCGATGGCAAGGTGATCTACGAGGCCAAGGATTTGCGCGTCGGCCTGTTTACCGACGTACAGATGCAGGCGCAGCAGAGCGCCTGACGCGCCTTAAAAGCGACGCTTCAATCAACGAGAACCGCCCGGCCATAAGGGCGTCAGACCGAAACTAAACGAGGCCAAGATGAGACGAGTTGTCGTCACCGGCATGGGTATCATTTCCTCGATCGGCAATTCGCTCGACGAGGTCACGCATAGCCTGCGCACAGCGACGCCAGGCATCGTGTTTGCCGAGGACTATGCCGAACTGGGCTTTCGCAGCCAGGTCAAGGGCGACCCGCGGCTCGACCCGTTCGAACTGCTCGACCGCCGCGTCACCCGCTTCATGGGCAAGGGCGCGGCCTGGAACTACCTGGCCATGCAGCAGGCCATTGCCGATGCCGGGCTCGAGGAGAGCGACATTTCCAATCCCATGACCGGCATTGTCATGGGTTCGGGCGGCGCCTCCACCCGCACCATTGTCGAGGCGGCCGACATTACCCGCAAGAATTCCAGCCCCAAGCGCATCGGGCCGCTGGCCGTGCCCAAGGCCATGGGCTCGACGGCCTCGGCCACGCTGGCGACCGCCTTTGGCATCAAGGGCGTCAACTATACCATCACCGCGGCCTGCGCGACGTCCAAGCATTGCATCGGCAATGGCATGGAACAGATCATGCTGGGCAAGCAGGACATCGTTTTTGCCGGCGGCCACGAGGATCTCGACTGGACGCTGTCCAATCTGTTCGATGCCATGGGCGCCATGAGTTCGAACTATAACGACACGCCCGCCAGGGCCTCGCGCTGCTACGACGCCGATCGCGACGGCTTTGTCATTTCCGGCGGCGCCGGCGTGCTGGTGCTCGAGGAATATGAACACGCCAAGGCGCGCGGCGCGCGCATCTGGGCGGAACTGGTCGGCTATGGCGCCACGTCCGATGGCCTCGACATGGTGGCCCCTTCCGGCGAGGGCGCGGCGCGCTGCATGCAGATGGCGCTGAAAAATGTCGGCCCCAAGGTCGACTACATCAACCCGCACGCCACCTCGACCCCGGTCGGCGATCTCAAGGAGATCGAGGCCATCCGGTCCGTCTTCGGCGATGCCGGCAAGTGCCCGCCCATCTCGGCCACCAAATCGCTGACCGGCCACAGCCAGGGCGCCACCGGCGTGCACGAATCGATCTATTCGATCCTGATGATGAAGCACCGCTTCATCGCAGCCAGCGCCAATATCGACAATCTCGATCCCGCCTTTGCCGACATGCCCATCATTCAGCAGCGGCGCGACGACGTCGATCTGGGTGTGGTGCTGTCCAATTCCTTCGGCTTTGGCGGCACCAATGCGGCTCTGGTCTTCAAGCACCCCGACGCCTGATCCCTGCTGCTGACGGCCCGCCGGGGCCGCTGATTCGGCCGGCGCCGAGCCAGCCGCAATTCAACCATTGATTCTTGCTGTCACCACACCGACAATGCAGTCGGCGGGGGCGCCGATCGCTGTCGACTGACAGCATGGAACTGACGAAAGAGTTCATGACCGACGTCCACGACTTTCAGGCCGATATTGATGCGGTTCAGCGCATTACCGCCATCCCGTCCATCCTCAATGTTGTCTGTGAGGCGACAGGGGTTGGTTTTGCCGCGGTGGCGCGGGTGACCGAGGACCGCTGGGTGACCTGCCAGGTGCTCGACAATGTCGATTTCGGGCTCAAGCCGGGCGACGAACTCAAGGTCGAAACCACTTTGTGCCACCAGGTGCGGCAGGATCATCGCGAGGTGGTCATCGATCACGTCAGCCAGGACCCGCTCTATGCCGACCATCACACCCCCCGCATCTACGGGTTGCAGAGTTACATATCGGTGCCGATCATCCTGCCGGACGGCAGCTTCTTCGGCACGCTCTGCGCCATGGACAGCGCCCCGGCCAAGCTGGACAACCCGGTCACCATCGGCATGCTCCGCCTGTTCGCCGAACTCATCGCCCACCATCTCGACAGCGACCGCGCGTTGACCGAAAGCCGCGCGCAGCTGGCCGAGGAGCGCCTCACCGCCGACCTGCGCGAACAGTTCGTCGCCGTGCTCGGCCATGACCTGCGCAACCCCCTCAGCGCCATCGAGGCCGGGACGCGCCAGCTGCTCAGGGCACCACTCGACGAGCGCTCGGCCCAGATTGTCGGCCTGATGCGCAAGAGCGTCAGCCGCATGGGGACGCTGGTCGACAATATGCTCGACCTGGCCCGCGGCCGGCTGGGCGGCGGCATCCAGCTCGAAACCGCCACCGACGAGACGCTGCACGCGGTGGTCGAACAGGTCGTCGAAGAACTGCGCTCGGCCCATCCTGACAGGCAGATCATTGCCCGCCTCGGCCGGGTCGGCCATCTCTCCTATGACCGCACGCGCATCGAGCAGCTGGTCTCCAACCTCTTGGGCAATGCCCTGACCCATGGCGCCGCCGACCAGCCCATTACGGTGACGGTGGGGATTGTCGATGGCCAGCTCGAGGCGTCGGTGTGCAATGGCGGCGACGCCATTCCGCCCCATCTGCTCGACAATCTGTTCAAGCCCTTCTTCCGCGCCCGGGTGCGGCCAAGCCAGCAGGGTCTGGGGCTCGGGCTCTATATCGCCAGCCAGATCGCCCGCGCACATGGCGGCACGCTGGCGGTGACCTCGACTCCGCAGGAATCCTGTTTCACCTTTCGCATGCCGATCGCGCCGGCTGTCCCGGCGTATGCGGGCGCAGCCCTGCTCGGCTAGAAGGCGAATTCGGCAAAACGGGCGCCCTGGCTGTCATAGGTCAGCACCCTGCCGATCAGCGGCTCGCCAATGCCGGTGATGAGCTTGATGGCTTCCATTGCCATCAGCGTGCCAATGACGCCGGTAAGCGGTCCGACAATGCCGGTGGCCTCGCAGCTGGGCAGGTCGGCATCGCTGGCGCTGTCGGGATAAAGAGCGCTGAAGGACGGCCCGCCCGGGGCAAAGACGGTCACCTGACCGTCAAACATCGATACCGCGCCCGAGACCAGGGGCAGGCCCAGCCCGGCCGCTGCCGCCGCCACGGCCCGGCGGGTCACCAGATTGTCGGTGCCATCGATGACCAGGTCATAATCGGCCATGAGCCGCGCCGCATTATCCGCGGTCACCGCCGCGTCATGCAGCGCCAGCCGCACTTCGGGGTTGAGGGCCTGCGCGAAATGGCCGGCGCTGGCCGCCTTGCTCTGGCCGATGCCCGCGTTGGTATGGATCACCTGCCGCGCCAGGTTGGACAGCGAGACGCTGTCCGGATCGGCAATACCCAGCCGACCCACGCCGGCCCCGGCCAGATAGGCAATGACCGGACTGCCCAGCCCGCCCGCGCCCACCACCAGCACCCGAGCCGCCTTGAGCGCCTGCTGGCCGCTGCCGCCGAAGCCCTTGAGCACCAGCTGGCGCGCATAGCGCCGCGTTTCGGCGGGGGAGAGGGGCTCAGAAGCCAAGCGGCACCACGATGAAGCGCCGATCCGGCCCTTCAAAACCAAAGGTGAACACCGAAATGATGGCCACGGCGTCGCGCAGGGGCTCGGCGGCAAAGGGCAGGACCACGCCAAAGAGCCGGTAATCGACGGGACAGCCGCGCGAACGCGGCAGGCTGTCGTCGCGATGCACCACGCGCGTGCCGGCATCGTCGACAAGGCTGAGCTGGTAGCCGCGCGGCGGCGAGCTGAACCATTCCTGGCAAGGCGTGGCCGAACTGGTGTCGAACCGGCTCAGCTCGAGGCTATGGCTGCCCTCGACCGCGCCGACCCCGAAGGCCGGCACGCCGAAAGTCAGCGCCTGTCCGTCATTGTCGGGCGCGCCATCGCCGATCAGGGCGACGAATTCACCCGGCACGCTAATGCCCAGCGTGGTGATGTAATTGGCGGCCTTGAGCTTGGCCTCGGCGCGGATCTCGGCCAGCGTTACCAGCTCGTCCTCGGCCAGCATACGAACGGGCGTGCCAACCACCCAGCTGTCATCGACCAAATCGACCACATAGACGCTGGCATAGGCAAAGCCCGATCCGTCCTGCACGCCGAATTCCTCGAAGGCAAAATAGCTGCCGTCTTCGGAAAAGCCGATCAGGTCGATCTGCGCCCGGTCGCCCGCCAGCGCCGGCACTGCCGGCAGGACGAGAAGGACCAGCAGCCCAAAAAGGCTAGCGACCCGTCGAACCATGCCCGCCCTCGCCCCGTTCGGTGCCATCCAGTGCCTCCACTTCGATTAAACTCACTGCGCTGACCGGTGCCACCACCATCTGCGCGATTCGATCGCCCCGCCGCACCGTGAAGGGCGCCGTGCCGTGATTGATCAGCAGCACCTTGACCTCACCCCGGTAGTCCGCATCCACCGTCCCGGGAGCATTGAGCACGGTCACGCCGTATTTTGCCGCCAGGCCCGACCGCGGCCGGATCTGTGCCTCGAACCCTTCGGGCAGGGCCAGAGCCAGCCCGGTGGGGATCATCCCATAGGCGCCCGGCGCGATCTCCATAGTGCCGTCGGCCGGCAGCGCCGCCGCCAGGTCGAGCCCGGCCGCTCCCGCCGTCTGCTGCGCCGGCAGCGCCAATCCACGGCCATGCTCGAGCCAGCGCAGTTGGATCAGGACGCGGCTGGCAGACATCGGGCACTCGCAGGTTCTGTCGATTTTTCTATTCTAGGTCGTGCCGGCTGGCCGGACAAGCCGCGCTCAGCCCGCCAGCGTCAGCACGCGCCACAGCACGGCCAGCAGGGTCGCCCCGGCAATCGCCATCAGCGCGATGACGCTCCAGCGCATGAGCGGATCATAGCGCCTATGTTTGACAGCATGATAATCGGCAAGCGCTAATTCGGCCTGCGCCAGGATGACCGGCACGCGGCCGGCCGCCTCGGCCATGGTCTTGAAATGAGTGCCCAGGGTTTCGATCTGGCCCACCGGGCCCGCCTGTCGGCGCAGCCAGTCGCCTACCACCGGCTCGGCCACCGTCCAGATGTCGAGCTCGGGATCGAGCGCCCGCGCCACCCCTTCCACCAGCACCATGGACTTCTGCAGCAGCACCAGCTCGGGCCGCGTCTGCATGTCGAACAGGTCGGTAATGGCAAACAGCTGGCCCAGCACCCGGGCCATCGAGATATCGGCCGCGGTGCGGCCGTGCAGAGGCTCGCCGATGGAGCGAATCGCCAAGGCAAAATCATCCACCGACTGATCCTTGCGGACATAGCCGATATCAAAATGCCGCTCGGCCACCAGCCGGTAGTCGCGGGTGATGAAACCGAACAGGATATCGGCGAGGAACCGGCGTTCCTGCCGGTTGATCCGGCCCATGATACCAAAATCGACCGCGATCACATTGCCATTGGCCGGATCGGCAAACAGGTTTCCCGGATGCATGTCGGCATGAAAGAAGCCATCGCGGATGGCATGCTTGAGAAAGCTCTGCAGCAGATTGGTCGCCAGCGCCTTGCGGTCTACCCCGGCTCTGTCGAGCGCGGCATGGTCGCGGATCGGAATGCCGTCGACCCAGCTGGTGGTGAGCACGTTCTGCGCCACATGGTCCCAGGAGACGCTCGGGATGACAAAGCCGGTATCGTCCTTGATGTTCTCGGCCATTTCCGAAATCGCTGCGGCCTCCAGCCGCAGGTCGAGTTCGAGCCGGGCCGAGCGGTCCAGCGTCTCGACCACCTCGATCGGCCGCAGCCTTTTGGTCGAGGCGATGAAGCGGTCTGCCAGGCGGGCGGCCGCGTAAAAGCTCTCGATATCGGCCATGAAGCGGGCCTGGACGCCTGGGCGCAGGATCTTGACGGCAACCGTCCGGGCCGGCCCCTTGGCGGGCACCAGCCGGGCGCGGTGCACCTGGGCGATCGAGGCTGCCGCGATGGGGGCGCTGAGCTCGGTCAGCTCGGCCGCCTTGCCTTCCAGCGCCGCCGCAAGAATGCCCGGCACCAGCGCGGCGTCGAACGGATCCATGCGATCCTGCAGGCCCGCCAGGTCATTGGCGATGGTAATGCCCACCACGTCGGGGCGGGTGGCCAGGGTCTGGCCGAACTTGACATAGGTCGGGCCCAGCCGGTTGAGCGCCCGGTTGAGCCGGTCGACATGGCCGGTCTGGCGCACGCTGGGGCGCTCGATCAGCCGGCCCAGCCAGATGCCGGCGCGCAGCGGCGCCAGAGCAGGCGGCAGGCCCTTGGTCGAAATCATCGACAGCGCACCTTCGCGGGCCAGCACAAAGCCGGCATGCAGTAGGCGAAAATAGGCGGAAAACAGCATGCGCTAGAGCTTCCATCCGGAAAACAGCGTCGCGATATTGCCCGAAAAGGCCGTGGCCTTGACGCGCTTGAAGCCGGCCTCGGTCAGCATGGACTGGAACAGCGCCGGATTGGGAAACTTGCGGATCGATTCCACCAGATACTGGTAGGGCTGCGCATCGCCGGTCACCAATCTGCCCATGGGGGGAATGAGGTTGTCCGAAAACGCCTTGTAGACCAGGTCCAGGCCCGGCACATCGACCTGGCTGAACTCGAGCACCAGGATGCGACCGCCGCGCTTGAGCACGCGATGCGCCTCATTGAGGGCTTTCTGGATGCGCGGCACATTGCGAATGCCGAAGGCGATCGTATAGGCGTCAAAGCTGTTGTCGTCGAAGGGCAGTTCCTCGGCATTGGCCTCGACAAAACTGGCCTGTTCCGGATAGCGCCAGGCCTTGGCCCGTTCCGCGCCTACCCGCAGCATGTCCGAATTGATGTCGCTGACCACCACCTCGGCATAGCCCACCGAGGCATTGATGATGCGCTCGGCAATGTCGCCGGTGCCCCCGGCCATGTCGAGCACCCGATACGGGCGCGAGCCCGCCTTGGGCGGCGCCAGATCGGCCACCATGGCGTTCTTCCAGAGCCGGTGCACGCCCACGCTCATTAGGTCGTTCATCAGGTCATAGCGGTCGGCCACGCCATGGAACACCTGGTTGACCATGCCCTGCTTGTCGTCCAGCGCCACGGTCTGTTCACCGAAATGAGTGGTTTCTCGCGCGTCGGTCATGGTGATCGCCTCGTGCATTTCGTACTGGTCGATACGACCTGTATTGACCCAGCGATACATATTCAAAGCAAACCGACTTTGCCATGGCGCAAAGCCGCACAGGTGAAGAGACATAAAATGCCTGAACTGCCCGAGGTCGAAACCGTGCGCCGGGGGCTGCAGCCCTGGCTTGAAGGCGCCCGCATCGACCATGTGACGCTCAACCGCCCCGATCTGCGCTTTCCGTTCCCGTCCGGCATGGCCGCCGCCCTTGAAGGCAGCACCATCGTCTCGGTCGGCCGCCGCGCGAAATATCTGCTGCTGGCGCTCTCGAGCGGCCAGACCCTGCTCAGCCATCTGGGCATGACCGGCTCCTGGCGCTTTGCCGAGCACGGCATCGACAAGCCGCCGCGCTATTATGAGCCGGGCACGGAACCCAAGCATGATCACCTGGTGCTCGACATTTCCCACCCCAAGCACGGCAAGAGCCACCTGATCTATGCCGATCCGCGCCGCTTCGGCTTTGTCGATCTCTATGACGACCTGGCGACCAGTCCCTATCTCAAGGATCTCGGCCCCGAGCCGCTGGGCAATGATTTCAACGCGGCCGAAATGGCCGACAAATTCGCCGGCAAGAAGAGCCCCATCAAGGCGGCCCTGCTCGACCAGCGCGTGGTGGCGGGCCTGGGCAATATCTATGTCGCCGAGGCGCTGCATCGCAGTCACATATTGCCCACCGTGCTGGCAGGAACCCTTGTGACGACCAAGGGCAAGCCCAAGGCGGCGCTCGAAGACCTCGCCAGTGCCGTCCGCCAGGTATTGATCGAGGCCATCGAGGTGGGCGGCTCGACCCTGCGCGATTTCCGCCATGCCGATGGCAGTTCAGGCTATTTCCAGCATCGCTTTGCCGTCTATGACCGGGAAGGCGAGCCCTGTCCCACGCCGCTGTGCACGGGCACGGTAGAGCGTATTGTCCAGTCGGGGCGCTCGACCTTCTTTTGTCCGGTCTGCCAGAAGAAACCCTGATCCCCGCTGGGCTGAATCCAGTTGACGCTTGCCCCTGCTTCCCCTATAGACCGGCCAACTTGGCGGCTATCGAGATGCCGCCGATTTCATTTTCATCCCGGACGCATGCGACCTCGTGGCGCGATCGGCCGGTTGGACGCCAAGAGGACCATTATGGCCAATACGCCTTCAGCCAAAAAGGCTACCCGCAAGATCGAAGCCCGCACCGCGGTCAACAAGTCGCGCCGTTCGCGCGTCCGCACCTTCATCCGCAAGGTTGAAGAAGCCATTGTTGCCGGTGACCACAAGGTCGCCATGGAAGCGCTGCATGCGGCCGCTCCCGAGATCAACCGCGCTGCGACCAAGGGCATTGTTCATGCCAATCTGGCCGCCCGCAAGATCAGCCGCCTGAACAGCCGGGTCAAGGCGCTCAGCGCCTGATTGGCTGCCAGAAGGCGCCCTGACCGGGCTGCCGACATGTGACGAGACGGGCTCCGCGAGGAGCCCTTTTTGTTGGTCGGTCAGGGGGAGCAAGCTATTCCGATTTGACACGGATGTGTCATCGGCGTGACACCGCCCTCTTTACGGCCTACGCTACCACAGCCTCGGTATTTCTTGAGTTTTTCCAGAGCTTTGCGCCAACATCGGCGCGTCGTGGAACTGTCATCTGCGGCCTCGGATGCAAAAAAACGGGCCCGCCGAGAAATAAAATTTTGCTCCCGTCCGGACACTCCGAAGGGGAATCTGCGTTGAGTCACAGCGCCTTGCTTTGACGGGCCTGGAGCCAGAAGCCGGGGGCAAAAATACAACCTTAGAGTCAAGCCCCCATTTTGCAGATTCCACGGTTGCTAGCCCAAAATCGTCCCTCTAAAGTGATCTGGTCAGCAGGCGAGAAGACGCCGTCAATGAGCGTCCGACACAGCTGGCCGGGGCATATTCGGGGCGTAGTTTTTACGATTATTCGGGGCGTTGTTCTAGATCAATAGTCGGCCAAGGCCGCGATGGTTTGAATGGTGAAGGTTGTGTTGGCAGTTCATGTGGCTGTCGGTCCGATCTGGGCCGGCAAGTTTTTTTGAGACCTTAGGCCCCGTTTCGGCCTGGTTCATGACAGTTGCGTAACAAACACTCCGCCGGGCTCGTCCCGCGGACAAGACAAGTGCGTCCGCATGAGCGGGCGCAGGGGCGAAGTCATGGCTGCGTGGGCACACAGGCCAGCCATGGCATTAGACAGATACCGGCCGGGCTTTGCGGACCAGTCGGAACCAATATGGGGCTGAATGAATGACGCGACAGGCGACCGCTGACAGGGAGACTTGGCCCCAGGCCAATCCCCCAATGAAAAGCACGATCAACAAAGGCGATATCCCTGTCATGACCCCATCCGATTCCGGCCAAGCCCAACGCGAGCTCTGGAACCGGGTCCGGGCGCGCATCAAGACCGCCGTGGGCGTGGATGTGTTCACCTCCTGGTTTGCCAGCCTCGAACTCGAGGAGATCGTCGACGAGGTTGTTCACCTGTCGGCCCCCACGCGGTTTCTCTGTTCCTGGGTGCAGTCCAACTATCTCGAACGCATTCTCGAGGCCTTCCGCCAGGACATTCCCGAGATCGGCCGCATCCAGGTGACGCTGCGCGTCAACGGCCAGGCCCGTCCTCGCTTCACCCCCGTAGTGGCCGAGCCGGTAGCGGGCGAGGCGCCGAGTGCGCCGGCGCCCAGCCATGCCGCGCCCATGGCCAATGTGTCCCGGTTCAGCCGTGACGCGGCAACCGCCAAGGGCGATGCCCTGTCGGGCAGTGCCATCGATCCGCGCATGACCTTTGACAGCTTTGTCGCCGGCGAGGCCAATGAAATGGCCTTCGGTGTGGCCAAGCAGATCGCCAATGCCGCCGCCAACAATACGGTGACCTTCAACCCGGTCTACATCCACTCCACGGTCGGCCTGGGCAAGTCCCACCTGCTCAATGCCATTGCCCATGCAGTGCAGTCGGCAGATGCCTCCAAGAACATCGTCTACCTGACCGCCGACCACTTCATGTACCATTTCATCACCGCCGTGCAGCGCCAGTCCGCGCTCGGCTTCAAGGAATGGCTGCGCCGCGTCGACCTGCTGCTGATCGATGACATGCAGTTCCTTCAGGGCAAGTCGGCCACCGAATTCGGCCATACCCTGGGCACGCTGCTCACCGGCGCCAAGCAGGTCGTGGTGGCCGGCGATGCGCCGCCGCGCGATCTTGAAATGCTCGACGAGCGCGTGCGCTCGCGCCTTTCGGGTGGCCTGGTCGTCCCGATCTCCGGCTTTGATCTCGAACTGCGCCGTGCCATCGTGCAGCGCCGGGCCGACCAGTCGACCGCCCGCTATGGCATGCACTTCCCCACCCCGGTCATCGACTATATCGCCCGCGCCGTCATCAGCCATGGCCGTGACCTCGATGGCGCCGTCAATCGCCTCGTCGCCGCCAACCAGCTGACTGGCGAACTGATCACCGTGCCGCTGGCTGAAAAGACCCTGGGCGACCTGATCCGCAGCCGCGAGGCGCGCCGCGTCCGCATCGAGGATATCCTGCGCATCGTCTCGCGCCACTACAAGGTGCCGCGCAACGAGCTGCTCTCGGCCCGCCGCAGCCGCGACGTGGTGCGACCGCGCCAGATCGCCATGTTCCTGGCCAAGGCGCTAACCTCGCGCTCGCTGCCCGAAATCGGCCGGCGATTCGGCGGCCGCGATCACACCACCGTGCTGCACTCGGTGCGCAAGGTCGAGGCCATGATCAAGGACGATGTCGAGCTCGGCCAGGAGATCGAACTGCTCAAGCGCATGCTCGAGGAATAGCGGGCGCATTCAATAGATGTCGAAAATGGCGGGCCCTGAGCCCGCCATTTTTGTTGCTGCCTAGGCCTTGGGCTTCAGGGGCAAATCCTGCGCCATGAAGGCGGCAAATTCGTCCTTGTAGTCCGGATGCCAGCGCGACAGAGCCGGGCGGTTTTCGATGATGTCCATGGCGTTCCACAAGATGCGCTTGTGGTCGACCCCATTGGGCGTGTCGTCATCGGGGCAGAGGATGAAGAAGCGGTCATCGGCGATGAGCTTTTCCATATGGTCGACGACCTGCTCGGCCCGCCAGGCGCCGGGGCGATGCTCGGCCTCGCCCGTCGTGGTCCAGCCCGGGATCAATAGATGGGCGCTGATGGCGCAGTTTTCCCGCTCGCGCAGGTCGCGCGCCAGGTTTTGCGTATAGGCATTCACCGCCGCCTTGGAGGTGTTGTAGGCCGGATTGCCCGGCGGATTGGTCAATCCCTGCTTGGAGCCGGTATTGACGATCACGCCTGGCCGGCCCGCCGCCAGCATGCCCGGCAGGAAGGCCTGCACGCCATTGACCACGCCCAGCACATTCACTGCAAAGACCCGGGCCCAGTTTTCATTGGCGTCGAGGATCCCACCCGGTCCGCCCGCCACGAAGGCCGCGGCATTGTTCATCAAGAGCGTCGGGCTGCCCCAGCGCGCCTGCACCTGCTCGGCCAAGGCCAGCATGGCCGTCATGTCGGCGACATCGGCCGTGCTGGTGATGATGGCGTCGCGGCCAATCGTCTCAGATAGGCTCTCGGCGGTCGCGGCCAGCTTGGCCGCGTCGACATCGACCAGCGCCAGGCGCATGCCGGCCGCCGCAGCACGGCGCGCCGCTGCCCGGCCAATGCCGCTGGCGCCCCCGGTAATCACGGCAATGCCGCCGGCTGCAAAACTCTCGGCCATCGGGCTCTCCTCATGATTGTGCTGTCGCCAATCTAGCCCCTTATGCGGCCCGGCGCAGCCCGCCGGGCGGCCGCGATAGCTGGTGGCAAACTGCTTGCTGCCCTTGCCTTTTGGTCACCAAATTGTAAATGTCCACAGCCCGGCTCGCCGGGTGTTTTCTGCTGCCGCCGTGCAGCCGCGTAGTGCCAGGGATATTGCCGCATGAAAGTCACGCTCGAACGCAATCATCTGCTCAAGTCGCTGAGCCATGTGCACCGGGTTGTGGAGCGCCGCAACACCTATCCCATCCTGGCTAACGTGCTGTTCAAGGCCGGCGATGACAAGGTCGAGCTGCGCGCCACCGACCTCGACATCGAGGTCACCGAGAGTGTGCCCGCCATGGTGTCGACTCCCGGCACCACCACCGTCCCCGCCCACACGCTTTATGAAATCGTCCGCAAGCTCAGCGATGGCGCCGAAGTGCGGCTCGAGACCGATGGCGGCGAGAACATGGTTCTGACCTCCGGCCGCTCGCGCTTCAACCTGGCCTGCCTCTCGCCCGACAGCTTTCCCGATCTCAAGTCCGGCGCCTTCGGCCACGAATTTTCCATGCCGGTTACCGCCCTGCGCGAGCTGATCGAGCGCACCCAGTTCGCCATCTCCAATGAGGAGACGCGCTACTACCTCAACGGCATCTATTTCCACACCATCGACATTACCGGCACCGGCACCGTATTGCGCGCCGTGGCCACCGATGGCCACCGCATGGCCCGCGCCGAGATCGACGCGCCCGAGGGTGCCAAGGGCATGCCGGGCATCATCGTGCCGAAAAAGACCGTCGGCGAAGTGCAAAAGCTGCTCGATGGCGCTGAGGGCGAAGTGCTGGTGGAAGTTTCCGACACCAAGATCCGCTTCACCGTCGGCTCGGTCGTGCTGCTGAGCAAGCTGATCGAGGGCACCTTCCCCGATTACGATCGGGTGACCCCCAAGAACAATGACAAGCAGATGAATGTCGACCGGGCGAGCTTTGCCACCGCCGTCGATCGCGTCTCCACCATTGCCTCCGAGCGCGGCGGCAAGGCCGTCAAGCTGCAGGCCAAGGACGGTCTGCTCGAGCTCTCGGTGACCAATCCCGATCACGGCACGGCTTCCGAGGAACTCGCGGTCGAATTCGATACCGACGGCTTCGAGATCGGCTTCAACGCCCGCTACCTGCTCGACATCATCGGCCAGATCCGCTCCGAAAGCGCCATCTTCATGTTCAACGATGCCGGCTCGCCCACCCTGGTCAAGGACGAAGGCGAAACCCGCGCGCTCTACGTGCTGATGCCGATGCGGGTTTGAATGGGCGATATTGCTCGCAACAATCTCGATCGTCACCCTCGGGCTTGACCCGAGGGCTCTTCACTTGCAGATGCAAGTTAAGGGCAACACCCTCGGGTCGAGCCCGAGGGTGACGGGCGGTGGGTTGAACGACATGATGGCCGGCAAACACATATGATCCGCCACCTCTCCCGCCTGCGCCTCACCGCCTTCCGCAATTATGCCGCGGCCGCGCTCGATCTCGATTCCCGCCACGTGGTGCTGACCGGGCCCAATGGTGCCGGCAAGACCAACTTGTTGGAAGCCATTTCGCTGCTTTCGCCGGGCCGCGGCCTGCGCCGCGCCAGCTTCGATACCGTGCAGGCCCAAGGCACCGATATCGGCTGGGCGGTGGCGGCAACCGTGGAAACCGCTGACGGTCCCGCCGATATCGGCACCGGCGCCTTGCCCGATGGCGGCCGGCGCGTGCGCATCAATGGCGCCAATGCCCGCTCCATCGAGGCCATGAGCGACTATCTGCGCGTGCTCTGGCTCACCCCCGCCATGGATGGCCTGTTCTCGGGCCCGGCAGGCGACCGGCGCCGCTTTCTCGATCGCCTGGTGACCACGCTCATCCCCAGCCATTCGGCGGCCGTCAGCGACTACGACAAGGCCTTGCGTCAGCGCAACCGGCTGCTCGAGGACCATGGCGACGCCGCCTGGCTCAGTGCCATCGAGGCGCAACTGGCCGAGCTGGGCGCCTCCATCCACCTGGCGCGCACCGATAGTCTCACCCATCTGCAGGCGCTGATCGGCCAAAGTCTGGACGATGCCAGCTTCCCGGCCGCCCAGCTGGCGCTGACGCGGCTGTTTGAAGATGGCGACGAGCCGGCCTCATCGGCGGCGCTGGAGGCCGCCCTGGCCGATGCCTGGCGGGCCAGCCGCAGCCGCGATCGCGCCGCCGGGCGGGCGCTGGTGGGGCCGCATCGCGTCGATCTCGAGGTCACCTATGCGCAAAAGGGCATGCCGGCCGCCCTGGGCTCCACCGGCGAACAGAAGGCGCTGCTGATCGGGCTGATCCTGGCGCATGCGCGGCTGGTCAAGCTGCGCACCGCCATCACCCCCTTCCTGCTGCTCGACGAGATCGCCGCCCATCTCGATCCGGATCGTCGCCGGGCCCTGTTTGCCGCCCTCGATGGCCTGGGCACGCAGTGCTTTCTGACTGGCACAGACCGCGTGCTGTTTGAGGCTTTGGGCAGCCGCGCCCAGGCCATTACCGTGCGCGATGGTCGCCTGCAGCACGACTAGGGTAAAACCGGGCTCCACGGCCCTGAAAACGGCCATTTTGCTTGGGGATACCACCCCGTTCCGTTAGAACAAATGCACTCTGAAACGACTGATTCGGACCCCATGACCGATAGCGAAACTCCCGTCCCCGAAGAATATGGCGCCGACAGCATCAAGGTGCTGCGTGGTCTTGATGCGGTGCGCAAGCGACCCGGCATGTATATCGGCGATACCGATGACGGTTCGGGCCTGCATCACATGGTCTACGAGGTGGTCGACAATGCCATCGACGAGGCGCTGGCGGGCCATGCCGACCTGGTGACGGTGACGCTCAATGCCGACGGTTCGGTCACCGTCATCGACAATGGCCGCGGCATTCCCACCGGCATCCATACCGAAGAGGGCATCTCAGCGGCCGAGGTCATCATGACCCAGCTCCATGCGGGCGGCAAATTCGACCAGAACTCCTACAAGGTCTCGGGCGGCCTGCATGGCGTGGGCGTCTCGGTGGTCAACGCGCTCTCGGCCTGGCTCAAGCTCAAGATCCGCCGCGACGGCGAGATCCACGAAATGAGCTTCACCCATGGCGATTCCGACGCGCCGCTGGTGCAGATCGACAGCTATGTCGAGAACAAGACGCCGGGCACCTATGAAGGCCGCAGCGGCACCGCCATCACCTTCTTCCCGTCCGACCAGACCTTCACCATGGTCGAGTTCGATTTCAAGACGCTTGAGCATCGCCTGCGCGAGCTCGCCTTCCTCAATTCGGGCGTGCATATCCTGCTCAACGACAATCGTCATCCTGAGCCGGTCAGTGTCGATCTCTACTACGAGGGTGGCCTCGAAGCCTTCGTCCAATATCTCGACAAGTCCAAGCTGGCGGTGATCGACAAGCCCATCACCATGATATCAGAGAAGGACGGCATCACCGTCGAGGTCGCGCTGCAGTGGAACGACAGCTACCACGAAAACGTGCTGTGCTTTACCAACAATATCCCCCAGCGCGACGGCGGCACCCATCTGGCTGGCCTGCGCGGCGCGCTGACACGCCAGGTCACCGCCTATGCCGAAAGCTCGGGCATCGCCAAGCGCGAAAAGGTGTCGCTGACCGGCGATGACACGCGCGAAGGCCTGACCTGCGTGCTCTCCGTCAAGGTGCCCGACCCCAAATTCTCGAGCCAGACCAAGGACAAGCTGGTCTCCTCAGAAGTCCGCCCCGTGGTGGAAAACATCGTCAATGACAAGCTCGGCCAGTGGTTCGAAGAGCACCCGGCCGAAGCCAAGGTCATTGTCGGCAAGGTGGCCGAGGCCGCCGCCGCCCGCGAGGCCGCCCGCAAGGCGCGCGAACTGACCCGCCGCAAGGGCGCGCTCGAAATCTCGTCCTTGCCGGGCAAGCTGGCCGACTGCCAGGAACGCGATCCTGCCAAGTCCGAAATCTTCATCGTCGAGGGCGATTCCGCCGGTGGCTCCGCCAAGCAGGGCCGCGACCGCTCCAACCAGGCCGTACTGCCGCTGCGCGGCAAGATCCTCAATGTCGAGCGCGCCCGCTTTGACCGCATGATCAGCTCCGACCAGGTCGGCACGCTGATCACCGCTCTGGGCACCGGCATCGGCCGCGAAGAGTTCAATGTCGACAAGCTGCGCTACCACAAGATCATCATCATGACCGATGCTGACGTGGACGGCGCCCATATCCGCACGCTGCTGCTGACGTTTTTCTATCGCCAGACGCCCGAACTACTTGAGCGCGGCCATATCTACATCGCCCAGCCGCCGCTCTACAAAGCCACGCGCGGCCGCTCCGAGCAATATCTCAAGGACGAGCGGGCGCTCGAGGACTATCTTCTCGACTATGGCCTCGAAGACGCCGTGTTCAAGACCCAGCACGGCATCGAGCATGCCGGCGCCGATCTGATGGGCATCCTCCAGCAGGCCCGCGACATCGTCAAAGCCATCGACAATCTCAATACGCGCTATAATCGCAGCCTGGTCGAACAGGCCGCCATTGTCGGCGCGCTTGACCCCGAGGGCCTGAGCGACCCCGCCCGCATCGACAAGACCATGGACCGCGTCGCCAACCGGCTGGACCGCATTTCCGACGAGCTTGAGCGCGGCTGGTCCGGCGTCATCACCGACGAAGAGGGCCTGGCCTTCTCGCGCACCGTGCGCGGCGTGACCGAGACCCACCAGCTCGACAAGGCCCTGCTGCAGAGCGCCGATGCCCGCAAGCTGCGCCAGCTGGCGGCCCGTCTGGACGAGATCTATGGCGGCGTCCCCACGCTCACCCGCAAGGACGAGACGACGCAGATCTTCGGTCCTGCCAGCCTGTTCAAGACCGTCACCGATGCCGGTCGCAAGGGCGTGTCGCTGCAGCGGTACAAGGGTCTGGGCGAAATGAACGCCTCCCAGCTCTGGGAAACCACGCTCGACCCCAATGCCCGCACCCTGCTCAAGGTCGAGGTCACCCAGACCGACGAAGCCGACCAGATCTTTACCGCCCTGATGGGCGACCTGGTCGAGCCGCGCCGCGAATTCATCCAGGACAATGCGCTCAGCGTGAGCAATCTGGACGTCTGAGAGCCGGCCGCAGGCAAAATCGCTCCGGTGGAGCGATTTTAGGCGAGCAGGCCATGAGACCTGTGGTCGAATGGCAGCCGGCCCTCGCTCCCTCCCACAAAGGAAGGATGTCGACCGCTGGTCGCGGCAGCGTAGCATCCGTTCGATCTATCGGCAGGCAGGCTGGGACAGCGAGACCGATGCGTGACCTCCACTACATTGCCCTGATCCACAAGGAGCCCGAGTCCGGCTATGGCGTGTCATTTCCCGATCTGCCCGGGGTGATTGCGGTCGCTACCACGCTTGATGATGCCATCGCGGAAGCGGCCTCGGTGCTGGCTTTTTCCTTCGAGGACTGGCCTGGTGAGAGGCCTCACCCGCGGACCCTGGAGATGCTACGCCAGGATCCTGACTTCCGATCGGCTTCGGCAGATGCGGTGGTGGCGGTTATCCGCCCGTCCGCCGAATACTATCACGCCGCCGAGTAACCGGCGGCGATCGTTCACCCCAACAGACCGGATAGTTCGGACAAACGGCCTTTACCCGGTGCCGGGCCGTACCTAGTTAAGGCACGCTGCGCCACCCATGGCGTCACCTACCCAGGCAATTTCCATGAAAAACATCGGTTTCCTTTCCTTCGGCCATTGGTCGCCCTCGCCGCAATCGGGCACCCGCTCGGCCGGCGATGCGCTGTTGCAGTCCATCGACCTGGCCGTGGCGGCGGAGGAACTGGGGGCCGACGGCGCCTATTTCCGCGTGCATCACTTCGCCCGACAGCTCGCCTCGCCCTTTCCGCTGCTGGCCGCCGTCGGTGCCAGGACCAAAAAGATCGAGATCGGCACCGCCGTCATCGACATGCGCTACGAAAACCCGCTCTACATGGCCGAGGACGCCGGCGCCGCCGACCTGATTTCAGGCGGCCGGCTGCAGCTGGGCATCAGCCGCGGCTCGCCCGAACAGGTGATCGAGGGCTATCGCTATTTCGGCTATGCCCCGGCCGAAGGGCAGACCGATGCCGACATGGCGCGCGGCCAGACCGAGGTGCTGCTCGACGTGCTCAAGGGCAATGGCTTTGCCGAGCCCAATCCCAGCCCGATGTTTCCCAATCCGCCGGGCAAGCTGCGGCTGGAGCCCTATGCGCCTGGCCTGCGCGAACGCATCTGGTGGGGCTCGGCCACCAATGACACCGCCATCTGGGCGGCCAAGCTGGGCATGAACCTGCAGAGCTCGACGCTCAAATTCGATGAATCAGGCAAGCCCTTCCACATCCAGCAGGCCGAGCAGATTCGCGCTTACCGTGCCGCCTGGAAAGAGGCCGGCCATGCCCATGAACCGCGCGTCTCGGTGAGCCGCTCGATCTTTGCTCTGGTCAATGACATGGACCGCGCCTATTTCGGCAGCGGGCGTCCCGAGCAGGACCAGTTCGGCTATATCGAGCCGGAAAAGCGCGCCGTCTTTGGCCGCGGCTATACCGCCGAACCCGAGGCGCTGATCAAGCTACTGGCCGAGGACGAGGCCATTGCCGAGGCCGATACCCTGCTGCTCACCGTGCCCAACCAGCTCGGCGTCGACTACAACGCCCATGTCATTGAGTCGATCCTGACGCTTGTGGCGCCGGCACTGGGCTGGCGCTAGGTCCGCGCGTCAGCCAGCCGATCCCGGCAAAGGCGAGCACGGCCATGACGCCCGCCGCCGCTGCCAGCAGCAGGGCGGGCGCTGTGCCCAGCAATGTGGCCAGCAGCGAGAACAGGAACGGCGCCAGTGCCGAGGCCAGCTGCCGCCCGGCATTGACCAGGCCCAGCCGCGCGCCATAGCCCGTCGTGCCGAACAGGGTCAGCGGCAGCGTGCCACCGACAATGCTGAACAGGCCCGAGCCCAAGCCGAACAGCACGGCAAAGGCCATGGCGCCCCAGGGCGAGGGCGCGGTGAGCACTAGCACCAGCACGCCCAGCGGCATCAGCCCGGCAGCGATCACCGCCAGCCAGGGCTGCGGCAAGCCGCTGCCCCAGCCCATATTGACCACGCGGCTCAGCACCTGGGCCGGGCCGAACAGAGCCGCCACCGCGACCCCGGCCGTGCCGATCCCCAGCCCGGCCAATATGCCCACCATATGCATCAACACCGATGCGGCCAGCACCCCGGTCAGCGCAAAGCCGGCCAGCATCAGCCAGCCCAGTGTCCGCGCCTGAGCCGGCTTGGCCAGGCCAGCCAGTACGGTGGGCACGCGCCCAGCGGCCCGGCTCTGCCGCATATGGCCGGCGATTGCGAAATGCAGCGGGACGCAGGCCACCAGATTGAGCCCGGCAAAGACGAGATAGGTGCCGCGCCAGCCCAGCTGCGCCACGAGGAAAGTGGTCAGCGGCCAGAACAGCGTCGAGGCAAAGCCGGCAATCAGTGTTAGATGCACGATCTGCCGCTGCGCGCCGGCGCCAGCGATCTGTGCCAGCGCGGCAAAGGCGAGCGGATAGAGCACGAAGGCGGCGGCCAGTTCGATGGCAAACAGCGCTGCGGTGAAAGCCGGACCATTGGGTGCCAGGGCGCAGAGCACCAGCGCTACCGAAGCAGCCAGCGAACCCAATCCCATCATCGGCCCGGCGCCATGCCGGTCGGCCAGCCGTCCCGCCCAGGGGGCCACCGCGCCACTGAGCAGCAGCGAGGCGGCCAGCGCGGCATAGAGCGCCGCCTCCGGCCAACCGAAACTGGCCGCCAGATGCGGCGCCAGCGGGCCAAAGCTGTAGTAGAGCGTGCCATAGCCGATCACCTGGGTGAGGCCCAGGCCCCAGATCAGCCAGGCCGGTGCCCGCGGTGCGATAATGGTCATTTCGGTGCTGCCGGAAAGATGGAAATGGGGATCACAGGAAAATTCAGGCGGCCGTCTCTGCTCGGGCATCGGCACAGCACTGGCTGGAGAGGAAATCCACCAAGCCGTCCATCGCCGCAAAGTTGGCGCGGCAGATCAGCTGGGTGCCCTGCCGGTCCTGGCTGACGAGGTCCACGCCCACCAGCCGGTGCAGGTGATGCGACAGCGTCGAGGCCGGAATGCTCAGCCCGGCCTGCAGCCCGCCTACGGGCAGCCCGTTCGGTCCGGCCCGCACCAGCAGGCGATAGGCTGCCAGCCTTGTGGGATTACCCAGGGCTTCGAGCTGGCGAGCACTGTCTTCGAGCATGGTCGACCTCATCGCGCTATTTCGATATCTATCGAACAAGCAGATGACAGGGCGATGTCAGGGCAGAGAATAGGGCGACTGCCCGCAATTGCTGGCAGCCCAATAGCCATCGACGGGCGTGAACCGGCCGGTCGCTGACTGCTCGATCTGGGCCGCAAAGGCCATGGCCTGGCACTCGTCGCGCCCGGCAACGACGTGCACCATTTCATGCAGCACGGTGAGCACGCGCAATGCGTCGGCGCCCGACGTGAAGAATTGCGGGCACAGCACCAGCGGCAGGCGGCCATTCTCCGGCGGCATGCGCACAAAGGCGGCATAGCGGCTGCACGAGCCGGTTGGCTCGCTGCGGATCTGCAATTCGACCTGAATGTCGCCACCCCAGACCAGGCTTGAAAACGGCTGCAGCCGCAAGGCCGCATGATAGGCCGCGACATCGACGCCGAACGCACTGGCATCCAGCGCCGGCAAGGCCCGCTCCGCCTGCGCCAGCGCCGTCGCCAGGGCGCGGTCGAGCAGGGCCTGATCGTCCGCCCTTGCGCCGAGCGTGAGGCAGCACAGCGCCGTGGCGACCGCGATGCGCAAGACCATGCTCAATTGCGTACCGGCCGCAGCACATTGCGGATGGCAAAGCTGGACTGGATGCGGGTCACGCTGGGCAGGCGCGACAGCACTTCGGTATGCAGCCGCTCGTAATCGGCCACGCTTGAGGCCTCTACCCGCACTAGATAGTCGGTCAGGCCCGCCATCAGATAGCATTCGCGCACCTCGGCGCAGCCGCGCAGCGCCTGCTCGAAGCGCCGCAGCACGTCATCGGTCTGCCGCTCCAGCGTGATCTGCACGATGGCCACGATGGTCTCGCCCGTGCTCGGCTCGTCGACAATGGCCGTATAGCCGCGGATCACCCCGCTGGTCTCGAGTTCGCGCATCCGCCGCAAGCAGGCCGAGGGGGACAGGCCCACCGCCGTGGCCAGGCTGGCATTGCTGATCCTGCCATCCCGGCGCAGCTGGGCAACGATGGCTTGGTCAATCCGGTCCATCACGACAACTTTCTGCACAATGGCCGCACGATCGTGCGTCATACTCGCATTGTTGCAATATTCATCCAACAAAGCGAAGGACATTTCATCGCTTCTGCGCCAGAATTAAGGCTTGATGACGGGCCATCGGGTCCGGCGGCGCAGTGGATGGCAAGCATGCGGGTGATCGTTCTGGGCGGCGGCGTGATCGGGGTGACCACGGCCTATTATCTGGCCAGGGCCGGTCATCAGGTCACGGTGCTCGAGCGCCAGGACGGCGTGGCGCTGGAAACCAGCTTTGCCAATGCCGGCGAGATCTCCCCCGGCTATTCCTCGCCCTGGGCCGGCCCCGGCATTCCGCGCAAGGCGCTCAAATGGCTGTTCATGGAACATGCCCCGCTCATCGTGCAGCCACGGCTCGACGCCGCGACCATAAAGTGGTGCCTCGCCATTCTGCGCAACTGCACGCTGGCGCGCTACCAGCTCAACAAGTCGCGCATGATGCGACTGGCCGAATATAGCCGCGACCAGCTCGTTGCCCTGCGTGCCGATACCGGGATCGAATACGATCACCGCAGCCAGGGCACGCTGCAGCTGTTCCGCACCGAAAAGCAGGTCGAGGGCGCGCACAAGGATACCGAAGTGCTGGCGGCCGATGGCGTAGCCTTCGAAGTTCTCGATGCCGCCGGCTGCATTGCCGCCGAACCCGGCCTGGTCGGGGCGCGCGACCGCATTGCCGGCGGCCTGCGCCTGCCGCATGACGAGACCGGCGATTGCTTTGTCTTTACCACCAAGCTGGCCGACATGGCCCGTGCCCTGGGCGTCGAGTTCCGTTTTGGTGTCACCATCGATGGCCTCATCACCGAGGGCGACAAGGTCCGCGCCATCCGCAGCTCGGTCGGCGAGCTGGAGGCCGACATTTTCGTCGGCGCGCTGGGCAGCTTTACCCCGGCTCTGGTCAAGCCGCTCGGGCTCGATGTGCCGGTCTATCCGGTCAAGGGCTATTCCATCACCGTGCCGGTCGTTCACGCCGATCGCGCGCCGGTTTCCACCGTGCTCGACGAGAGCTACAAGGTGGCGGTGACCCGGCTGGGCGACCGCATCCGCGTCGGCGGCATGGCCGAAATCGCCGGCTTCGACACGACCCTGCATGAGCGCCGTCGCAAGACGCTCGAACATGTGGTCACCGACCTTTATGGCGATGCCGGCGATGTCAGCCAGGCCAGCTTCTGGACCGGGCTGCGGCCGATGACGCCCGACGGTACGCCGGTCGTGGGCCCGACGCGCTACGCCAATTTCCATCTCAATACCGGCCATGGCACGCTGGGCTGGACCATGGCTTGCGGCTCGGCCCGGGTGCTGGCCGACCAGATCAGCGGCATCGCCCCCGAGATCGATACCCATGATCTGGGCCTGGCGCGCTACGCCTGACACGCTGCCTGGCAGCCCTGGCTGTGACCGCCGCGCAACAGCCGCACCGCCACAGGCAAACACCCATAAACCAGCCACATTTTACCCTGAGAAGCTTGGCCGTGATCGCGTGGTCAGCGCCTTATGGACGCCAGGCCGCGAGTCGGTCACGATTGCTCGGCGGGAACTGCTCACCCCTGGTTTCCCATTGGCGTGGAACCGGGTAGAAGCGGCCAAAGGCACTTCTGTAGGTTCGCTTGATGGATTTTCGCATTTCCGCCGATGACCGCGTTGGCGGCCAGCCCAAAAAGCCGAGCCAGCCCCGCTCGCCTGCTGCCGCCAAGGGCGGCCGGGTGGAGCCTGTCATGGGCTCGTCCGCCAAGGGCCAGTCGGTCGGCGGCTTCAGCTTGGACGAGCGCCCAGCCGGCGGCTCGGGCAATGGTCCCAAGGGGGGCGGCAAGCCGCCCCGGCGCGGCAAGGCCAGCACGGCGCGGGCCAAAAAGCCGCGCAAGTCGCGCAGCGGCGGTTTTCTCATGGGCCTGCTTTGGTGGGGCTTTGTCGCCTCGCTCTGGGTCGGCATCGGCATTATCGGCATCATCGTCTATTACGGCGCCCAGCTGCCCTCGTCCAATACCTGGGCCATTCCCGATCGCCCGCCCAATATCCGCATCCTGGCCGCCGATGGCACCCTGCTGTCCAATCGCGGCCAGACTGGCGGCGAGGCGGTGACCTATCGCGAACTGCCCTATTACGTACCAGCCGCCTTCATCGCCAGCGAAGACCGTCGTTTCATGAGCCATTTCGGCGTCGATCCGATCGGCATGGCCTCGGTGGTGCTCGAAATGGTCAAGGCGCGCGGCATGACCCGTGGCGCCTCCACCATCACCCAGCAGGTGGCCAAGAACCTCTTCCTCACCCCCGACCAGAATCTGGGCCGCAAGGTCCAGGAAGCCATTCTCGCGGTCTGGCTGGAACAGAACTATACCAAGGAAGAAATCCTCGAACTCTATATGAACCGCGTCTATTTCGGCGCCGGGGCAACGGGTATCGAGGCGGCGGCGCAGACCTATTTCGGCGTCTCGGCGCGCAACCTGTCGCTCGGCCAGGCGGCCATGCTGGCCGGCATCCTGCCCGCACCCTCGGCCTATAATCCCAAATCCAGTCCCGAACGCGCCATCCAGCGCCAGCGCCTGTCGCTGAACGCCATGGCCGAAGAGGGCTATATCACCGCCGAAGAGGCCGCCGCCGCCCAGATCGATCCCAATCAGAGCGTGCGCACCCGCGTCGCCGGCTCGGAATCCTATGTGGCCGACTGGGTCGAAAGCCTGATGACAGCCTATATCGGCGACATCGAAAGCGATGTGATCGTCCAGACCACCATCGATTACAAGATGCAGAAGGACTCCGAGTTCATCGTCAAGGAACAGGTAGCTGCCGAAGGCGCCAATCGTGGCTTTTCCCAGGGCGCCCTGGTGGCCATGGATGTCGACGGCAAGGTCCGCGCCATGGTGGGCGGCGTCGACTACCAGGCCAGCCAGTATAACCGTGCCGTCACGGCCAAGCGCCAGCCCGGCTCGACCTTCAAGCCCTTCGTCTATCTGGCGGCCATGGAGAAGGGCTATACGCCCGACACGCTCGCCGAAGACGCCCAGTTTGACTACAATGGCTGGAGCCCGCGCAATGCCACCGGCAAATATGCCGGTACGGTCACCCTGCGCCAGGGCCTGGCCTATTCGATCAATACCATTGCGGCGCGCCTGGCCATCGACGTCACGCCTGCTGCGGTGGTCGATGTGGCCACCCGCATGGGCATTTCCTCCCCGCTCGAGGCCGTGCCCTCGATTGCCCTGGGCACCCAGGAAGTCAATCTGCTCGAGCTGACCGCGGCCTATGCGCCCTTCGGCAATGGTGGCAATGGCGTCATCCCCAATGTCATCACCACCATCCAGTCCACCAGTGGCGACATGCTCTATGAGGCCTCCGATGCCGGCCCCGGTCGCGTCATCGCCCCCGAAGTGCTGGCGCAGATGGACGACATGCTGCGCACCGCCGTCGAGGTGGGCACCGGCAAGCGCGCCAATGTCGGCGGCTGGGATTTTGGCGGCAAGACCGGCACCACCCAGGATGCCAAGGACGCCCTCTTCATCGGCTTTACCTCGGCCATGGTCACTGGCGTCTGGCTGGGCAATGACAATGCCACCAAGACCACCCTGTCGGGCGGCAATGTGCCGGCCACCATCTGGTCCGAATTCATGACCAAGGCGCATGAGGGCAAGCAGATCGCCCCCATTCCAGGCGGTAGTAACCAGGGCCAGCTGGCCGCTCAGCAGGTCATCGACCCGGCCACCGGCCAAGTGGTGATCGATCCCGCTACCGGCCAGCCCCAGGTGCAATATGTCGACGCCGCCACCGGCCTGCCGGTGCAGACCATGACTGACCCGGCCACGGGCCAGCAGGTGGTGATTGATCCCGCCACCGGTCAGCCCATGGGCGCCCAGCCGATCCAGGGCCAGCCGCTGGCGCCGGCCGGGGCGACCCCGGCCGCTGGTGGCATGCTGGTCGATGCCAATGGCCAGCAGATCGATCCGGCAACCGGCATGCCCGTGGGTCAGGTGATCACCGATCAGGCGATCGACCCGGTCACCGGACTGCCGCTGCAGGCCCAGAGCAATGGCGTGGGGCCCGCCCCCATCGATCCGAGCACCGGCCTGCCCATGGTGCTGGTCATCGATCCCGCGACGGGCCAGCAGGTCTGGGTGCCCAGCGCCCCGGCCCAGCAGCAGGGCATCCAGCCGCCGGCCGCCTTGGGCCAGCCCGTGCCCATCGAAAATCCAAACAGCCAGCGCACGCTGATGGACCTGATCTTTGGCGGGCAGGAAAACTAGCCTGCCGCCGTCCGGCGACTGCGAACCAAAAAGGGCCGCCCCATGGGGCGGCCCTTTAGTTTACTGCAGCACCACGATCGGGCTACCCCAGGTCACCCGGTCGTAGAGATCGATGACGTCCTGGAACAGCAGCCGCACGCAGCCGCTCGAAACCGCCTTGCCGATCGTGCTCACATCCATATTGCCGTGGATGCGGTAGATCGTGTCGACATTGCCCTTGTGGATATAGAGCGCCCGCGCGCCCAGCGCATTGTCGAGCCCGGGCGGCTGGCCGTTCCGGTAGATTTCGAGCTCGGGCTGGCGGTCGACCATTTCGCCGGGTGGCGTCCAGACCGGCCATTTGCGGCCATAGGCGATATGGCCCCGGCCGCTCCAGGCAAAGCCGTCCCGGCCGATCCCCGCGCCATAGCGCATGGCCCGCCCATCGGGCATGGTCCAGTACAAGAAGCGGTTGGGCGTATCGACTACCACGGTGCCTTCGGGCTCGCCCGTGACATTGGCCACTTCCTGGCGCCAGAACATCGGATCGAGCTGGGCGATCGGGGCGGCGGGGACGGGAAATTCCTCGTCGAGCCGCGGGCCGTACATGGCCAGCACGTCGATCGGCACCACCACGGGTTCCGGCATGGTTTCGGTATGGCGCGACCCTGTCGTGGTGCAACCGGCAAGAGCAAGAGCACCCGCACTGGCCAGGCCAGCCATGACGGCGCGACGCGACAAGGTCGCGTTCAAAGCAATAGACATATGAATAATCCTTACCCCGTCAAACGGGGCGCTGAGCACAATGGGGATGAGGCGGGCGTGCTCAGGCGGCTCGCGGTGGTCGCAGCAGGCGCTCGCCCAGCCAAGGTGTCAGCTGGTCATGCAGCGCTGCCAGTGGCGAATCGCCTTCGGGCGCTCCAGGCAGGACGGGTGCCATGGTGGTGGTTATGGCATTGTGCGGGCCGCAGGGCAGGAAAATGCCCGACCCCAGATCGATTTCGCCGCGCTGGATATGGACCATCACCGGAATGGCCACATTGTCGCTGTTCACGTGATTGAGCACCACGATGGGCGTGCTGACATAGCGATGCGCATGCGCTGTCGTCATCCCGGCAAGGGATGCGACGGCAAAGACCAGAGCGATGAGGACGACGAGGCGCTGCATACTGAGGTGATAGCGGCGCGAATGCGGCAGCATGGTGGCCGTAGCCGGGCTCACGCCCCGCCGTGGCGGCTAGCGTGCCATTAGCGCGCGACCGTGTGCTTCTAGCCACGCCCGACCCTTGTCCATCTCGGGCAGGGTACGCTTGACCGTGGCCCAGAAGGCGGCCGAATGGTTCATCTCCACCAGGTGGGCCACCTCATGGGCGGCGACATAGTCGAGCACGAAGGGCGGCGCCATGATCAGCCGCCAGTTGTAGTTGATGGTGCCCGACGATGAGCACGAGCCCCAGCGGGTGGCCTGGCTGCGCATGCGGATGGTTTTGACCGTCACCCCGAGCCGCGCCGCATGCAGGGCGCTGGCTGCGCTCAGATCGGCATGCGCCTCGTCCTTGAGCCAGTCGGTCAGCCGCCGCGCCTGGTTCGCGGGCTCGCCCGGCACCAGCAACACCATCTCGCCATCGTCCTCGGCCAGCTCTACCCGCCCGCGCAGCTTGCCGGTGCCGATGATGCGGTGGTCGACGCCCCGCAGCGGCACCACGCCGCCATCGGCAAAGCTGCTCGCCGGCGGCGCCCGCTTGATTCGGGCGGCCAGCCAGTTGTGCTGGCGAGCCAGGAAGGCTTCCGCCTCGCTCCATTTGCCATGTGGCGGCAGGGTCAGCAGCGGCCCCCCGCTGGCGGGTAGCGACAGCCGATAGCTCCGCGCCCGCGCATTGATGCGCACGCTGACGCTGACCGGCTCGCCATCAATGCTGATGGTGGTGCTGGTCGGAATCTTGGGCTGGCTGCGGAAGAACAGGTTCATGGAAACTCGGTGAATCGCTGCGGCGAGCATAGCGGGAATTTGCCACGCCCAGGCAGATATGCGGACAAAAAAAGCGCCCAGTTGAGTGCGCTAGGGTTGTCGTTGGGAACGACAGGCTTTGGAAGGAGGCGGCGACGCGGGGGCGCGTCGCCGGATAGGCGGGCTTAACCGTTATTGTTGGTCCAGCCATTGTTGTTCTGGTCGCCATTGTTCTGCTCGGGCTTGTTGTCGCCAAAGCCCTGGCGCGAACCGCGGCGCTCGTTCATGAAGCGGTCGAACTCTTCGCGATCCTTGGCCTTGTTGAGGTTGGCCATGTATTCGTGGAAGGCGTCGATTTCGGCATCGAGACGGGCGCGCTCTTCCTCGAGGCGCTTGAGCTGTTCGGCGCGATAGTCGTCAAAGGCTGCATTGCCGCTCGAGTTCATGCCATAGCTCCGGTGGTTGTTGGTCCAGTTGCGGTGGGCGCCCTTGTTGGAGGTGCACCAGGCGCGGCCCTTGTTGAAATACGCCTGGGCCTTTTCCGGCGAGCCGCCGAACTTTTCGCCCCACATTATATAGCCGAGCACGGCCAAGCCGAGCGGCCAGAAGATGATGAAGCCCATTACCATGAGCGCGATGGTCAAAGGTGACCATTGTGGTTTGATGATTGCTGTGGTCATTTCCGTTACTTTCTCCCAGTCACGATGTGCAATACGTGGCCCGCCCCGGGTCAGGATCAAGCATGTGCCTGAGCAAAAATGGCCCTTGAATGACGATTTTTTCTCCCCATAGCGCAGCCCGTTTTTACTCGCCGCAGGTGCTCTCATGGCGCTGACCCAGGCCGATGGGCTGCCGCTGCCCTCCACCTGGCGCCCTTTGCGCCTGCAGACCCTGGTGCTGCTGCGCTGGCTGGCGGTGGGCGGCCAGGCCATCGGCGTGCTGTTCGTTGCCTTCGGTCTGGGCTTTCCGCTGCCCCTGCTGGAATGCTTTGCCCTGATAGCGCTCTCGGCCGCGGTCAATCTCTGGCTGGTTCTGCGTTTTGGCGCCGCCTACCGGCCCAGCTCGGCCTTTGCCGCCAGCCAGATCGCCTTTGATCTCTGCCAGCTCGGTGGCCTTTTGGCGCTGACTGGCGGGCTGCAGAACCCGTTCTCGCTGCTGCTGCTGGCGCCGGTATCGGTCTCGGCCACCACCCTGCCGCAGCGCGCCACCTTTTTCATCGCTCTGCTCGCCGCCCTCATCGCCTCTGTCCTGTCCGTCTGGCACCTGCCGCTGCCCTGGGATCCGCTCGAGCGCATTGTCTTTAATCGCATCTATGTCATCGGCATCTGGGTCTCGATCATCTGCGGCGTGGTCTTCATCTCCGCCTATACCAACCGCGTTGCCCATGATGCGCGCCAGATCGCCGATGCCCTGGCCGCCACCGAACTGGCTTTGTCGCGCAAGGAACAGCTCTCGGCCCTCGATGGCCTGGCCGCCGCCGCCGCCCATGAGCTGGGTACCCCGCTCTCCACCATCGCCCTTGCCGCCAAGGAGATGCGCGCCGACGCCCCGCCCGGTAGCGATCTGGCCGATGATGTCGAATTGATTATCGCCCAGGCAGCGCGTTGTCGCGCCATCCTCGCCAAGCTGCGCAATCTGGGCAATGAGGGCGGCGATCCCTTTGCCGCCGTGCCCATCACCGACCTGCTGGCGGAGGTGGCCCGCCCGCATGAGGCCCATGGCAAGGCGATCCTGTTCTATTACGAGCGCGCCGCCGGTCCGCCCCCGGTCTTCACCCGCAATGTCGGCCTGCTCTATGGCCTGGGCAATCTCATCGAAAACGCGGCCGATTTCGCCCGCCAGACCGTGCGCATCGAGGCCGGCTGGGATCGCGACAGCATTTCGGTGACGATCACCGATGACGGGCCCGGCTTTGCGCCCGAACTGATCGCCCGTCTGGGCGAGCCCTATCTCACCAGCCGCCCGCGCGATCCCCAGGGTCCCGATGCCAGCCAGCCCGGTGGTCTTGGCCTCGGCGTCTTCATCGCCAAGACCCTGCTCGAGCGGGCCGGCGCCCGCCTTGCCTTCCACAATATTGCCCCCGAAGGCCATGCCCAGGTGCGCATTGTCTGGCCGCGGGACCGCGTCGAGCCATAGATCCAGCGCGCGGCTTTTGACGTATCAATGCCAACAGCCTATGGGAAAGTCATGAGCACGATCGAAGACCTTCTCGCCACCGACCCCAGCCTCCTGCTTGTGGATGACGATGTGGCCTTTCTGCAGCGCCTCGAACGCGCCATGACGCGTCGCGGCTTTGAAGTCCGCATTGCCGGCAGCGTCGCCGAGGGCCTCGCCGCCGTCGCCGAACAGCCACCCGCCTATGCGGTGGTCGACCTGCGTCTTGAAGACGGCAACGGCCTTGAAGTCGTGTCGGCACTGCACCAGAAGCGCGCCGATGCCCGCGCCGTGGTACTCACGGGCTATGGCAATATCGCCACTGCCGTCACCGCGGTGAAGCTGGGCGCGGTGGATTATCTCAGCAAGCCCGCCGATGCCGACGACGTCATCAATGCCCTGTTGGCCACCGGCGAGGACAAGCCCGAGCCGCCGGAAAACCCGATGTCGGCCGATCGCGTGCGCTGGGAACATATCCAGCGCGTCTATGAACTGTGCGACCGCAACGTCTCAGAGACGGCGCGCCGGCTCAACATGCACCGCCGCACCCTGCAGCGCATCCTGGCCAAGCGCGCCCCGCGCTGAACGCTCTAGGTATTTGATCTGTCGCGTTTTCGAACCGCAAAAGTGGAGACACTTTTGCCGAAAACGCTCTAGGCGATGAACAGCGTTTCGAACCCGCCATAGATCAGGCGGCCCATGTCGAAGGGCATCTGCATGGCCCCCATTTCGGGGTCCTCCATCATCTTCTTCTGCACCACGTCGCGGGTGGCCTTGTCGGGATACTCGATCCAGGAAAAGACGATGGCCTCGTCCGCCTTGGCCGCGACGGCCCGGCGGAAATCGGTGACCTTGCCGTCGGCCACATCATCCTCCCAGTTCTCCACCACGCGCGTTGCGCCCCATTCCAGGAACATGGTCGCGGCCTGCCGGGCCATCTCGCTATAGGCTTCCTTATTGGCCTTTGGCACGGCAGCCACGAATCCATCGATATAGGTCATCGTCGATCTCCTTGTGTTTGCTTGCTATTTGCGATCGCCTTGCAGCGTCCGTCTCGACAACGACGAATTGCCGGCGCTTACTTCGACGGACCAGCCAGACAATCAGGAACCCGCCATGACCGTCACCCTGCATTTCCACGGCGCGGCCGGAACCGTAACCGGCTCCTGCTATCGCGTCGAGCATCCGGGCGGCCAGTTCCTGGTCGATTGCGGCCTGTTCCAGGGCAATCGCAGCGTGCGCGCGCTCAACCTCAAGCCGACCCCCTTTGATCCCAAGGCCATCGACTTCCTGCTGCTCACCCATGCCCATATCGACCATGTGGGCCTCTTGCCCAAGCTTTACGCAGAGGGTTGGCGCGGCCCGGCCTGGATGACCGAACCCACCTCCGGCCTGCTCGAATACATGCTGCCCGACAGCGCCGGCATTCAGGAAAGCGAAGCCGAGCGCGCCGGCCGCCGCGGCGATGAACCGGTCAAGCCGCTCTACGGCATGGCCGACGCCGAGGAGGCGCTGCGGCACCGCCAGACCTGCCGCTACGAGCAGTGGATCGAGCCCGGCCCGGGCGTCCGCGCCCGCTACTGGAATGCCGGCCATATCATCGGCTCGGCCTCCATCGAGGTCGAGGTCATGGATGGCGACAAGCCGGTGCGGCTGATGTTTTCCGGCGATATCGGGCCCGACGAGAAGGTGTTCTACGGCAATCCCGAGGGCCCGGCCGGCTTTGACTACATCCTCTGCGAATCCACCTATGGCGGGCGCGAGCGCGATGACTATACCCTGCTGCAGCGCCGCGAGGCCCTGCGGGTCGAGATCAACACCGCCTTGGCGCGTGGCGGCAACCTGGTCATTCCCACCTTTGCCGTCGAGCGCAGCCAGGAACTGCTGCACGATATCGGCTTTCTCATCAAATCGGGCGCCATCAATCCGCAGCTGGTCTTTCTCGACAGCCCGCTCGCCAGCAAGGTGACCGGCGTCTATCGCAAATATGCCCGCATGTTCGAGGATGTCGAACTGGGCGCCGACGAGCTGTTCAACGATCCTCGCTTCCGCATCATCGAATCGGTGGCCGACAGCCAGGCCATCAATGCCATTCGTGGCGGCGCCATCATCATGAGCGCCTCGGGCATGTGCGATGCCGGGCGCATAAAGCACCATCTGCGCGCCAACCTGATCCGCCGCGACGCCACGGTGCTGTTTGTCGGCTATCAGGCGCCCGGCACGCTGGGCCATGTCATCCTGACCGGCGCCAAGCAGGCCCGCATCCATGGCCGGCTGGTGCCGATCCGCGCCACCATTCGCGCCCTGGGCAATTACTCCGCCCATGCCGACCATTCCGAACTGATGGCCTGGATCAAGGCGCGCCTGCCCGCCCATGGGGCGATCTTTCTCACCCATGGCGAAGACGAGGAGCGCATGGCGCTCCGTGACGCCCTGATGGCCACCGGCATTGCGGCCGATCAGCTCATCCTGCCCCAGCTCGATGACTATTTCGAGCTGACCGCCATCGGCATAGCCGGCAAGGCCCAGCCCGCCACAAGGCGCATCGATCCCCACCAGGTCCACACCGACTGGCACAATGAGTTTTCCGATTTCACCATCAGGCTCAGCCAGCAGCTGCAGGCCCTCGGCGATGAGGAGAAACTGGCCATGATGCAGGCGCTGCAGCACCAGCTTTCCACATTGGGGGCGCCGTCCTCGCCGGGCCACCGGCCGACCCCGATTACCCCCGTGGAGACCCAGTCACTGGACGAGTAGGCGTCAGCTTTCCTGCCATCAGCCAGGTCAGCGCCAGCAGCGGCAGCAGCATGGCAAAGGCGGTCCGCAGGTCGAAGGCCTCGGCCACCGTGCCGATCAGCACCGGTGCGCCCAGATTGACCAGCTGGAAGATCAGCGTGGTGGCGGCGACATTTTCCGAGGCCGGGCGGTCACCCAGCCGCGCCGCCGCCGATAGCATCAGCGGATAGAGCACACAGATGCCAAGGCCGACGAGGCCAAAGCCGCCCAGAGCCGCCCAGGCATTGGGGGCGACCACCAGCAGCACGAGGCCGGCAATGGCGATGCTGGCCAGCGCCCGCGCCACGCGCACCGGCCCGAACCGGTCGATCCAGCGGTCGGCCAGCAGCCGGCCCACTGACATGGTCACCAGCAGCGCGGGCAGGGCCAGCGACTCGATCCAGGCCGCGACCTCGAAACTGTCGCGCAGATAGATGATCGACCAGGCCCGTGCCGCCCCTTCCGAGAGGCCAGCGCCCAGCCCGAAGGCCACCAGGCCCAGGGTGGCCAGGGTCGGCCATGCGAGGCGCCGCTTGTTATCGCCGGCATGGGCGCGTGCCGGGGTGACGGGCATGGGCGCCACCACCACCGCGATCAGCACGCCCACCACCGGCACCAGCGCCCAAAGGTGCATCCAGGGGGCCACATCAAGGCCGCGCAGGGCCGCGCCCAGCAGCGAGGTCACCAGAAAGCCGATGCTCCAGGCGCCGTGGCAGGTATTCATGATCCGCGCCCCCGATGCGGCTTCGATCCGGTCTGCCTCGACATTGATGGCGATATTGGTCAGCGAAAAGCCGACGCCATTGACGGCCAGCAGCCCGAACATGGCGATCGCATTGGGGATCACGGTGATCATGGCGGCGCTGACCGTCACTAGTGGCATCATCACCAGAATGACCAGCCGCGGGCTGAAGCGTTCGATAATGCGGCTGGCGAACAGGAACATGCTGAGCGCGCCCAGCGGCTGGCCGATCAGCACTAGGCCGAGCTGGGCCTCGCTCAGCCCGAGCGCCAGCTGGATGTCGGGAATGCGGGTGTGGATGGCGCCCAGCGCCAAAGCATGCACGAAGAACAGCGCGACGATGCGCCAGCGGATGTTGGAGGCGGAACTCAAGGCGGTGCTCACTTCGGACCGGGGTCCATCAAAATGTGGATCCGGTCGGCGCCCAGCCGGGCCAGCTTGAGCATCAGCGCCTTGCGCCTTGCCGGCGCCAGCGGCGTCAGCGGGCTGTCGCGCAGGATCGCCCCGTCATGCCCATCGGCAACGATCAGCCCCTCGCTGTCGGGAAAGATCGACGCATCCAGCTCCGGCGGCTTGGCGAAAAAGAACTTGTCGGAATAGTTGCGATACTCCGGCCATTTCCGGTCGATCTGGAAGTCGATCAGGCTCGACTTGATCTCGACGATCCAGATCTCGCCCTTGGGGCCCACCGCCAGCACATCGGCGCGCCGCCCGCTGCGCAACGTCACCTCGGCATAGCAGGCCATGTCATGGCTTTCCCGCAGCAGCCGCATCACGCCGCGCTGCACCCGCAGTGCGGTGGCCGACTGGCGCAGATCGACGATGGGCGGCAGCTCTTGCATGCTCTAGCCCAGCGGCGCCAGGGGCTCGGGCGGCAGACCCGCTGGGTCCTCCAGCTTGCGCGTGCCCAGTGCGAAGCTCGAAGCCGAGAGCCCGGCCAGCAGCAGCGGCAGGCAGACCAGATAGGAGGCGCGGATATCAACGAATTCGGCAACAAAGCCGAGCAGAGGCGGCGCCAGGAAAAACACCACGACACTGACCTGTCCGATGGCTGCGACATTGACGGCCGCCGGCCGGTCGGTGCGCTGCGCCGCTGCCGAAACCGCCAGCGGATAGACGGCCGAGCAGCCGGCCCCCATCATCGCAAAACCCAGCAGGGCCAGCCAGGCTTCTGGCGCTACACCCACCAGCAGCGCGCCCAGGCTGGCAAAGCTCAGCATGACCATGGCGACATGGCGCGGCCCGTACCGGGCGACGATCGGGTCGGCGGTCAGGCGCATCAGCGCCATGAAAAAGGCAAACAGCGTCAGGCCCATGCCCCCCACCAGCGGCTCCACGGCAAAGACGTCGCGCATATAGATGGCCGACCAGTCGATGCCGGCACCCTCCACAAGGAAGGCGGCAAAGCCGATCAGGCAAAGCGGCAGCAGGCCGCGATTGGGGAAAGCAAAGCGCTGGCCGCCTGCTTCGGTCTGGCTGCGCGCCGTCTGCGGCGCATTGGTGGCGCCCCAGATCAGATAGCCGGTGACCCCAACGATGAGACTCGCCACCAGGGCCAGATGCAGCCCGGCCGAGAGCCCCGATTGCCGGATCATCGCCCCGAACAGCGCGGTAAAGAAGAAGCCGACGCTCCAGAAGCCATGGGCGCGGTTCATGTAGCGCCCGCCGGTCGCGGTTTCGAGTCGGTCGATCTCGACATTGAGATTGATTTCCAGCGCGCCGGCCAGCAGCCCAACCAGCAGTAGTACCGCGAACACGGCAGGGGCCACCGGCAGCCAGGGCACCACGGCCAACAGGATCGCCGAGCCAAGCGTGGTGATGAAGGCGGCGGTGCGAAAGCCGAGCCGCTCAATGATAGGCGTGCCCACGGTCAGCGAAATCAGCGAGCCCACGGCCATGCCGATCATGGTCAGGCCCAGTTGGCCTTCCGACACACCCAGATGCGTCTGGATGTCGGGCAGGCGCGACATCAGCGCACCGGTAATCAGGGCGAAGGAAAAAAAGCACGCATAGATGCGGTGTTGCGGCGCGATCCTCATTCGGCCGGAACCTGGCTGGACTGACGGCGTGTCCCCACGGCATCGGCCATGACCAGCCCCACCACGACCAGCGGAAGGGCGATGCCAAAGGCCCAGCGGATACCGAAATGCTCGGCAATATAGCCCAGCAGCGGCGGCCCGAGCAGGAAGGCCACAAAGGAAATCTGCGCCAGCGCCGCGACATTGACCGCGGCAGGGCGGTCGGTGCGCTGTGCGGCCGCCGACATGGCCAGCGGGAAGAGCGCACTCGTGCCCACGCCCATCAGGGCAAACCCGACATAGGCCAGCCACCAGATCGGCGTGAAGAAGACCAGCAGGGCCCCGATGCCGGAGATGGCGAGCAGGCTGCGCGCCACCACGGCCGGGCTCCAGCGCTCGACAAAGCTGTCAGCGAAGAACCGCGTCACCGCCTGGGTCCCGGCGCCCAGCGCCACAGCAAAGCCAGCCCAGAACGGCGCAGCGCCGAAAATGTCGCGCATATAGATGGCCGACCAGTCGATGCCGGCGCCCTCCAGGATCATGGCCGACAGACAGACGCTGACCAGCACCAGGATGGCGCCGCTCGGGCGGGCAAAGCGCGGCGCTGCCGCGGTGCTGCCGCCGCTGCGATGCCCGGCGGGCTGATAGCGGCCTAGCAGCAGCAGGGAAACCACGCCGATGACCGGCACCATGATGGCCAGGTGCAACTGCGGCGAGATGCCCGCCTGGGCAATGAACGAGCCCACTAGGCCGGCGGAAAAGAAGCCGAAGCTCCAGAAGGCATGGGCGCGGTTCATGATGCGGCGACCCATGGCGTGCTCGACCCGGTCGGCTTCGAGGTTGATGATGATTTCGATGCAGCCGATTGTGATGCCCACCGGTACCAGCAGCAGGAAGAACATCACCGGGCCCTGCGCCCAGACGGCCACGGCGTAGAACACCGACAGCAGCGGGATGGCGACCAGCAGCGTGCGACGATAGCCGATGCGTTCGATGATCGGCCCGGCAAAGGTCAGCGATATCAGGGTGCCGACGGCTGCGCCAATCAGCGCCAGGCCGAGCGCGCCTTCGGCCACGCCCAGGGCCTCCTGGATGGCCGGCAGGCGCGGATAGAGGCTCCCCATGCAGAACGAATAGATGAAGAAGGCGGCGAACACGCGGATATGCGGCGGCATGGCAAGGCCGATAGTCATCTGGAACCACTCGTGAGGCTGAAGGCGCGGGCAAGCTATGCCAATTCGCGTCGTAGGGAAAGCGGGACGAAAACGTTTCAGCCGGGCAATTATAACGTTGCACTAAAGCGTTGCCCGCCGGGCACACTGCCCGCCGCAAGACGGAGTCTCGGCTTTATCGCCGCGGCAACTCGCCGCGAAACAGCGCGCCGTGCTGACCCATCAGCGCGGCCAGGCGGTCGCCCACCGTCCGCACCGACGGATCGTGACGTTCCTCATGATGGCTGACCAGCCATTGTTCGGTTTCCAGTTCCCGGATCGGCGAAGCGATGCGGATCAGGCGCGTGTCGCTGTCGCCGACGAAGCAGGGAAACACCCCCAGCCCCGCGCCCGCCGCCACCAGTTCGCGCACGCTCATGGCATCATTGCCCCGCAACCCGATGCGGTCGCCATGATGGGCCTGCAGCCATCGGGCGGACTGGATCTGCGCGCCTTCCCCCACCACGCCGACGAAATAGCCGGCAGCAATGCCATTGACCAGGTTCAGCCCGGAATAGAGCGCATGCGCCACCCGGCCGATCAGCCGGCCCGCCAGCCATTGCTCGGTCGGGCGCTGGCTGCGAATGCCCAGATCGGCATTGCGTCGGCCGATATCGACCTTCTGGTTGGCGGTGACGAATTCGAGGCCAAACCGGTCGGCCACGCTCCAGACGTCGCCGATATGGCTGGCCACGAAGGCCGAGGTCCAGGGGCCCGCCGAAACGCGCACCATGCGGTCGCCGTGATTGCCTTCCTTCCAGCGCCGCAGCGACAGCATGGCCGCCTCCACATCTTCGGCCCGCGCCAGCAGGTCTTCGCCGGCCGGGGTCAGCTGGTAGCCACTCTGGCTGCGCACGAACAGCGCCTCGCCCACCGCCCGCTCCAGCGCCGTCACCCGCCGGCCCAGCGTTGCCGCACTCAGGCCCGTGGTTTCGGTGGCGGCACTCAGGCCGCCCAGCCGGGCGACATCAAGGAATACCCGCAGATCGTCCCAGTTCAGATCGCTTTTCATTTCTGCAATGAGCCTTGCACTCTTCCCCGTAGAGAATTGGCTGGCAGGACGCCAGATTACGCACAGGCGAACGCACATCCTGTGAGCCGCCCACCACCATACCATCAAATCTGAAAGGCCGGCTATGGCGCCAGCAAGGCGTGCGGCTGGCTATTGGAGTCAAGCATGTTGGATGCTTTCTGGCACTTTCTGGTCCGGCGCTGGCAGCGGGCCAACACTATCTACCAGCTGCGCCGGCTCGACGATCACCTGCTCGTCGACATCGGCACCCCCCGCGACGCCATCATCGATGTCGTCAAAGCAATTGAACTGGAGCTCGACCATGCAGACCAACATCCTGGGAACCTTCGGGCCTGTGAGCCGGCTGACGCTGGGCGGGGGCGGCATCGGCACGGTCTGGGGGCCGGCCTCGCCTGCTGACGCGGTGGCCACGCTGCGCCGCGCCGTCGATGCCGGCATAAACCTGCTCGACGCGGCGCCAGGTTACAAGATCTGCGAGGCGATGATCGGCGAGGCCTTTGACGGGCATCTGCCCGCGGGTGTGCGCGTCACCACCAAGCACGGCCTGGGCACCGTTCCCGCCGACACTGTCTACGCCCGCCTGCGGGCCTCGCTTGAATCCAGCCTCGCCTCCATGCGGCTGCAGCGGGTGGACATGTTTCTGCTGCACAGCGAAATCCGCCCGGATGACTTCGTCTATCCGCCCGGCCAACCGCCGCGCGACGAGCGCTCCACCTGTCTGAGCCTTTATCGCGAGAGTGTCATTCCCGCCTTCGAGCGTCTGGTGGCCGAGGGCCTGATCTTCCATTGGGGCATTACCGGCATCAACCACGCCGCCGCCACCATGGCTGCCCTGGAAGAGGCGCCGCGCCCGGCTGCGGTGCAGGCCATTGCCAACCTGCTCGACAGCCCGGGCGAAATGAACGGCACCGGCCTGCCACCCCGCCCGCGCGACGTTATCGCCGCTGCAAAGGCCCGCGGTGTCGGCGTCATGGGGGTGCGGGCGGTGCAGGCGGGGGCCCTGACCGGGTCTCTCGACCGCGCCGAGCAATCGGCCACCAGCGCCGATTTCACCCGTGCGGCGTCCTATCGGGCGCTATGCCGGCACTGGGGCGAGGACCCCGCCATCGTCGCCCATCGCTATGCCCTGGGCATGGAGGGCGTCGATACGCTGGTGCTGGGGGTCAAGAACGTGGCCGAACTGGAACAGGCTTTGGCCGCCGAACGGCGCGGCCCGCACGAGCGCGCCCAGATTGAGGCCATCGACGCCCTGGGCCTGCGCCTATAGCAGACGGGCCGCCCCCGGCAGGGGACGGCCCGTTGGACAAGCGCTTCCGCTCGAAAATCTAGAGTTGGCTGATGCACACCGAGGTGACGCCGCGATTGCGGAAGCCCAGCTCGGTTGCCGCGGCCTTGGACAGGTCGATGATCCGCTTGCCCACAAACGGGCCGCGATCATTGATGGTCACTTCGATCTCGCGGCCGCTGCTCTGGTCGATCACCTTGACCTTGGTGCCGAAAGGCAGCGAGCGGTGCGCGGCGGTCATGGCATTTTCATTGAAGGTTTCGCCGGAGGCGGCAGTTTTCCCGTTGAACCCTGGACCGTACCAGGAGGCGCCGCCACACTGGGCGAAGCTGGGCGTGGCAATGGAGAACACAAGCACAGCAAGTGCGGCGACGGAGACGGCTTTTCTAGTCAAATCGGAATCTCAATGCAGTTGGCGTTGACCGCTGACTAGTGCAGTCGCCCGGCCACAATGTGCCTGGATTGGCCTATTTGCCCCCCGCGGGTCCTTCTGTTGCAATCGGGCCGCAGTAATTGTTGCCTTGTCTGCGCCGCATTGTCCGACGCCTGCCAGATCTGGAGGAAATGAATCCGCCATTGTCCGCATCGCTAGAATGCCGAATAGCGCAAACCGGCTGTTCAGGATTCATCTTGCCCGGTGTGCTCGAATGGTAACAGTTCCGGCATCAAGCGCAGAAATCGTCGGTTTTCTGCTGTTGGGCGGGAACCCCGCGCCCAATCTGTCGCCGTCCGGCTCGATTGTGACGCTATTACGGCAGGTTTTTCCCGGCGATTCCCTCCCTTGCTAACCATTTGCCAACCTGTTGGGGCTCACTGTTCGCGCGCTGTAGGACGCAGGAATGATATTCAGGTCGATACGCCGCTTTTGCGTGCCGCGCCCCGTTGCGCCGGCCGCGCTGGACGAGCACCACGCCATCAGGTCAATCGGCCGCTGGCTGATGCTCAGCATTGCCATGCTCATGGTCACCGCTGTCGTCATGCTCGTTACCGCCATGCAGGTGCGCACCATCCTTGATGGCGGCCTTCTCGCCGACGAACGGCAACGCGCGGCCAACGCCATCGATCTGCTGACCCAGGAGGGTGAGAGCCTTAATCCGCGCAGCATGGCGCTGATCCGCCAGATCGCCGGCCTGGACGATGTCCGTCTGTCCCCCACACTGCCCTCGGGTGAACGGGAGCAGGCCCTGCCCCTGCTGCGCCAGCAAGATGGCACGGTTGCCTATCTGGTGTGGACCGCCAGCGGCTATGCCGACGAGATCTATGCCCGCTTCGTGCCCATTCGCGTGCCGCTCATGCTGGCCTTGCTGGCCGTTGTGCTGGCGATGGTGATGCGGGTGCGTGGCCTCGTCCGCGATGTAGAGCGCCAGCGCCGCCTGGCGCACCGCCAATCGCGCACCGACCTGGTCACCGGCCTCGCCAACCGCCTGGCGCTTGAAACCGCCATGGAGGCGCTGACCGCCGCCGCCACGCCCTTTGGCATCATCATTTTCGATCTCGATCGCTTCAAGGCCGTCAATGACGCGCTGGGCCACGCCGCCGGCGACCTCGTGCTGCGCACCGTGGGGCAGCGCCTCTCCGATCTACTGGAACCCGGCGATCAGCTGGCGCGGCTGGGCGGCGACGAATTTGTCCTGCTCTGTGTAAGCCGACCCGATGCCGCCTCGCTCGCCTTGCTGGCCCGCACCTGCATCACCCTGATCGAGCAGCCCGTGCCGGTCATGGGGCGTACGGTCCAGGTCGGCGCCAGCCTGGGCATTGTTGCCGATATCGATATCGGCCTGCTGCCCGCCACCCTGCTGGCGGCGGCAGACGCTGCGCTCTACCGCGCCAAGTCGCGGCCCGGAAGCAATTTCGAATTCGCCGGCAAGGCGCCCGAACCGGCCGGGCGCGCCGAACGGCTCTTCGCCTGATCGCTCAGCGCGCCTCCGCTGCACCCCGCGGCCGCGGCGTCAGCCCGTGCAGGAACAACTGCTCGAGATAGCGCGCCGCATCCTCGAAGCGCCCCTCGCCATTGCGCCCCTTGCCCAGTACCGCCCGCACCTGCACGTCGAAATCGGCATAGTGCTGCGTCGTCGCCCAGATCGAAAAGATCAGGTGATAGGGATCGGTGCGGGCCAGCCGGCCCTCATCCATCCAGTCCAGCAGCACCTTGGCCTTTTCATCGACCAGGTTTTTGAGGTCCACCTCGATCATCTCGATGATGCGCGGCGCCCCCTGCAGCATTTCATTGGCAAACAGCCGGCTCTCTCGCGGATAGTCGCGCGCCATTTCGAGCTTGCGGCGAATGTAGGAGCGGATTTCCGGGAAGGGGTCGCCATCGGCATTCATTTCCTGCAGCGGCGCCAGCCAGGTCTCGAGCAGCGCCGCCATCAGCCGGCGGTGGATCTCTTCCTTGCGCGGGAAATAATACAGCAGGTTGGGTTTGCTCATCCCCGCCACTTCGGCGATCTGGTCGATCGTGGCGCCGCGGAAACCGTGCATGGAAAACACCTCCAGCGCCGCCTCCAGGATCACGTCCTGTTTCTCGCGCTGGATGCGCGTCAGCGGCCGGGCTTTTGTCGGCGGATGGCTCGCCGCCTTGGCATCGGCCTTGTGTTGGCGCTTGGGGCTGGCGGCAATCTCGGCACTGTTCATTTTGGTCGGCGGCATTTTTCGCCTTGCTAGAATGTTTGGGAGTGCTAACATTTTTCCAACTGGTCAAAATTCGAAGCATTGCGGCCGCGCGTCAAGTGCCAATCGCGATCAGTCCGGAATAAGGGGAGTGAGAGCCGTGTCCAATTCTAGCGCCGTGGTGCCGAACGATCTGGGTGCCTTCTGGATGCCCTTCACCTCCAACCGGCAGTTCAAGAAATCCCCGCGCATGTTCGTCGCCGCCAAGGACATGCACTACACCACTTCCGATGGCCGCCAGGTGCTCGACGGCACGGCGGGCCTGTGGTGCTGCAATGCCGGTCATGCGCGTCCCAAGATCGTCGAGGCCATCGCCAGGCAGGCCGCCGAACTTGACTATGCCCCCGCCTTCCAGATGGGCCATCCCAAGGCCTTCGAGCTGGCCAATCGCCTCGTCGACATTGCCCCCAAGGGGCTCGACCATGTGCTGTTCACCAATTCAGGCTCGGAATCGGTCGAGACGGCGCTCAAGGTCGCTTTGGCCTATCACCGCGTGAGGGGCGAGGGCGCGCGCAGCCGCCTGATCGGTCGTGAGCGCGGCTATCACGGCGTCAATTTCGGCGGCATTTCCGTCGGCGGCATCGTCACCAACCGCAAGATGTTCGGCACCCTGCTGACCGGCGTCGACCACATGCCGCACACCCATAACCTCAGCAAGAACGCCTATTCCAAGGGCGTGCCCGAATATGGCACCGAGCTGGCCGACGAGCTCGAGCGCATCGTCACCCTGCACGATGCCTCCACCATTGCCGCCGTCATCGTCGAGCCCGTCGCCGGCTCCACCGGCGTGCTGATCCCGCCCATGGCCTATCTGCAGCGCCTGCGTGACATCACCAAGAAGCATGGCATCCTGCTGATCTTTGACGAGGTCATCACCGGCTTCGGGCGCCTCGGCACCCCCTTTGGCGCCGACTATTTCGGCGTCACCCCCGATATCATGGTCACCGCCAAGGGCCTGACCAATGGCGTCATTCCCATGGGCGCGGTGCTGGTGTCCGGCGAAATCCACGATGCCTTCATGCAGGGACCCGAGCACATGATCGAGTTCTTCCATGGCTATACCTATTCGGGTAACCCCATGGCTTCGGCGGCGGGTCTGGCCACGCTCGAAACCTACAAGGAAGAGGGTCTGCTCACCCGGGGCGCCGAACTGGCGCCCATCTTCCAGGACGCGCTGCATTCGCTCAAGGGCGAGCCGCATGTCATCGACATCCGCAATATCGGCCTGGTCGGCGCCATCGAGCTCGAGCCCATTGCCGGGGCGCCCACCAAGCGCGCATTCTCGGCCTTCCTGAAATGCTATGACGATGGCTTCCTGGTGCGCACCACCGGCGACATCATCGCCATGAGCCCACCCCTGATCATTTCGGAATCCCAGATCGGCGAGCTGATCGATGGCGTCCGCACAGCCCTGCGGAGCATCGACTGATGAACACCATTGAAAACGCCGTCGCCGGCAAACGCTATGTCTCGACAGGCCGCCGCGTGCCGGTCTTCAACCCGGCCACCGGCGAGGTCTCGGCCGAACTGCCGCTGTCGACCCTGAGCGAGCTCAATGACGCCGTCGCCTCGGCCAAGGCCGCGCAGGTGAGCTGGGGCAATACCCCGCCGATGAAGCGCGCCCGCGTCATGTTCAAGTTCAAGGCGCTGCTCGATCAATATGCCGATGACCTGGCCCGCGAGATTTCCCGCGAGCACGGCAAGGTGCATGACGACGCTTTGGGCGAAGTCGCCCGCGGCATCGACTGCGTCGATTTTGCCTGCGGCATCCCCCAGCTGCTCAAGGGCGAATTCTCCCGCAATGTAGGCCCGAGCATCGATTCCTATTCCGACCGCCAGCCGCTCGGCGTCGTCGCCGGCATCACCCCGTTCAACTTCCCGGCCATGGTGCCGATGTGGATGTATCCGGCCGCCATTGCCTGCGGCAATGCCTTCATCCTCAAGCCCTCCGAGCGCGATCCCTCAGCCTCCATGCTGGCCTGGAACCTCTTCATGGAAGCGGGGCTCCCCGAAGGCATTCTCAATGTCGTCCACGGCGACAAGGAAATGGTCGACGGCATTCTCGACCATCCCGACATCAAGGCGGTGAGCTTCGTTGGCTCGACGCCGATTGCCGAATATGTCTACCAGCGCGGCACCAAGGCCGGTAAGCGCGTCCAGGCTTTGGGCGGCGCCAAGAACCACATGGTCGTCCTGCCCGATGCCGATCTCGACCAGGTCGCCGATGCGCTGATGGGCGCCGGCTATGGCTCGGCCGGCGAACGCTGCATGGCCATTTCCGTGGCCGTGCCGGTGGGCAAGGCGACCGGCGATGCGCTGATCGCCAAGCTCAAGCCACGCGTCGAAAGCCTCAAGATCGGCCCGTCCACCGACAAGGACGCCGAAATGGGCCCGGTGGTCACCTCCATGCACCGCGACAAGATTCTGGGTTACATCGATTCAGGCGTCGAGCAGGGCGCCGAGCTTGTCGTCGATGGCCGCGGTTTCAAGCTGCAGGGCTATGAAGGCGGCTACTATGTCGGCGGCACCCTGTTCGACAATGTCACCCCCGACATGACCATCTACCGCGAGGAGATCTTCGGGCCGGTGCTCTCGGTGGTACGCGCCGATACCTATCAGGACGCGGTCGATCTGATCCACGGCCACGAATACGCCAATGGCACCGCCATCTTCACCCGCGACGGCGACGCCGCCCGCGAATTTGCCGACAAGATCGAGGTCGGCATGGTGGGCATCAATGTCCCCATCCCCGTGCCCGTGGCCTATCACTCCTTTGGCGGCTGGAAGCGCAGCCTCTTTGGCGATCACGCCATTTATGGCCCCGAAGGCGTCCACTTCTATACCCGCCTCAAGACCGTCACCACCCGCTGGCCCGCCGGCATCAAGGGCGGCGCCGAATTCAGCTTTCCGAGCGTGAAATAGGAATAGGCCATCATGTCTGCCCCAGGAGAAAACCTTCGCATCAATGGTGTTCGGCTCTGGGACAGCCTGATGGATATGGCCAGGATTGGCCCCGGCATTGCCGGGGGCAATAACCGCCAGACCCTGACCGATGAAGACGGCGAAGGTCGCCGCCTGTTCCAGCGCTGGTGCACCGAAGCCGGGCTCACCATGGGCGTCGACCAGATGGGCACCATGTTCATGACAAGGCCGGGCACCGACCCCGAGGCGCTGCCGGTCTATGTCGGCTCCCATCTCGATACCCAGCCCACCGGCGGCAAATATGACGGCGTGCTCGGCGTCCTCGCCGGGCTCGAACTGGTCCGCTCGATGAACGACCTCGGCATCAAAACCCGCCACCCCATCGTCGTCACCAACTGGGCCAATGAAGAGGGCGCCCGCTTTGCGCCCGCCATGCTGGCCTCGGGCGTCTTTGCCGGCATCCACACCCAGGACTATGCCTATGCCCGCCAGGACCAGGCGGGCCTGACCTATGGCGACGAACTCGCCCGCATCGGCTGGCGTGGTGAAGAAGAAGTCGGCGCCCGCAAGATGCACGCCTATTTCGAATATCACATCGAGCAGGGCCCGATTCTCGAGGCCGAGAACAGGCAGATCGGCGTCGTCACCCATGGCCAGGGCCTGTGGTGGCTCGAATTCACCCTCACCGGCAAGGAAGCCCATACCGGATCCACCCCTATGAATATGCGCGTCAATGCGGGTCTGGCCACGGCGCGAACCATCGAGGCGGTGCAGGAGATCGCCATGGCGCACCAGCCCGGCGCTGTCGGCGGTGTCGGCCAGATGAAGTTTTCGCCCAATTCGCGCAATGTGCTGCCCGGCAGCGTGGTCTTTACCGTCGACATCCGCTCGCCCAGTCTGGACAAGCTGACCTCCATGCGCGAGCAGATCGAGGCCAGGGCGCAGGCGATCTGCGCCGAACTCGGCGTCGGCTATGCGATGGAAGCTGTGGGCCATTTCGACCCGGTCGCCTTCGATCCGACCCTGGTCAACCGCGTCCGCGCCGCCGCCGAAAAGCTCGGCTATAGCCATATGGACATCATTTCCGGCGCTGGCCACGACGCCTGCTGGACCAACCGCGTTGCGCCGTCCACGATGGTCATGTGCCCCTGCGTCGGGGGCCTCAGCCACAACGAGGCCGAGGAGATTTCCCGCGACTGGGCCGCAGCCGGCGCCGACGTGCTGTTCCACGCCGTGGTCGAGACGGCGGAGATCGTGGAGTGAGCGGTTCATTCTGGAAGGTATTTTGGGGATCGATCGGCGGTGGTAGTGCACTCCTTGGCTCTTTCTTGGGTGGGTATGCTTGGGCTGGCGCGGGCATCAGTGAGAAGCTCGCGATGGAAAAGGCCCTCTCATACTCGCAGGGCGGCAACGACGTTCGACTAGAGTACGAGAACGCTGAGTATAGGGACCAAACACTGGCAAGTTTGCTAGCTGTGGTGCGATCACCAGAAGTACAGCAAGTCCTGCCTGCCGAAACCAATGAGTCATTGGAGGTAGCCTCAGCTGCCATTCAGAAAGGTGATTTAAGAGCGGCAGCGGACGCGCTACCATCTGCTCTTCTGGCCGTTTCCCCACCTGACTGTCTGCCCGACGGCGTATCCGCGCTTGTTAGGGCGGGCTCGGCGGTTTCAACGTGTCACGCTTTTGGCACCAGAGCGCTCATTGGAAACTACGACGAAGAGAAGAACATAATTCCTGTGACATTGGACGGAGTTATGACGGAAATTGGCTCTTCCGGAGCCGCTACTTCTGGTCGTCTAGCCGAGTGTGATCTCTTAGTAGAGAACGTGATCAAAGCAAATGATGGGGTATCGGTGCGGATCAGTTTTTCGTGCTGAGGTGAACACTACCAGTAAGGGGCAAACCATGACAAAAGTCATCAAGAACGGCACCGTCGTCACCGCCGACCTCACCTACAAGGCCGATGTGAAGATCGAGGGCGATATCATCGTCGAGATCGGCCCGAACCTGAGCGGTGACGAAGTGCTCGACGCGACCGGTTGCTACATCATGCCCGGCGGCATCGACCCGCACACCCATCTGGAAATGCCCTTCATGGGCACCTATTCGGCCGATGATTTCGAGAGCGGCACCCGCGCCGCCCTGTCGGGCGGCACGACCATGGTGGTCGATTTCTGCCTGCCCAGCCCCGGCCAGAGCCTGCTCGAGGCGCTCTCCATGTGGGACAACAAATCGGGCAAGGCCAGCGCCGATTACAGCTTCCACATGGCCATCACCTGGTGGGACGAGCAGGTCTGGCGCGAGATGGACGAGGTGGTCAAACGCGGCATTACCAGCTTCAAGCATTTCATGGCCTATAAGGGTGCGCTCATGGTCAATGACGATGAGATGTTCGCGTCCTTCTCCCGCTGCGCCGAACTGGGCGCGCTACCGCTGGTGCATGCCGAAAATGGCGACGTCGTCGCCGCGCTGACCGCGAAGCTGCTTTCTGAGGGTAATAATGGCCCCGAGGGGCACGCCTATTCCCGGCCCCCCGAGGTCGAGGGCGAAGCCACCAACCGCGCCATCATGATCGCCGACATGGCCGGCGTGCCGCTCTATGTCGTGCACGTCTCTTCCGAACAGGCCCATGAAGCCATTCGCCGCGCCCGCCAGAACGGCATGCGCGTCTATGGCGAGCCTTTGGTGCAGCATCTGACGCTCGACGACAGCGAATATGCCAATCCCGATTGGGATCACGCCGCCCGTCGCGTCATGTCGCCGCCCTTCCGCAACAAGCGGCACCAGGATTCGCTCTGGGCCGGCCTGCAGTCGGGCTCGCTCTCGGTGGTCGCAACAGATCACTGCGCCTTCACCACCGCGCAAAAGCGCAATGGCATTGGCGATTTTTCCAAGATCCCCAATGGCACTGGCGGTGTCGAAGATCGCCTCGCCGTGCTGTGGAGCCGTGGCGTCGCCACCGGGCGGCTGACCATGAACGAGTTCGTTGCCGTGACCTCGACCAATATCGCCAAGATACTCAACCTCTATCCCAAAAAGGGCGCCGTGCTGGTCGGCGCCGATGCCGACCTCGTGGTCTGGGATCCGGCGCGCAGCAAGACCATCACGGCGGCCAGCCAGCAGTCGGCCATCGACTACAATGTCTTTGAGGGCTTTAAGGTCACCGGCCTGCCGCGCTTCGTGCTGAGCCGCGGTCAGGTCGCGGTGGTGGAAAACGAGATGCGCCACCGGCCCGGCCATGGCCAGTTCGTCGCCCGCGAGGCCAAGAACCCGGTCAACCAGGCACTCAGCCAGTGGAAAGACCTCGTTGCCCCGCGCAAGGTCGAGCGCAGCGGCATTCCGGCGTCGGGGGTCTGATGGCAAGCTTGCATTTCACGCTGACAACCGTTGCGACCATCATGGGCCTCAGCGGTACCGCGTCGGCCGCTGTGCTGCCCATTGTGGGCATCTATGGCAATCCCGCCGGCTGTCAGGCCTATTTCACCGGCAATTTCGACGACGACGCCTATCTCCTGCTGACCCCCGATACCTTTTCTGCCTATGCCTCGGCCTGCGACTTTGCCGACTTGGTATCGTCCAGTGACGACGTCCTGGTGGTCAGCGGCGTCTGTTTTGAAGAGGGTGAGGAAGAGAGCCGGATTGATACGGTGACCGTGATGGGCAGTGCCGATGAGGCGTTCTTTGTACAATTCGATGGCCTTGGCCCCATGGGGCCGCTCACCCTCTGCCTCCCTCAGGCGGCGGGGACGCTGACATGAGTTTGGTCGTCTCGGCCCAAAATCTTGGCCTCACCTTTCCCACCAATGATGGCGACGTCATTGCCCTCAGCGATGTGAACCTGACGATCAATAAGGGCGAGTTCGTCTCCTTCATCGGGCCTTCCGGCTGTGGCAAGACCACCTTCCTGCGCACCATTGCCGATCTCGAACAGCCCACCTCGGGCACGCTGACCATCAATGGCCAGACGCCCGAAAATGCGCGCAAGGACCGGGCCTATGGCTATGTGTTCCAGGCGCCGGCGCTCTATCCCTGGCGCACCATCGCCCGCAACATCGCCCTGCCGCTCGAAATCATGGGCTATGCCCAGGCCGAGCAGACGGAGCGCATCGCCCGCACCATGGAACTGGTGAACCTGACCGGCTTCGAGCAGAAATATCCCTGGCAGCTGTCGGGCGGCATGCAGCAGCGCGCCTCCATCGCCCGGGCGCTGAGCTTTGATGCCGATCTGCTGCTGATGGACGAGCCCTTTGGCGCGCTCGACGAAATCGTCCGCGACCACCTCAATTCCGAACTGCTCAAGCTCTGGGCGCGGACGCAGAAGACCATCTGCTTTGTCACCCACTCCATTCCCGAGGCGGTCTATCTCTCGACCAAGATCGTGGTCATGTCGCCGCGCCCCGGCCGCGTCACCGACATCATCGAGAGCACCCTGCCGCCCGAGCGCCCGCTCGACATCCGCGAAACCCCCGAATTTCTGGCCATCGCGGCCCGCGTCCGCGACGGGTTGCGGGCCGGGCACAGCTATGACGAGGTTTAGGCCCATGTCCGGCTTGATCCGTGCCATTGCCTTGGCCATGCTCCTGGCGCTCGGTGGCGCCGGCGCGGCTTTGTCGCAAGCGGCCGATACCGGCATGGACAAGCAGAGCGATGGCAGGTTCACCGGCATTGTCGTGGTAACGGACAATATGAACTGGTACGACATGTTCCAGCGGCCCGAGCCGCCTCAGTTCGATGGCAAGAGCCATTATGGCCCCGGCGAACAGGGGTCCCTGGCCATCATCTTCAGCAATCCCGAGCCGCGTGACGGCACCGTACGCGTGCTGTGCGACATCACCGCGCGCGATCCGGCGGGCGCGCGGCAGGTAGCCGCCGATGCAGTCTGCTATGAAGGCCCCTATTTGGGCCCCAATATACTCCATCCGGCCCTGCTGGACCTGCGTTTTGAAACCGGCGAGGGCGAACCGGCCGGACAGGCCGGATTTTCGGTCAAGCTGCGCGATGCCCATTCGGGACGCGCCGTTACCCTCGATGTCTTCTTCACCCAGGGGGCGCGTTGATGAACCGCTTCATCCCCGTCCTCACCATTGTTCTGGCCATCCTCGTCATCTGGTACGCGGCGGCGATCCCGATGAATGCGGCCTGGCAGACCACGCTAAACACCCGCGCCGAACTGGTCGATCTGTCCTTTGCCAGCTTTGCCACCCAGACCTGGAACCAGGACAAGCCGGTGCTGCCGGCGCCCCATCAGGTGGTCGGCGAGATCTGGAACGCCACCGTGGCGCTCGAATTCACCTCGCGCCGCTCGCTGGCCTTTCACGCCTGGATTACCCTGTCGGCGACCTTGCTGGGCTTTGCCTTGGGCACTGTGCTCGGTGTGGGCCTGGCCGTCGCCATCATCCACAATGACGCGTCGGACCGCTCGCTCATGCCCTGGATCATTGCCAGCCAGACCATTCCCATCCTGGCGGTGGCGCCCATGGTCGTGGTCGGCCTCGGCGCCATGGGCCTGACCGGGCTGGTGCCCAAATCGTTGATCTCGATGTATCTCAGCTTCTTCCCGGTGGTCGTCGGCATGGTCAAGGGCCTGCGCTCGCCCGAGGCCATCCAGCTCGACCTGCTCCGCACCTATGATGCCAGCTCCTGGCAGGTCTTCTGGAAGCTGCGCTGGCCCGCTGCCATGCCGTTCCTCTTTGCCTCGATGAAGGTGGGCATCGCCATTTCGCTGATCGGCGCCGTGGTGGCCGAGCTTTCAAATGCCGCCGGCGGTGGCCTGGGTGTGCGCCTGCTGACCGGTTCCTATAACGGCCAGACGGTGCAGATCTGGGCGGCTTTGTTCATTGCTGCTGGCCTCGCCGCCATTCTGGTCGCCATCGTCGGTAGCGCCGAGCGCTGGGTCAATGCGCGCATGGGGGTGCGGGTATGAACCGCGCTGGCCTCTCGCGCCTGCAGATGGTGCTGGCCCTCGCTGCTGGGCTGACCGGCCTGGTGGGCTTGGTTCTCAGTCTGCCCAGCCTGGGCGCTGCGCCGCTGCTGGCGCTGTTTTTCGCCCTGTCGACCGTGTCGCTGGCGCGCTTCGTCCTGCCCTTGACTGTATGGCTCGATGGCGCCCTGGCGGTTCTGGCTGCCATCGCGCTGCTGGCCGGCCTCACAACCGGAGTTACGCTGCCCGGTCATCACTGGCTGGCTTTGCTGGCCGGCTGGGCCTTTGCCTGGCTCTTTGTCGAACGCCTCGCCGCGGCCATCCGCGCCGGCAGCCTCCCTGAAACCGGTACCAGCCTGCTCATCCCCACCGTTTTCGGCCTGGCCTTGCTGGTCATCTGGGAAGTGGTGACGCGCGGCGCCAATGTGCCCCCGGTCATCCTGCCGCCGCCCTCGGCCATCGGCGCGCGCTTCGTCACGGAAATCCCCATCCTCTGGGCCGATTTCGTGCAGACTTTCGTCAAGTCGGTGCTGCCCGGCTATGCCATCGGGTGCCTCGCCGGCCTGGGCGTCGCCATCCTGGTCGACCGCTCGCCCTTCCTCAAGGCCGGCATCATGCCGATCGGCAATTTCATGTCGGCTCTGCCCATTATCGGCATCGCCCCGATCATGGTCATGTGGTTCGGCTTTGACTGGCAATCCAAGGCTGCCGTTGTCGTCGCCATGACGTTCTTTCCCATGCTGGTCAACACCGTGGCGGGGCTCAACGCCGCCTCGGCAATCGAGCGCGACCTCATGGCCACCTATGCTGCCTCCTATCGGCAGACGCTCTTGAAGTTGCGGCTGCCCGCTGCCGCCCCCTTCATTTTCAACGCCCTCAAGATCAATTCGACTCTGGCCTTGATCGGCGCCATCGTAGCGGAATTCTTCGGGACGCCCGTTGTGGGAATGGGCTTCCGGATATCGACCGGGGTGGGGCGTCTCGCCATCGACCTGGTCTGGGCGGAGATCGCGGTTGCCGCGATCGCGGGGTCCGCCTTCTACGGGGTGATCGCGCTCATCGAGCGCGGGGTCACTTTCTGGCATCCGTCTGTCCGTGGTGGACGGGCGTAACAGGGAAAAGGGAACGACAATGAACAAACTTATCGGAGGTCTGCTCGTCAGCGCCCTGGCGCTTGCGGCCACGCCGGCATTCGCACAGGACGCGCTGACCCTGCAGCTCAAATGGGTCACCCAGGCGCAGTTCGCCGGCTATCTGGTCGCCGAATCCAAGGGCTTCTATGACGCGGAAAATCTCGACGTCACCATTCTGCCGGGCGGCCCCAATATCGCCCCCGAACAGGTGATCGCCGGCGGTGGTGCCGACATCATCGTCACCTGGATGGCCGCCGGCATGGCCGCGCGCGAAACCGGCGTGCCGCTGGTCAATATCGCCCAGCCCTTCAAGCGCTCGGGTCTGATGATGATCTGCCCCACCGAAACCGGCATCAAGACGGCTGCCGATTTCCCCGGCCACACGCTGGGCGTCTGGTTCTTCGGCAATGAATATCCGTTCTTTGCCTGGATGAACAAGGAAGGCATTGCCACCGACGGTTCGGAAGGCGGCGTCACCGTGCTGCAGCAGAGCTTTGACATCCAGCCCATGATCCAGGGCCAGGCCGACTGCATTTCGGTCATGACCTATAACGAATATGGCCAGGCCCTCGACGCCGGCTACGGCCCGGACAACCTGACCATCTTCAACTATTCCGAAATGGGCAATGACCTGCTCGAAGACGGGCTCTATGTCATGGAAGATACCCTGGCCGATCCCGCCAAGGTCGATGCCTATACCCGCTTCGTGAAGGCCTCCATGCAGGGCTGGGCCTATGCCCTGGAAAACCCCGAAGAAGCCGCCCAGATCGTCGTCGATATGGATGAGACCGGCGCCGCCACGCTCGAGCATCAGCTCTATATGACCGGCGAGGTCTCCAAGCTGGTCGACGCTACGGACCCGGCCCTCGACACGGCTACTTATGAGCGCACGGTCAAGGCCCTGCTCGACCAGAAGATCATCAAAGCCCAGCCTGAAGGCGCTTATTCCACCGTCGTCACCGACGCGCTGAAATAGGCTTTTCCGGCTGCCAAAACAGCAGAGGCGGGGCGCAAGTCCCGCCTTTTTGCTTGCCTTGTTCTGCACATATTTGCTGCGCTCCGGGAACGAATTTGCTCACGCCCTGTTGATACGGCACCTGCGTCACTCAACAAGGCATTTGAAAATGAACTCCATTATTTACCTCGTCGGTCTGGTCGTTGTCGTCATGGCAATCCTGTCTTTCATTGGTCTGGCTTGAGCCTTCCGGCCATCCGAACCCCACCTTTTCAGGAGCTGCCACAATGAGCATTGATGCGCCCGCGGGCGTCGCCATTATCGAATCTGAATCCACCGATCGCGACCAGTCCAGCTATGTTGACTGGCCTGCCATCTTTGCCGGCATTGCGCTGGCCACCGCCATCAGCCTCGTGCTGATCAGCTTTGGCTCCGCCGTTGGCCTCAATTTCCTCGACTTCGGCTATGGCACCGATGCCAACCCGCTGGTCATCGGCATTGTGGCAGCCAGCTGGTTCCTCTGGGTGCAGATTTCCAGCTTCATGGCTGGCGGCTACCTGACCGGCCGCCTGCGCCGTCGCCACTTCGACGCCAATGAAGACGAAAGTGACCTGCGCGACGGTGCGCATGGCCTGCTCGTCTGGGCTGGCGCCGCCATTCTGGGCTCCGTCATTGCTATTGGCGGTATTGGCGCTGCTGTGTCCACCGCCGGCAATGTTGCCGCGACTGCGACAACGGCCGCCTCCAATGTGGCCGAAGGTTCGGCTGAAGCCATGGATCCGAACGCCTACTTCATCGACACCATGTTCCGCTCCACCCAGCCGGTTGAAGCAGGGCAGGCCCGCGCTGAAGCCGGTCGTATCTTTGCCCAGGCTGCGCTAGGCGATGGCACCGTTGCCGATGCCGACCGGACCTATCTGGCCAGCGTCGTGGCTGCCAATACCGGTCTTGCCCAGGCTGAAGCCGAAACCCGCGTCGACCAGGCCATCACCAGCGTTGAAGCTGCCCGCCAGGAAGCCATCGAGGCTGCCCGCATTGCCCGCAACACCGCCATCATCGCCGCTTTCCTGCTCGCAGCATCGCTGCTGATCTCGGCCATTGGTGCCTTTTGGGCTGCCCAGAAGGGTGGCAATCATCGCGACAACAACAGCGTCTTTGCTGACGTGTTCCGCCGGTTCTAAGGAAAGGAAATCAGATGTTTCGAGGCATTGGACTCTGGCTGCTCGGCGTGCCGATCTGGCTGATCATCATCATCGTCTTCTTTATCAACTAAGAGACGACAAGACCGAGGCGGGGAGCAATCCCCGCCTTTTTCATTTTCAGTTGAATACGCGTCGCGGCTGGAACTGGCCGAATTCGACCCAGCCGGTTGCCAGCACCTCGCCCTTGAAGCTGGCCCAGCACTCGTCCAGCGTCACCGGCGCACCGGCCCCCGTCAGCAGCACGCTATTGCCATGCCGCACCGCGGTGGCCTGCAGCGCATCGAGCCGCACTTCGGGCAGGTCGACAAAGCCGGACCAGACCGGCTTGAGCAGCCGGTCGCGTTCCTCAAGGGTAAGCGCTTCCAGCTGGTCGATGGTCAGTGCATCGGCATCGTTGAACGGCCCGACGGCGGAGCGGTGCAGCAGGCTGACATGGCCCCGCGTACCCAGCGCCTCGCCGATATCGCGCGCCAGCGATCGCACATAGGTGCCCTTGCCGCAGGTTACCTCCAGCACCGAGCTTTCGCTGCCATGCTCGAGCAGCGTGATGGCGTCGACATCGATTTCGCGCGGCGCCAGCTCGACGACTTCACCGGCCCGCGCCAGGTCATAGGCCCGCTCGCCATCGATCTTGAGCGCCGAAAAGATCGGCGGCCGCTGCAGGATCGTGCCGGTAAAGGCCGGCAGCACCGCTTCGAGCGCTGCCCTGTCGGGTCGCACGTCGGAGGTAGCGATCACCGCGCCTTCGGTATCGTCGGTGGTGGTGGCGCTGCCCCAGGCAATGGCAAAGCGATAGACCTTGGTGCCGTCCTGCACCTGCGGCACAGCCTTGGTCGCCTCGCCCAGCGCGATCGGCAGGATGCCGGTGGCCAGCGGATCGAGCGTGCCGGCATGGCCGGCCTTGGCCGCGCTGAACAGCCAGCGCACCTTGCCCACCGCCTGGGTCGAGGTCATGTCATAGGGCTTGTTGAGGACAACCCAACCGGAAATCGCGCGTTTGACGCGTTTGGGGGCGCTCAATCGGTCTCGCCGTCATCGTCGGCCAGGTCACGCTTGACCTTTTCCGAGCGCAGCAGCGCATCGATACGGCCGGCTTCCTCGAAGGTTTCGTCGACGAAGAACCGCACTTCGGGCGCGAATTTGACGTTGAGCGCCGGCGACACCCGGCCGCGGACATATTTGCGGTGTCGGTTCAGCGCCGCGACGATCTCGTCGGCATGCTGGCCGCCCAGCGGCATGATATAGACATTGGCCAGCTTGAGATCTGTGCTCATGCGCACTTCGGGCACGGTGATCACCGTGCCGCGCAGGGCATCGTCATCGATGTCGCCGCGGGCGAATATGTCCGCCATCGCATGGCGGACCAGTTCACCCATGCGCAGCGAGCGCTGGGTCGGGCCGGTTTGCTTGTTATCTTTGCTCATGGGCGGGAATTATGCCCTCGGCGGGCCCGCGTCAATCCGCCAGCGCATCTGCCCCCCAATGCGCGGCGGGCGTGTCGCGTCCGGCGGTCAGCTCAACGAGCCGCGCCCGCCCTCGGGCAGCACCCGGTGCGGCGGCTGGTGCCCGTCCATAAAGGCGCGGATATTGACGATCACCGTCTCGCCCATCTCCACCCGCGCTTCGAGCGTTGCCGACGCCATATGGGCGGTCAGCACCACCTTGTTGGCCTCGGCCAGCGCCAGCAGCCGCGGATTGATGCCATGCTTGTTCTCGAACACGTCGAGCGCCGCGCCGCTTAGATGACCGGCCTCGATCTGCGCCACCAGCGCGGCCTCGTCGAGCAGTTCGGGCCGGCTGACATTGACCACGAAACTGTCCGGCTTCATCGCCGCCAGCCGTTCGGCCGACAGCAGGTGGAAGGTCTCGCGCGTATGCGGCGTATGCAGCGAGACGATGTCGACCGCCGCCAGCATGGCATCGAGGTCGGGCCAGTAGGTGGCCTCGAGCGGCGTTTCGATCGCCGGCGGGCGGCGGTTGCGCGAATAATAATGGATATGCAGGCCAAAGGCCCGGGCGCGCTGCGCCACCGCCGTGCCAATGCGGCCCATGCCGACAATGCCCAGCGCCTTGCCGCGCAGCCGGTGTCCCAGCATCGAGGTCGGCGACCAGCCGGCCCAGACCCCGTCGCGCACCAGCATCTGCGTGCCTTCCACCAGCCGCCGCGGCAGTGCCAGCATCAGCACCATGGCCATGTCGGCCGTGTCCTCGGTCAGTACCGATGGCGTATTGGTCACCGTCAGCCCGGCGGCCCAGGCGGCCTCGACGTCGATATTGTCCACGCCATTGCCGAACTGGGCGATCAGCCGCACGCTCTTGGGCAGGCGCGCGATCAGCCCGGCATCGACAGTGTCAGTGATCGAGCAGACTAGCACTTCCTTGCCCTCGAGCCCGGTAATGATATCGTCCTGCGTCAGGGTGACGTCGGCCTCGTTGACGTCGGTCTCGAACAGTGTCGCCATCCGCGCCTCGATGGTCTCGGGCAGGCGCCGGGTCACGAGGATTTTGGGTTTGTGGCTGGCCATGAGGTTCCGGGGTGCGGGCCGCGGGCTGTGGAAAACCACGCCCTTCAGTGCCCATTAAGGATCATCGGCTAGTGATAAGGCAATTCGAATTCATCTGCAAAGCCATGTTTGACCAGCCCCTTCATGGCGGCTTTGGCCGTCACACCAGCCCCATTACTCTGCTGCGCGTCCTTGTCGGGCTGCTGCTGGCGCTGCTGCTCTGTGTGCCGCCGGTGCTGGCCCAGGCAGGCAATCCCAGTGGCCTGCCGCTGCCGCGCTTTGCCTCGACCCGGTCGGATCCCATCAATGTGCGCGTCGGCCCCGGCACCAAATACGAGGTCGCCTGGACCTACCTGCAATCGGTCATTCCGGTCGAGATCGTCCAGGAATTCGACACCTGGCGCAAGATTCGCGACATGGATGGCACCGAAGGCTGGGTGCACCAGAACCTGCTGCAGGGCACCCGCGCCGGCTATGCCACCCCGCTGCTGGCCAATGGCGAGGTCGCCATCCGCGCCACCCCGTCCGATACCGCCAGCCTGCGCGCCCGGCTGGGCGCCGGTTTCAAGGTCATCATCCGCGAGTGTGACGGGGCCTGGTGCGATGTCAGCGCCACCAGCCCTGCCGGCAATGGCCGCGCCGCCAGCTATGCCGGCTATGTCCGCCAGGAAGAGCTCTGGGGTGTCTATCCCGACGAGGTCTTCGACTAATCCAGTTCCGCCAGCGCATTGGCGCTTTGCCGCGCCACGCGCACATTTTCGGCCTGCTTGGGGCAACTGGCGCAGAGCCGGTCCGGATCGAGCAGGTAATCCAGGCAACAGCCCTTGCGCTTGACGATCAGCACGGCCCGCCCGTCCGGCGCAACAATGGTCTGCAACGCACCCTGGCCACTCAGCCCCATGCCGGCCAGCCACTGGTTGCAATAGTCCTCGATCACCGCCGGCGGCAGGTCGCGCCGCTTCTGGCTGAGCCAGACCATCAGGCTGAGCATGCGGTCGGCCAGCAGGCGCCGCGCGTTCAGGGGGCGCAGCTTGACCAGGCCATTGACCTCTTCGAGCAGCTGCGCAGTGAACGTGTTGAGCATGGCAGTGGCCCGGGCAATGCGCTCTGTCTCGCTACCCCCGCTCTGCATGCCCGGCACCAGTCGGTAGCCATCGACGTAAACGCCGCGCCGCTGCTGGCTGAGCTGGGCGAGGTCGGGCAGGGCGCCATGGATATGGGTGGCGATGACAGCCAGATAGGCCGGCTGCCAGATCAGATTGGTCCAAAGCCGCACCGCCCAGAGTGGGGGGCCGGCGTCCCGATAGGTCGCCGCCAGCGCCTGGTGCAGCGCCGCCATGAAATAGGCATTGTCGCCACCGGCCACATACCAGCCTTCCCGCGCCGGGCCGGGCTCGCCCTTCATGAAGCCGGTCACCTGCGCCGCGGTCGCGATCAGCCGCGTCGTGGCGGCGTCGGCTGCGTCCTGGGCGAAGAGATAATTGCGGGTCATGGCACCGCTTCTAGCGCCACCGGAGCAAAGAAAAAAGGGCCGCCCTGCCGCAGGGCCGGCCCTTGGTGTCAGGCCGCCGCGCGGGCCGCGTCAATGGTGGCCCGGACGGCCGCCTCGTCGGTCACCGTGACCTCATATTCGCGCTCGATGGCCGTGCCGCCCATGCCCACATGCGGGTTGCGGAACGTCATGGCGCTTTTGAGCGTCTTGAGCGCGGCAAAATGCATCTCGTCGACGCCGGTCTCGCGGCGCACCTGGGCAATATTGCCGGCATTGAGCTCGCCGCAGCCCATGATGACGATGCGGCCAGCGGCAAGCGCTACGCTGTCCTTGAGAATGGCGCTGCCCTCGATGGCCGTGTCGCGCTGGCCGCTGGTCAGCACCCGGTCAACGCCGCAGCGCACCAGCGCCTCGATCGCCTCGCGATAATCGGCCGTCATGTCAAAGGCGCGATGGCAGGTGACGTTCATCGGCCGGGCAGCCTCGACCAGCGCCGTGGTCCGCGCCTCGTCGATCCGGCCATCGGCGGTCAGGCACCCGATCACCACGCCGGCAACACTGCCCATGTCGCGCAGCGCCTTGATGTCTTCCAGCATCGAATTGAACTCGACATCCGAGTATAAAAAGTCGCCGCCGCGCGGCCGGATGATCACGTGGAAGGGAATGGTCGCCACCCGCAGCGCCTCGCGGATCACGCCCAGGCTGGGCGTCAGCCCGCCTTCGATCAGGCTGGCGCAGAGTTCCACCCGGTCCGCCCCGGCATTCTGCGCCGCGATCAGGCCATCGGTGCCTTCGACGCAGATTTCTATTCTGAACGGGTGGCTGCTCATGAGTGGTCTCCAATTGGTATTGTATTGGATAGTATCGGCGCGGCCGCGCGGCAAGCTGAAAAATCCCGTTGACAGGCTGCATTGGTGTGTTAGGTGTGTAGCACACTAGTTAGGCAAGACACATGGATGACTTTCACACCAGCCAGCCGATCTTCGTCCAGATCCGCCAGCGGCTGGCCGAGATGATCCTGGCTGGCAATGTGGCGGAGGGTGAGGCACTGCCCTCGGTCCGCCAGATTGCCGGCGAGCTCTCGGTCAATCCGCTGACGGTCACCAAGGCCTTCGATGCCCTGGTCGATATCGGTGTGGTGGAAAAACGCAGGGGACTGGGGATGTTCGTCAAATCGGGCGCACGCGCGCAACTGCTGGCTCATGAGCGGGACAAGTTCCTCAAGCAGGACTGGCCGCGCATCGCCGCCCAGATCAGGGCGCTCGACCTCGATCTCAAAAGCCTACTCACACCAGCCAACACCGACCAGGGGCAGACCCATGAATGAGCTTTCCCTCGACACCCTGCCGCAGGGCGGCACCCCCATCGTCTCGGCGCGCGGTCTGCGCAAGAGCTTTGGCCGCAAGGAAGTGCTGCACGGGCTCGATTTCGACATCCCCGCCGGCCGCATCTATGGCCTGATCGGCCACAATGGCGCCGGCAAGACCACTGCGCTCAACGCCATGCTGGGTCTCACCAATTGCGAGGGCACCATCCGCGTCCTGGGCGAGGACCCCTTTGCCCAGCGTGCCAAACTGATGGAAAACGTCGCCTTCATTTCCGACGTTGCCAGCCTGCCGCGCTTCCTGCGGGTGCGCGAACTGTTTGCTTTGCTCACCAATATCCATCCCAATTTCAGCCAGGACAAGGCGCGCAGCTTCCTCGAAGGCACCGATATCCGTCCCGAAATGAAGGTCAAGCACCTTTCCAAGGGTATGATGGCCCAGCTGCATCTGGCGGTGGTCATGGCCATCGACGCCAAGCTGCTGGTCCTCGACGAGCCCACGCTTGGTTTGGATATCACCTATCGCAAGCGCTTCTACCGCCGCCTGCTCGAAGACTACATGACCGAGGAGCGCACTCTGCTCATCACCACCCATCAGGTGGACGAGATCGAGTTCATGCTCTCCGACATCATGTTCATCCGCGATGGCAATCTGGTGCTGCACATGCAGATGGAAACCGTCAACGACAAGTTCACCCAGCTGGTGGTAACCGATCCTGCCCGCCTGGCGCCGGCTCGCGCCTTGGGCCCGGTCTTTGAGGAAACCCGCTTCGGCCAGACCGTGCTGATCTTTGATGGCGTCGATCGCAACCTGCTCGAGCCATTCGGCCAGCTCTCGACCCCGACCCTTTCCGATCTTTTCGTGGCGCTGATGCAGCGGCCCACCGCCAATCCGGAGACCGCGCGATGAAGGCTTTCACCGCACTCGTCCATCGCGAGTTCATCGAGCACAGGGGCGCCTTCCTGACCGGACCCTTGCTGCTGCTGGCCATCATCTTCGGCCTGGTCATTCTGGCCTTCACCGTCGGCCGGGTCGATGTGCACCTGTCGGGCGCCATGCTCACCGTGGTGCCGCTGATCGTCTATGAACTGGGCTTTCTCGGTCTGGGTTTCGGCTGGTCGCTCTATCTGGCCGCGACGCTGTTTTTCTACTGCGCCGACGGCTTTGCCGCCGACAAGCGCAACAATGCCATGCTGTTCTGGAAGTCCATGCCGGTCAGCGATTTCAAGGTTCTGCTCAGCAAGCTGGTGGCCGCCATCACCCTGCTGCCATTCACGGTTTTCGCCGTGGCCCTGCTCAGCGGCGTGCTGCTGTTTACAGTCGCCTTCGTCACCATGCTGATCAATGGCACGGCCGGCTTTGCCGCTTTGGGCGATATCGTCGTCATCTATGGCCAGGTCGCTTTGGCCTTGTTCACCGTGCTGCTGGCGGGCCTGATCTGGTATCTGCCCTTCATCGCTTTGGTCGGCGCCATTGCCACAGTGGTCGGGCGCTGGGCCATTCCCATCGCCCTGCTGCTGCCCACCATCATCTCGGCGCTCGAATGGGTGACTTTGGGCGGACTGCACCCCTTTGCCACCCGCACCTGGGCCTTCATGGAGTACCGCTCCGCCGCGCCGGCCACCAACTATGCCGATAACTGGATCGCCAGCCTGGGCGATCGCTTCGAGCCCAATATGAGCGCCGCCCGCTTTGACGGCTTTGCCTTTGCCGGCGATCTATTGGGCGGCCTGGACTGGACCCAGGTCGGCATCGGCGTGGTTTTTGCCCTGGCCGTGATCTACCTCGCCAGCGAATATCGCCGCCGTGTCAACGACAACTAGCCGCCTGCCTCACCCCAGGCCACCCCATCAGGCGGGGTGGCCTGGGCTCCGCCGCGCCGGAACGTTCACTGCCGCCAGCCGTTGAGTTGAGAGCCCGGATTTCGGGCAACAAACCAATGGAGCCTGCCATGACCGAGTCAAAGACCATCCCCGAGCAGACCCTTGTCGTGGTGGCCGATGGGCATCGTGCCGTGCTGTTCCGCACCCATGGCGTCAATGACGCCATGACCCTGACAGAAGAGCGCCAGCTCACGCCGCAGAACCTGGCCGCCGAAGGTCCGTCCGGTTCGCGCCCCGAAGAGCAGAGCCCGCGCCAGACCGACGAGGCCACCTTTGCCAAGCAGCTGGCGGCAGAACTTTTCAGCCTCAAGCAGGCCAACAAGTTTGACCACATGGTCCTGGTCGCCGACCCCCAGACCTTGGGCCAGTTGCGCAGTGCCATGCACAAGACCGTCGAGGCCAGTATTGCGCTGACACTCGACAAGGAACTCACCAATCACAGCGCCGGCGATATCGCCGCCATCATCCGCAACGCCGCCTGATCTGCCGGTCGAGCGTTGACCGTATCACCAGACCGGCATGGCCTGCCGGTCTGGTTTTCTTTGCTTAGAGCGACCGCCCAACCCAATTGCGGAATCAACTTGCTTCTTGCGAATGATTTGCAATTGCACTAGATACGAAGCCTCGCCGGTTCGGAGTGCCAGATGCATCGTCGCCTGTTTTCTGCCCTGCTCATCTCGTCCGCCATCTTTGCTGCCCTGCCGTCTATGGCCCAGGACGCGCCGCCCAAGCGCCTCAAGGTGGTCACCACCTTCACCATCATCGCCGACATGGCGGCCAATGTGGCCGGCGACGCGGCCGACGTGGTTTCCATCACCAAGCCCGGCTCGGAAATCCACAATTACCAGCCCACCCCGGGCGACCTGATCGCCGCCCAGGACGCCGACCTCATCCTGTGGAACGGACTCAATCTCGAGCAGTGGTTCGAGCAGTTCCTTGCCAATCTGGGCGACGTGCCCTCCGTTGTGGTGACCGATGGCATCGCGCCCATGGGCATTGGCGACGGGCCCTATGCCGGCAAGCCCAATCCGCATGCCTGGATGTCGCCCAGCGACGCCTTGGTCTATGTCGACAATATCCGCGCCGCTTTCGGCGCTGCCGATCCGGCCAATGCCGCCATCTATGATGCCAATGCCGCCGCCTATGGCGCCGCCATCACCGCCACCGTCGAGCCGATCCGCGCCGCCATTGCCGCCATCCCTGAGGAGCGCCGCTGGCTCGCCACGTCCGAGGGCGCCTTTTCCTACCTGGCGCGCGATTTCGGCCTCAGGGAGCTCTATCTCTGGCCGATCAATGCTGATCAGCAGGGCACGCCGCAACAGGTCCGCCTGGTCATCGACGCCATGCGCGAACACGCCATTCCGGCGATCTTTTCGGAATCCACCATCTCGCCCAAGCCGGCCGAGCAGGTCGCCTGGGAAACCGGCGCGGCCTATGGCGGCGTGCTCTACGTGGATTCCCTGTCCGAAGCCGACGGTCCGGTCCCCACTTTTCTCGACCTGCTGTCGGTGACCACCTCCACCATCGTCAAAGGCCTTGCCCCATGAATGACCTTGCCGCCAGCGGCCTCGTCGTCAGCGACATCACCGTCGCCTATCGCAATGGCACCACGGCCATGAAGCAGGCCAGCTTTGCCATTCCACGCGGCTCCATCACCGCTCTGGTCGGGGTCAATGGCTCGGGCAAGTCCACCCTGTTCAAGGCCATTATGGGCTTTGTCCCGCTGTCCGGCGGTTCGGTCGAGATCCTCGGCGTGCCGGGCAAGCAGGCGCTCAAGCGCAATCTGGTCGCCTATGTGCCGCAATCGGAAGACGTCGACTGGAACTTCCCCGTGCTGGTCGAGGACGTGGTGATGATGGGGCGCTATGGCCATATGGGTCCACTGCGCCGCCCCAAGGCCATCGACCACGCCATGGTCACCCAGGCGCTTGAGCGGGTGAACCTGGTCGAGTTCCGCCATCGCCAGATCGGCGAGCTCTCGGGCGGCCAGAAAAAGCGCGTCTTCCTCGCCCGGGCCCTGGCCCAGCAGAGCGAGGTCATCCTGCTCGACGAACCCTTTACCGGCGTCGATGTGCAGACCGAGGACGCCATCGTCGCCCTGCTGCGCGGCCTGCGCGACGAGGGCAAGGTCATGCTGGTCTCGACCCACAATCTGGGCTCGGTGCCCGAATTCTGCGATCGCACCGTGCTGGTCAAGGGCACCGTGCTGGCCTCCGGCCCGACCAGCGAGATCTTTACCCGCGAATGGCTGGAAAAGACCTTTGGCGGCGCCCTGCGCCACTTCGTGCTGGCCGGCGCCGGCCTGCACGATGACGACGATCCGCGCCACATCTCGGTGCTGACCGACGACGAGCGGCCCTTGGTCATGTATGGCGAGAAGGGCAAGATGACCACGCGCCAGTCCGATCCGGTGGATGGCAAATGATCGAAACCCTGCTGCTGCCGTTCAACTATGGCTACATGGTCAACGCCATCTGGGTCTCGGCTCTGGTCGGCGGCGTCTGTGCCTTCCTCTCGGCCTATCTCATGCTCAAGGGCTGGTCGCTGATCGGCGATGCCCTCAGCCATTCCATCGTCCCCGGCGTTGCCGGCGCCTATATGCTGGGCCTGCCCTTTTCGCTGGGCGCCTTCTTTTCCGGTGGTCTGGCCGCGGCGGCCATGCTGTTTCTCACCCAGCGCACGAAGCTCAAGGAAGATGCGGTGATCGGGCTGATCTTCACCGCCTTTTTCGGCCTCGGCCTGTTCATGATTTCGCTATCGCCCACCTCGGTCAACATCCAGACCATTGTCATGGGCAATATCCTGGCCGTCACTCCCGAGGACACCATCCAGCTCGTCATCATCGCTATGGTGACGCTGGCCGTTATGCTGGTCATCTGGAAGGACCTCATGGTTACCTTCTTCGATGAAAGCCATGCCCGCACCATCGGGCTCAATCCGCCCTTGCTGCGGGTGATCTTCTTCACCCTCTTGGCCGCCTGCACCGTTGCGGCCATGCAGACCGTCGGCGCCTTTCTCGTCATCGCCATGGTGGTGACCCCCGGCGCCACCGCCTATCTGCTGACCGACCGCTTCCCCCGCCTGATCCTGATCGCGATTGCGGTGGGCGCGCTGTCCTCGCTGGTTGGCGCCTATCTCTCCTTCTTCCTCGATGGCGCCACCGGCGGCATCATCGTCGTGCTGCAGACCGCCGTCTTCCTCGCCGCCTTCTTCTTTGCCCCCAAGCACGGCATGCTGGCCTCGCGCCGCCGCCGCGACGCCAATATTGCCAGCGAGCTCACGCCATGAACGAGGTTCTGATCTACGCCCTCTGGCCGTTCCAGTTTCCTTTCATGACCAATGCCATGGCTATCGCGGTCATGGTCGCGGTGCCGACGGCCCTGCTCAGCTGCTTTCTCGTGCTCAAG